>NZ_AP019365.1:3814166-4123833 GCF_033095865.1 Pseudomonas sp. KU43P | reverse complement strand
TGCGGCAGGTGTGCAGCATTCTGCCCGTGGTTGTGGTCGAGATCTGGACTGACAGCCCCACGGAGAGGCGCAATGCAAACGCGCAAGGCGATGTTGATTCTGCATGGCAAGCAGGCGATGAACGAAGAGGTGCGCCAGGCCGTGTCAGCCTTGCGCGAGCGGGGCTGGACACTGGACGTACGGGTGACCTGGGAAGGTGGTGATGCCCAGCGCCTGGTGCGTGAGGCGCTGACGGGAGGCTATACCCATGTGGTCGCTGGCGGCGGTGATGGCACCTTGCGCGATGTGGCTGAAGCCATGGGGCAGGCGGCTACCGATGTCAGCCTTGCCTTGCTGCCGTTGGGTACCGCCAACGATTTTGCCAAGGCCGCCGGCGTTTCATTGCTGCCTGGCGAAGCCCTGGCGTTGCTTGAGCAGCCGCCCCGGCCGATCGACCTGGGACGCGTGGGTGATCAATGGTTCCTCAACATGGCTACGGGCGGCTTCGGCAGCCAGGTCACCGCCAGCACTTCGGAAGACTTGAAAAAAGTGCTGGGCGCGGCCGCCTATCTGTTCACTGGCCTGTCGCGGTTCAGTGAGCTTCAGGCCGCCTCGGTGGAAGTGAGCGGGCCGGGTTTTCAGTGGCAGGGCGAGTTGCTGGCGTTGGGCATCGGCAATGGTCGCCAGGCCGGTGGTGGGCAGGAGTTGTGCCCGCAAGCGCAGGTGGACGACGGTCTGCTCGACGTGGCCATCTTGCCGGCCCCCCAGGAAATGGTCGGGGCATTGCGCGAGCTATTGGCGGGGGAAGGGCTTTTCGTACGGGCTCGTTTGCCATGGGTCGAGGTCAAGTGTTCGCAAGGCCTGGACATCAACCTCGATGGCGAGCCGCTGCAAGCCGACAGCCTGCGCTTCGAGGCCTGCCCTGCAGCCTTGCGCCTGCATTTGCCGGGGGACTCGCCGTTGCTCAGTCGTCCAGGCTGATGATCTTCTCGCGCACGGCAAACAGCACCAGGCCTGCCACGTCGTAGATATGCAGGCGTTTCATGATTTGCGAGCGGTGGGTCTCCACGGTCTTGATCGACAGGCCAAGGCCGCTGGCGATCTCGCGCGTCGACTTGCCGCGAACGATCAGGCGCAGGATCTCAAGTTGCCGCGCGGTCAGGTTGTGTCGGTCGGCTGGGGCCTGCTTGCCGTGCTGTGCGCGCATCAGCGCTTGGTTGATCACGGTATGAGCAATTGCCGGGCTGAGGTAGCGCTCACCGCCGCGCAATGCCGTCAGCGCCTGTTCCAGTTCGGTGGCGGTGGCGTCCTTGAGCAGGTAGCCGTGGGCACCGCTTTCCAGTGCGCGCATGATCAGGTCCGGGTCGGTGTGCATGGACAGGATCAGCACCTTGCAGGTGTTGCCCGAGGCGCGCAGCAGGGTGAGGGCGTCCAGGCCGCTGGTCGAGCGCATGGAAATGTCCAGCAAGACGATATCGGGTGCCAGCTGCTGAGCTTGCTCGAGCAACTGATCGCCGTCGTCTGCCTCGCCGACAACGGTATAACCAGGGATATCGGAAACCAGGGCGCGTACCCCGGCGCGGATCAGCGAGTGGTCATCCACCAGCAGCAATCTACAGGTCATGGCGAATGGGGAGTCCTGGCGCGTTCATGGGTGCGAGGTGGCCACGGGAACAAGGCGTCGATGCGCGTGCCCAGGCCAAGCTGGCTGGTGATCTCCAGGCTGCCCTTGAGCGCGGTGGCGCGTTCCTGCATGCCGGCCATGCCGCGCTGGCCGGCCTCTGCAGGGTTGGCGGCGGGGATGAAGCCCAGGCCGTCGTCCTGGATCGACAAGGCCAGCCCATTGGGGCTGCGCTGCAGGCGCACGGTCAGGTTGCGTGCCTGGGCATGGCGCAACATGTTGGTCACGGCTTCTTGGGTGATGCGGAACGCGGCCATGGCTACTTCCTCGGTCACACCGCCCAGGCGCTGATGGCACTCCAGGCTCCAGTGCACATCGCTGTTTGCCAGGGTGCGTACCAGGTGCGCCCGCAGGCTGGCTTCCAGGCCAAGGCTGGCCAGTTGCCGTGGATTGAGAATGGCAGACACGTCGCGCACTTTGCTCAAGGAGTCTTCCAGGGTGCTGCGCAAGCTGCCGCAGTGCGCTTGCAATTCACCGGGCACACGCCGTTGCAACCAATCGAGCTGCAGTTTTGCGGCAGTCAGCAACTGGCCGATGTCATCATGCAGCTCCCGGCTCAGGTGCTGGCGTTCGCTCTCCTGCACCTTGAGCATGCGGTCGGCCAGCTCCGCAGGGCGCATGCTGATAGACCTGGCACCGTGGCCCAGGTGCCAGCACACGCCGAGGGTGGCAACCAACTGCAGCAACAGCAGGCCGATGGGCAGGGCCTGCGCGGCCAGCAGCGACAGGTTGGCGACCAGCGACACCACGCACAGCAACGCCGTAGCCCAGCGCAGCAAGGTGGCGCGAGAACAGCGACGCAGAGGGATCTTCAAGCGTGGGAACATAGGTAGGGAAGCCACAGAAGTCTTGCTGATGGAGGCCTTGCACATGGTTTACCAGAGGCTTTGGCGTCGAGCTTTCAATAATTGGCGAATGCGCGTTGAAAGCAATTCACATACGGGTGGCCGGTGTTTGTTAGTGCGCATGGTATCACTTCGGACTGTTCAGGTCGCGACCGGGTAATGCTTTGAAACCTCAGGGTTTACGGGCTGATCTCGGGGTATTGCCTGAGGTGATAAGTGGCGGTGTGCCACTATTGCTGTATTTCTCTGAATTGCCCAGTTCAACTTTGGTGTTGCTTCAGGTCACAGGCGCGGCCGGTGAACGCATAACATCGTGCAAGTTCGCGTTGAGGTGGCACCGGACTATGTCCTTAGTTGCCCCGTGGTGCGCTCGCTAGTGCATTCCAATGGCTGACTGACGGGGTGTGCGAATGGAGGCAGCTGCTGCCCATTTCATCGCAGGGCGCACACGTTTGCGGCACGGAACTGCCCAGCGCATTCGCGAGATCACTCAACAGTGCTGCTTGCTCACTGCTATCGAGGGCAAGCCGACCAGTGCGCATATCCACCAGCTCCAGTTGCCAGGCCAGCAGTGTCAGGCAGGCATCCAGCGCAGGCAATGCTTCGCTGTGCAGGTGCAGTTGCTGGCAGGCCGGGGCAAGCAGCTGCTGCAGGGCAGTGGCGTAGTGGGCAACTTCGTGCAGGTTCAGGCCGCTGGCGCGTCGTGCGAGCGTGTCGAGGGTATTGTGCAGGCAATGACAAGCGTCCGGGTCATTGGTGATCAGTTCCAGGTGCTGCAGGCATTCCTGGGTCTGGGTCAACAAGACCTGCGCATCCAGCAGGAACTCCTGCAGGGCGCTGTTGGGGAAGACGGTGTTGTCCATCATGACACTCCGGCGCGTAGGGCAGGAGCAAGGGATGGGCACGCCATGTCGATCGCTAGCAAAAGCCTGACTCCATTCATGCAGTGAGAATGGCGTCACATTAATGGCTAAAGGATATCGCGAACATCAGGTTGCACCCGATTGCCACTAGGGGTTTCCCTGATGGCTGCCTAGGGTGCGACTGTTGGGCGCGTGAATGGATCCAAGGTGGCGATGTCCGCAGTAAAGCATGATGGTAATGTGATATCAATTGCCTGTGCGGCATTTTATTACAAGGGTCAAGCTGTGCCCCAAGCCGCCGATAAAGAGTGAATGAATTCACCTTTTCCCACTCAGCCCCGGGGGTTTTCCAATGGCAGGCATTCTCGACACGGTAGACCAACGCACGCAACTGGTGGGTGAGAACCGCCTGGAAATTCTCATGTTTCGCCTGGCCGGTCGCCAGCTGTTCGCGATCAACGTGTTCAAGGTGCAGGAGGTACTGCAACTGCCCAAATTGACCTTGATGCCCCAGCGCCATGCGTTCGTCTGCGGTGTGGTCAACCTGCGCGGGCAGACCTTGCCGGTGATCGACCTGTCCCAGGCGATCGGCATGCGGCCGCTGCAGCCGGGGCCGGACAGCACCATCATCGTCACTGAATACAACCGTTCGGTACAGGCCTTCCTGGTCGGCGGGGTCGACCGCATCGTCAACATGAACTGGGAAGCCATCATGCCGCCGCCCTCCAGTGCTGGCCGCCAGCATTACCTGACGGCCATTACCAAGGTGGATGAGCAGTTGGTGGAAGTGATCGACGTGGAGAAAGTGCTGGCCGAAATCGTCCCGTACAACGCCAGGGTTTCCGGTGACAAGCTCGCCGACCCGGTGCTGGCCCGCGCCCGTGGCCGTGAAGTGCTGCTGGTGGACGATTCCAGCGTGGCGCTGGCGCAACTGCGTGACACCCTGTCGCAACTGGGGGTGAAACTGCATGTGGCCAGCGATGGCCTGAAGGCCTTGCGCATGCTCAAGGCCTGGGCCGATGCGGGCGAGGATGTGTGTGAAAAACTGCTGATGGTGTTCACCGATGCAGAGATGCCGGAGATGGACGGTTACCGGCTGACTACCGAAATCCGCAGCGACGCACGCCTGCGCAAGTTGTACGTGGTGCTCCACACCTCGTTGTCGGGCAGTTTCAACGAGTCGATGGTGAAAAAGGTGGGTTGCGACAATTTCCTGTCCAAGTTCCAGCCTGATCGCCTTGTTGATGTGGTCAAGCAACGCCTGTTGCTGGATGCGGCCACTGCGTGATCCTTGGGCCTGCCAGGTATAAGCTTGGCCTTTTGGCACGGCACGAGGCAGGCAAGGATGTTTCTGAGTGAGTTGTATCGATACCCGGTGAAGTCGGGGCAGGCGCAAAGCCTGCAGCGCTCGCCGGTGGGGCTGCTGGGATTGCAGGGCGATCGACGCTGGATGGTGGTCGAGGAAGAAAACGGACGCTTCCTCACCCAGCGTGCTTGGCCGCTGCTTGGGCAGCTGAAGGCCTGCGAAGGCGAGGGCGGAGCACTGCTGCTGGAAGCACCGGGGCAGGCGCCGCTGCAGGTGGCGGTACCTGCTGCCGATGACAGCCTGCGGGGGGTGACCATCTGGCGTGACACCTTGCGTGTGCCGGACGCGGGCGACGAAGCGGCAACCTGGTTGTCGCAGTTGCTCGGCAAATCGGTGCGCCTGGTCCACTGCCCTGAGCAGCGGGCGCGCTATCTGCCCAACGGTTACGGCCTGAACAGTGACCGTGCGGCGTTTCCCGATGGTTTCCCTTTATTGCTGATAGGCCAAGGCTCGCTGGATGACTTGAGCCGGCGTATTGGTCGGCCCATGGAAATGCTGCGCTTTCGGCCGAATCTGGTGGTGCAAGGCGCTGAGCCTTTTGCCGAGGATAGCTGGAAGCGGATTCGCATTGGCGAGCTGGAATTTCGCGTGCTCAAGCCGAGTGTGCGGTGCATCTTCACCACGCTCGATCCGGCGACCGGGGAGCGCAGCGCGGACCGCGAGCCGCTAACTACCTTGAAAACCTTCCGGGAGAAAGAAGGGGACATCCTGTTCGGGCAGAACCTGGCCGTGGATGGGGGTGGCTGGCTGGAAGTGGGGATGGAAGTCGAAGTGCTGGAATAGTGAGTGCCGGCCCTATCGCGGATGAATCCGCGATAGGGCAGTGCTGACTCAGCAATCCCTACATGTCATCAAAATACCGCTCATGCCAATCCACCAGCGGTTGCGGCGCATTGAGCTTCTGCCCATAGATCACCGAGTACGACAGCACGTTCTGCACATACTGGCGCGTCTCGTCGAACGGGATCGACTCTACCCACACGTCGAAGCTCAGGTGCTTGGCACCCTTGAGCCACTGACGTACCCGGCCAGGCCCTGCGTTGTACGCCGCCGACGCCAGTACCCGGTTGCCGTTGAACTGGCTGTGCACCTGGCTCAGGTAGGCTGCGCCCAACTGAATGTTCTTGTCCGGGTTGAACACCTGCTGTGGCGACGCCAGTGGAATGCTGAACTTGCGAGCGGTTTCCTTGGCCGTGGCCGGCATCAGCTGCATCAGGCCGCTGGCACCGACGCTGGAACGTGCATCCTCCATGAAGGCGCTTTCTTGCCGGGTGATGGCGAACACCCAGCTCGAATGCAGGCCGCGCACCTTGGCTTCGCGCACCAGAGTATCGCGATGGGCCATCGGGAAGCGGATGTCCAGGTCGTCCCAGTACTGCGCCTGGCTGATGGTGCGAATGGCCGGGAAGTACCAGCGCAGGTCGTAGGCCAGGCGCGCCTGGGCGACCATCTCGTCACGGGTGAAGTGGCGGCTGACGTGATACCACTCGCGGCGGCCCTCGACGATCTGCCCGCGAGCATGGAACTCCAGGGCGCGCTGGACGCCGGGGGTATTGCGCACCTTGTTGACCAGGGCCGGGCTCAGCACCAGCGGTTTGTTGTTCAACTGATACGGTGTCTGCGCCCGGTCGGCGGCGAGAAAGCCGTAGAAGTCACGTTCGCGCGCCACATTTCTGTAGAGCTGCGAAATCTGCGGGTTGTTCGGCTGGGCCAATTCCAGGCTGCGTGCTTGCCAGTACTTCCACCGGTTGCTGGTGGCCAGGTCCTGCGGGAGACGCCTGGTCAGCTCGTAGGCGTCTTCCCAGCGACCCAGGCGCAGCAACAGGCGCAGGCGCCACTCGCTGACGGTGTTGTCGCGCAGTTCCGGGTCGTAGCGGGTCATCAGGTCGAGGGCCCGAGGGTCGTAGCGGCGTGCCAGGGTCAGGCCGATCTCGCGGGCGATGGCGACCTTTTCGTCGCGGGAGAAGTGCATGCGCTGGGCATAATCGTCGAGCAAGGCCATGGCCCGGTCAGGATCCTGGCGGGCCAGGCGTCGCAGGCCGAGGCTGACCACATCGGACATGGCCTCGTTGGCCGGAGTGAAGCGCGACGGTTGGTTGAGCAGCTCGGGTTTCTGCGCCACATCGATCAGCAGGCGACCCTGTTGGCCAAGGGTGGTAAGGCCTTGAACCAGGCTGCTGGCCAGGCTGTAGTTGCGCGCCTGGGCTGCCAACTTGGCGCGGTTCCAGCGCTTGGCCTCGGTCAGTTGACCTTCGGCGGCCCACATGCCAAACAGGGTGTCACAGGCAGCGGGTTGCGACTTGCCCACGTTCCACAGCTTCTCCGCGCTGGCGTAGCCTTCGGCGCGTTTGCCGTGGCTCAGCTGGTACTGGCCATTGAGGCAATCCAGTTCGGTGAAGTTGAGCTTGGGGTCGTAGTACTTGACGAAGGTGTCCCACTCGCCACGCTCGGCCAGCCAGCGCAACCAGCGCAGTTTCATCCAGTTGGCCTGGGGCAGGTCGCCGTGCTTTGCAAGGAAACCTTCGATTTCCTCGTTGCTGGCGCTTTTCAGGCGGGCGGTGAGTTCGTCATAGGCCAGATAGGGCGTCAGCGGGTAATCGCGCAGGGCTTGGGTATAACGCAGGTAAGGCCCTTTGTCGCCTTTGGCGAGCGCACGCTTGGCCTCGTCATAGTACTGGCGCTGCAGGGTGAGGTCGGTGGCCTGCGCCACGTTGGCGGTAGCGGCGGTGAGCAGCAGGCAGGAGGCAATCTGTAGCAGGCGGCTGCGCATGATACGTCCGGGCAGTTGAACCATGGGAAAAGTGACGGCGTAGCCAGCACTGATGGAAGCTATTGCCTTAGCTTAGCCGTTTGCCGGCAGCGGGTGAAAGCACTCTGCTTGTATCAGGGCGTTAACTTCGACCAGATGTCGCAATGCCCAGGCAGCGTGGTCAACTTAATGCTGGAATGGGCCAACTCAGGTAGAATGCGCGCCCGCTTTCTGGAGACGAACATGACCCTGCTCAAATTCAGCGATGTGTCCCTCGCATTCGGCGCGATGCCGCTGCTGGACAAAGTGTCCTGGCAGATCGCCCGTGGCGAGCGGGTGTGCATCATCGGCCGCAACGGTACTGGCAAGTCCAGCATGCTGCGCCTGGTCAAGGGCGAGCAGAAGGGCGATGACGGTGAGATCTGGCGCGCGCCCGGCCTGAAGATCGGCGAACTGCCGCAGGAGCTGCCGGTTGCTGACGAGCGTACGGTGTTCGACGTGGTGGCCGCAGGCCTGGATGGCGTGGGCGAGTTGCTAGCTCAATTCCACCACCTCAGCCAGAACATCCAGGGCGACGATGACCTGGACAAGCTCATGCACGTGCAGCACGAGCTTGAAGCCCGCGATGGCTGGCGCCTGCAACAGGTGGTGGAAAGCACCCTGAGCCGGCTGCAACTGCCGGCCGACAAGACTTTGGCTGAGCTCTCCGGTGGCTGGCGCCGCCGCGTGCTGCTGGCCCAGGCACTGGTGTCGGAACCCGACCTGCTGCTGCTCGACGAGCCGACCAACCACCTGGACATCGGTGCCATTGCCTGGCTCGAAGAGGCCCTGCGCGGCTTCAACGGCGCGGTGCTGTTCATCACCCACGACCGGTCCTTCCTGCAGAACCTGGCTACGCGCATTCTCGAACTGGACCGCGGCGGGCTGATCGACTGGAGCGGCGACTACGCCAGCTTCCTGGTGCACAAGGAGGCCGCACTGGCCGCCGAAGAAACCGCCAACGCGCTGTTCGACAAGCGCCTGGCCCAGGAAGAAGTGTGGATCCGTCAGGGCATCAAGGCCCGTCGCACCCGTAACGAAGGCCGTGTACGTGCCCTCAAGGCCTTACGTGTCGAGCGTAGCGAGCGCCGCGATCGCCAGGGCAAGGCGAACATCCAGATCGAGGCAGCGGAGAAGTCCGGCAAGCAGGTCATGGTGTTGGAAAACGTCAGCTTCCATCACGCCGAAGGGCCGATGCTGGTCAAGGACTTTTCCATGGTCCTGCAGCGTCAGGACCGCATTGGCCTGTTGGGTGCCAATGGTACTGGCAAGACCACCTTGCTCAAGCTGATGCTCGGCGATCTGGAGCCCACTTCGGGCAAGGTCGAGCGCGGCACCAAGCTGGAAGTGGCCTACTTCGACCAGATGCGCCATCAGCTCGATCTGGAAAAAACCGTGATCGACAACCTGGCCGAAGGCCGCGACTTCATCGAGATCGACGGTCAGAACCGCCATGTGCTCAGCTATCTCGGCGACTTCCTGTTCAGCCCGCAGCGTGCCCGCACGCCGGTCAAGGCGCTGTCGGGTGGCGAACGCGCGCGCCTGCTGCTGGCCAAGCTGTTCAGCAAGCCAGCCAACCTGCTGGTGCTGGACGAACCGACCAACGATCTGGACGTGGAAACCCTTGAGCTGCTGGAAGAAGTACTGTCCAACTACAAGGGCACTGTGCTGATGGTCAGCCACGATCGGGCCTTCCTCGACAACGTCGTCACCAGCACGTTGGTGTTCGAGGGCGAGGGCAAGGTGCGTGAGTATGTCGGTGGCTATGAGGACTGGATCCGCCAGGGCGGCTCGCCGCGCCTGTTGGGCGTGACCGAAAGCAAGGGCGGCAAGTCCGAGCTCAACAGTGCGGTGGTCGAGAAGCAGGAAGTGCAGGCTGCGCCGGCGCCAGTGGCAGCCGTGGCCGATGCCTCGAAGAAGAAGCTCAGCTACAAGCTGCAGCGTGAGCTGGAGATGTTGCCTGGGCAGATCGACGCAGTCGAACAGCGCATGGCAGCCGCTCAGGAAGAGGTCAATGCCCCGGGTTTCTATCAGCGGCCGATCGAGGAGACCTCGGCGGTGCTGGCGAAGCTGGAGCAGATGCAGGGCGAGCTGGATGTGCTGGTAGAGCGTTGGGCTGAGCTGGAAGGCTGAGTTCGACCGCATGGCCTCATCGTCGGCAAGCCGGCTCCCACAGGTACTCCACAGCTTTCTGAACGTGTGGAGATCTTGTGGGAGCCGGCTTGCCGGCGCTAGGGCCCGTAGAGGTCAAATCACTCCTTCTTCTGCAACCGCACCGCCAGCACATCGCACGGCGCCCCGTGCAGCACATCATTGGCCGTGGAGCCGAGCAGCAACGCCAGGCCATGTCGGCCATGGCTTCCCACCACGATCAGGTCGCACTGCTGGTCCTTGGCCAGTTGGTGGATTTCCTGGCGTGGCTGGCCGTAGGTGAGGTGTGAGTCGCCGCGTTTGATCCCGGAGTATTTGATGAATAGCCGATCCATGCGCTCCTTGGCCTGGTCGAACTGCTGCTGTTGCAGTTGCGACAGGTCCATCGGTACATCACCGCCAAAGGCCATGGCCATCGGTTCGACGATGTGCACCAGCGAGACCTTGGCACCGGTCGGTTCGGCGAGCGCCATGGCACGCTTGATCACCGGGTCGCACTCTTCGGTGAGGTCGACGGCGACCAGAAGATGTTCGTAGGACATGAGCTGTACTCCTGACAATCGCGTTAGTAGAAGTATGGTCGCTTTCGGGCAGGTCTTCCGTGAAACCGAGTAACCCGCTCATTTGCAACGCTTTATGGAATCTACAGATATGACGGTATGGCTGGTGGTGTCAATCCTTGCGCTGATTCTCAGTCCGCTTTCCTGGCTGCGCCTTTCGCGCAAGCAAGGCGAGCAGATGAGCCTGCGCCTGGAAGCGCGGCGCATGGGCCTGGCCATGCAGCTGGCGCCCCAGAAGTGGCCGCACTGGCTGGAAAACGAGCCGCCCAGCCCGTGCCCGCAGTACCATCGGGCGCGGCGTCGGGGGCATGAAGACAGCTGGTGCTACTGGCAGGTCAGCCCCGGTGTATGGTGGAACCAGTGGCGCGAAGTGTGCGAGGATCCGCGCCTGAACGAGGTGTTCGCACGCCTGCCGGAAACGGTCTACAAGGTCGAAGCCGACAAGCGCATGATCGCCCTCTACTGGAGCGAACGCGGGGATAAATCTGTGTTGCAGGATATTGCCCACGCCTTCGAAACGCTTGCTTGATCGTGCTGTAACGACAGCGCCGTAACGACAAAGCGGCTACCTGGTACGCCCTTCGGGGATGCCAGGTAGCCGCTTTGTCGTTTCTGCAGCGCAGAAAAGGCCAGGCAGGCCGGGAATTTCATCAAGCGAGTGGCAGTGTAGCCAGCTTTGCGCGCATTGCATGGGAAAAATGCAGCATCGCGCAATTGCTTGTGGTCAATCGCTGACATGAATGATCGGCGATCACTGTCATCATGTTTTGCCCCCGGACGATGGAAAATGACCGGAAAGTCGCGTTTTCACCGTGCTTGCGAGCATTTGACAACGCGGATCTTTTCGGAGAATGTGTGCATACCCAAATCAAACGGGCGTATGAATTGAGCGTTTGTATGTCACACCGCTCGTACAGAATCCCGACTAGCGCGCTGACGGGTGTGCCTGGGGCGAGGGCAGCGATAGGCTGCTTTTCCACCAGTGATCGGCGTGTACAGTTCAGCTTCCATATCGTGGAGATCAGTTGATGATTTACGAAGGTAAAGCCATCACGGTTAAGGCTCTTGAAAGCGGCATCGTCGAACTGAAGTTCGACCTCAAGGGTGAGTCCGTCAACAAGTTCAATCGCCTGACCCTGGACGAGCTGCGCCAGGCCGTCGACGCCATCAAGGCCGACGCCTCGGTGAAGGGTGTGATCGTCAGCAGCGGCAAGGACGTGTTCATCGTCGGCGCCGACATCACCGAATTCGTCGATAACTTCAAGCTGCCCGAGGCCGAGCTGGTGGCCGGCAACCTGGAAGCCAACCGCATCTTCAATGCCTTCGAAGACCTCGAAGTGCCGACCGTGGCGGCCATCAACGGCATCGCCCTGGGTGGCGGCCTGGAAATGTGCCTGGCGGCCGACTACCGCGTCATGTCCAGCACCGCCAAGATCGGCTTGCCGGAAGTCAAGCTGGGGATCTACCCAGGCTTCGGTGGTACCGTGCGCCTGCCGCGCCTGATCGGTTCGGACAACGCCATCGAATGGATCGCCGCCGGCAAGGAAAACCGTGCCGAAGACGCCCTCAAGGTCGGTGCCGTCGACGCTGTGGTTGCCCCCGAGCTGCTGCAGGCCGGTGCCCTCGATCTGATCAAGCGCGCCATCAGCGGCGAGCTGGACTACAAGGCCAAGCGCCAGCCCAAGCTGGAAAAGCTCAAGCTCAATGCCATCGAGCAGATGATGGCTTTCGAGACTGCCAAAGGCTTTGTTGCGGGCCAGGCCGGCCCGAACTACCCCGCGCCGGTCGAAGCCATCAAGTCCATCCAGAAAGCTGCCAACTTCGGCCGTGACAAGGCGCTGGAAGTGGAAGCCGCAGGCTTTGCCAAGCTGGCCAAGACTTCGGTCGCCGAGAGCCTGATCGGCCTGTTCCTGAACGACCAGGAACTCAAGCGCAAGGCCAAGGCTCACGACGAGATCGCCCACGACGTGAAACAGGCCGCCGTGCTCGGCGCCGGTATCATGGGTGGCGGTATTGCCTACCAGTCGGCTGTCAAAGGCACGCCGATCCTGATGAAGGACATCCGTGAGGAGGCCATCCAGCTGGGCCTGAACGAGGCGTCCAAGCTGCTCGGCAAGCGCGTCGAGAAAGGCCGCCTGACCCCGGCGAAAATGGCCGAGGCGCTCAACGCCATTCGCCCGACCCTGTCCTATGGTGATTTCGGCAACGTCGACATCGTCGTCGAAGCCGTGGTCGAGAACCCGAAGGTCAAGCAGGCCGTGCTGTCGGAAGTGGAAGGCCAGGTGAAAGAGGACGCGATCCTCGCTTCCAACACCTCGACCATTTCCATCAACCTGCTGGCCAAGGCGCTTAAACGCCCTGAAAACTTCGTCGGCATGCACTTCTTCAACCCGGTGCACATGATGCCTCTGGTCGAAGTCATTCGTGGCGAGAAGTCCAGTGATGTGGCCGTTGCCACCACCGTGGCCTACGCCAAGAAAATGGGCAAGAACCCGATCGTGGTCAACGACTGCCCGGGCTTCCTGGTCAACCGTGTGCTGTTCCCGTACTTCGGCGGCTTCGCCAAGCTGGTCAGCGCCGGCGTCGACTTCGTGCGCATCGACAAGGTCATGGAGAAGTTCGGCTGGCCGATGGGCCCTGCCTACCTGATGGACGTGGTCGGCATCGACACCGGCCACCATGGCCGTGACGTGATGGCCGAAGGCTTCCCGGACCGCATGAAGGACGATCGCCGCTCCGCCGTCGACGCCCTGTACGAAGCCAACCGCCTGGGCCAGAAGAACGGCAAGGGCTTCTACGCCTACGAGACCGACAAGCGTGGCAAACCGAAGAAAGTCTTCGATGCCACCGTGCTCGACGTGCTCAAGCCGGTCATCTTCGAGCAGCGTGAAGTCACCGACGAAGACATCATCAACTGGATGATGGTGCCACTGTGCCTGGAGACCGTACGCTGCCTGGAAGACGGTATCGTCGAAACGGCTGCAGAAGCGGACATGGGCCTGGTCTATGGCATTGGCTTCCCTCCCTTCCGCGGTGGTGCGCTGCGTTACATCGACTCGATCGGTGTGGCCGAGTTCGTTGCCCTGGCCGATCAGTACGCCGACCTGGGGCCGCTGTACCACCCGACCGCCAAGCTGCGTGAAATGGCCAAGAACGGCCAGCGCTTCTTCAACTGAGCGGCCTACGAGTTAGAGCGAGAATATTGATATGAGCCTCAATCCAAGAGACGTGGTGATTGTCGACTTCGGTCGCACGCCGATGGGCCGCTCCAAGGGTGGCATGCACCGTAACACCCGCGCCGAAGACATGTCGGCGCACCTGATCAGCAAGTTGCTCGAGCGCAACGACAAGGTCGACCCGAAAGAAGTCGAGGACGTGATCTGGGGTTGCGTCAACCAGACCCTGGAGCAGGGCTGGAACATCGCCCGCATGGCATCGCTGATGACCCAGATCCCGCACACCTCGGCTGCCCAGACCGTCAGCCGCCTGTGCGGTTCGTCGATGAGCGCGCTGCACACTGCTGCTCAGGCGATCATGACCGGTAACGGCGATGTGTTCGTTATCGGTGGCGTGGAGCACATGGGCCACGTCAGCATGATGCACGGCGTCGACCCCAACCCGCACATGTCCCTGTACGCTGCCAAGGCGTCCGGGATGATGGGCCTGACCGCCGAGATGCTGGGCAAGATGCACGGCATCACCCGTGAGCAACAGGACCTGTTCGGCCTGCGTTCGCACCAGTTGGCCCACAAGGCCACTGTCGAGGGCAAGTTCAAGGACGAGATCATCCCGATGCAAGGGTATGACGAGAACGGCTTCCTGAAGGTATTCGACTTCGACGAAACCATTCGCCCGGAAACCACCCTCGAAGGCCTGGCTTCGCTGAAGCCTGCGTTCAACCCGAAAGGTGGTACCGTTACCGCGGGTACTTCGTCGCAGATCACCGACGGTGCTTCGTGCATGATCGTGATGTCCGGCCAGCGCGCCATGGACCTCGGCATCCAGCCGTTGGCCGTGATTCGTTCGATGGCCGTGGCGGGTGTCGACCCGGCCATCATGGGCTACGGCCCGGTGCCGTCGACCCAGAAAGCCCTCAAGCGTGCCGGCCTGACCATGGCCGATATCGACTTCATCGAGCTCAACGAAGCCTTCGCTGCACAGGCCCTGCCAGTGCTGAAAGACTTGAAAGTGCTCGACAAGATGGATGAGAAGGTTAACCTGCACGGCGGCGCCATCGCGTTGGGCCACCCGTTCGGTTGCTCCGGTGCGCGGATTTCCGGCACCCTGCTCAACGTCATGAAGCAGAATGGCGGTACCCTGGGTGTCGCCACCATGTGTGTCGGCCTGGGCCAAGGCATCACCACTGTCTTCGAACGCGTCTGATCGCGTAGCAAGGCAGCAACCGGGGCCTCGTGCCCCGGTTTTTGTTTTTTACGGAATTTGTTTCAAGAGGGTAGGCGGCATGCAGATACAACCAGGCGTATACCGGCATTACAAAGGGCCTGAGTACCGTGTCTTCAGTGTTGCACGGCACTCCGAGAGCGAAGAGTGGATGGTCTTCTACCAATGCCTGTATGGTGATTACAGCTACTGGGTGAGGCCACTTTCGATGTTCCAGGAGTCCGTCGAGGTTGACGGCGAGCAGGTGCCACGCTTTGCTTTGGTCAAGGCCGAAGAGGGGCTGCCTGAGGTGCATGGCGAGTCGCCCGAGTGAACGACCGCGCTTGACCTCACTCTTTTGCCACTATATATAGCGGTGCCGCGTCCGGCACCTGACGCGTTTTTCATCTTCAGATTCAGGAATACTCCGATCCATGGGCAAATCGCTGGTCATTGTGGAATCCCCGGCCAAGGCCAAGACCATCAACAAGTACCTGGGCAACCAGTACGTGGTGAAGTCGAGTATCGGCCACATCCGTGACCTCCCCACCAGCGGTTCGGCCAGCGCCAGCAAAGAGCCGGCCGCCAAGCGTGGTAAGGCTGCTGCGGGTGAGGCTCCGGCCTTGTCGCCAAAAGAGAAGGCCCGTCGCCAGCTGGTGGCGCGCATGGGTGTCGACCCCGATCACGGCTGGAAGGCCAAGTACGAGATCCTGCCTGGCAAGGAAAAGGTGATCGAAGAGCTGCGCCGCCTGGCCAAGGATGCCGACACCATCTATCTCGCAACCGACTTGGACCGCGAAGGGGAGGCCATTGCCTGGCACCTGCGCGAGGCCATCGGTGGCGACGACACCCGCTACAAGCGCGTGGTGTTCAACGAAATCACCAAGAAGGCCATCCAGGAGGCTTTCTCGCAGCCAGGCGAGCTGGATATCGACCGCGTCAATGCTCAGCAGGCACGGCGCTTCCTTGACCGCGTGGTGGGCTACATGGTCTCGCCGCTGCTGTGGGCCAAAATCGCCCGTGGCCTGTCGGCGGGGCGTGTGCAGTCGGTGGCGGTGAAGCTGGTGGTCGAGCGAGAGCGCGAGATCCGTGCCTTCATCCCCGAAGAATACTGGGAAGTGCACGCTGACCTCGGTACCGCCAAGAATGCCAAGGTGCGCTTCGAAGTGGCTCGCGAGAAGGGCGAGGCCTTCAAGCCGCTCAACGAAGCCCAAGCCATGGCTGCGCTGGAGAAGCTCAAGGCTTCCAGCTACAGCGTCATCAAGCGTGAAGATCGCCCGACCAGCAGCAAGCCGTCGGCGCCGTTCATTACATCCACCCTGCAGCAGGCCGCGAGCAACCGCCTGGGCTTCGGGGTGAAAAAGACCATGATGATGGCCCAGCGTCTGTACGAAGCCGGTTACATCACCTACATGCGTACCGACTCGACCAACCTGTCGTCCGACGCCCTGGACATGGCGCGCAGCTACATCGAGCGCGAGTTCGGCAAGCAGTACCTGCCGGATGCACCGGTGGTGTATGGCAGCAAGGAGGGTGCCCAGGAGGCGCACGAGGCGATTCGCCCATCTGACGTCAACACCCACCCGACCAAGCTCAGCGGCATGGAGCGCGACGCCGAGCGCCTGTACGAGCTGATCTGGCGCCAGTTCCTGGCCTGCCAGATGCCACCGGCGCAGTACCTGTCCACCAGCGTCACCGTGGCGGCTGGCGACTTCGAGCTGCGTGCCAAGGGCCGCATCCTCAAGTTCGACGGTTATACCCGTGTGCTGCCTCAGCAGAGCAAGCCGGGCGAAGACGACGTGCTGCCGGAAATGGCTCAGGGCGAGGCGCTGAAGCTGATCCAGCTCGACCCGAGCCAGCACTTCACCAAGCCGCCGGCACGCTTCACCGAAGCCAGCCTGGTCAAGGAAATGGAAAAGCGCGGCATCGGTCGCCCGTCGACCTATGCGGCAATCATCTCGACCATCCAGGACCGCGGCTATGTGACGCTGCACAACCGTCGGTTCTATTCCGAGAAGATGGGTGACATCGTTACCGAGCGCTTGTCGGAAAGCTTCTCCAATCTGATGGACTACGGCTTCACGGCCGGCATGGAGGAGAACCTCGACGACGTGGCCCAGGGTGAGCGTGACTGGAAACACGTGCTCGACGAGTTCTATGGCGATTTCAGCAAGAAATTGCTGACTGCCGAGTCTGCCGAAAACGGCATGCGCGCCAACCAGCCGACCATGACCAACATTCCGTGCAAGGAATGTGGCCGTCCGATGATGATTCGTACTGCCTCCACCGGCGTGTTCCTCGGTTGTTCCGGCTACAGCCTGCCGCCGAAAGAGCGCTGCAAGGCCACCGTGAACCTGGTGCCGGGCGACGAGATCGCTGCCGACGACGAGGGCGAATCCGAGTCCCTGGTGCTGCGTGGCAAGCACCGCTGCCCGATTTGCGCCACGGCCATGGACGCCTACCTGCTCGACGAGAAGCACAAGCTGCATATCTGCGGTAACAACCCGGATTGCGCCGGCTACGAGATCGAAGAGGGCAGCTACCGCATCAAGGGTTATGAAGGGCCGAGCCTGGAGTGTGACAAGTGCGGCAGCGAGATGCAGCTCAAGACAGGCCGTTTCGGCAAGTTCTTCGGCTGCACCAACCCGGCGTGCAAGAACACACGCAAGCTGCTCAAGAGCGGCGAGGCTGCACCACCGAAGATGGACAAGGTGGAGATGCCAGAGCTCAAGTGCGAGAAGGTCGATGACACCTATGTGCTGCGTGACGGTGCTTCGGGGTTGTTCCTGGCCGCCAGCCAGTTCCCCAAGAACCGCGAAACGCGTGCGCCGCTGGTGCTGGAAATTCTCCCGCACAAACATGAGATCGATCCGAAGTATCACTTCCTCTGTGATGCGCCGCAGAAGGACCCCGACGGGCGCCCGGCGGTAATCCGCTACAGCCGCAAGACCAAGGAGCAGTACGTGCAATCCGAGGTCGATGGCAAGCCGACTGGCTGGAAAGCCTTCTACGACGGCAATGCCTGGAAGGTCGAAGACAAGCGCTGATTCGTCGGTGCGTTGAAATGGGGCCGCTTCGCGCCCCATCGCTGGCAAGCCAGCTCCCACATCAAAAGCATCCCCCTGAAATACCGTGGGGGTCCTGGTGGGAGCTGGCTTGCCAGCGATGGGGCGCGAAGCGGCCCCATTTCGTTGATGACAAGCCCACCCTGATCCTTGAAACTGCAGCTATTCGCCTTGCAGCCTTAAGGAGGCCACCCGACATGGCCCAGGAACTCTACACCCGCACCAACCAGAAACTATTCTTCGCCGGCCTAGCCCTGGAGTCCATGGCCAAGGCAGCCGAGAGCCAGGCGATGAATGCCCAGGGCCTGGTCCAGGCTGAGCGCGAGTCTGCTCTGTTCCACCTGTATGGCGCGCTGCTGGGGTTGTGCCATGAGATCGCAGGCTACTATCGCCTGCCAATGGCGCCGAGCGTCGAACAGCTGCTCGCCGACGACGCCCTGAACGCCATCGCCATTCCGGAAGTCGCCGAGCTGCTGGAGCTGGCCCGTCAACGGGAGACCTGGTTGGCACAACTGCTCAGCGCTTATGCCGATTTGTTCCGACCACCGGTCGCGAAGAAAGCGCCGAAAACCGATGTCACTCAGCCCTTGATCCAGGCCGTCAATCTCGATCAACCCGAGCCGCCTGCGCGCTCGCGCGAAGAGCTGGAAAGCTGGCGTAGCAACCTTAAAGGCTTGGTGAGACGTTTCCGCGACGCGTTGAGTGAGTGCTGATAGCCGCATCGGCTGGTACACTAGCGGCCTTTCGTGGAGAACTGCCCTATATGTCTACGTCGTTTCTGGAAATTGTCGAGTTGCCTGATGGCCGGATCGAACTGCGTCGCGCCGAGGATGAAGGCTCACTGGTAACCCTGGATTTCTCGGAAGACGCCAAGGCATTCCTGCAGGGTCAACACGTCGAAGTCGCCAAGGCCATGTTGAGTGTCGGTGTGCAGATGGCTGGCCGTCTCATGGATGGCGAGCTCGAGCGCGACGAAGGGCCGCGCGTACTGCACTAAGCCCTGGTTTCTATTGCGTCACAGGCAAAGCCTGAACATCAGCCAAGGCGGATGTTCAGGCTTTGTGCGTTTCCGGCACTGGCTGCGCGTACCAGTTGCTGGCGGGAGGTGGCATTGACACTGCCAAGCCAGCTGACCACGGTGTGGCTGCGGCCAAGACGCAAGGCTTCGCAGGCCAGTTGCAATGCGCTCTGGTTGCCGCGAGGGTGCAGCAGCAGAATGCGTTCGCGGTTCAGGCCGGCGTCGCGTAACCAGGCCTGAGTCAGGCTGGCGGGTGGGGCGATCAGAGTGAGCCAGCGGGCTTCCTGCTCCTCGCTCAGTTCGCGCAATACCGGTGCCAACAGGCTCTGACAATGCTCCGGTGCGCCACGCAGGGACAGTTCACTGAACAGCTCCGGTTGGCTGCTTTTACGTGCCTGCTCGGTGGCCTTCAGGCCCGGCAGAACCGGTTGGGCAAGGAAGGCTTCGAACAGGGGAAGCTGGACCTGCTGTTGTGCTTGGATGAACTGTTGCATGACGCCTCCTGGATCAGCGGCGAATGACGCCGACACTCAAACCCTCGATCACCAGTTCCTGTTCTTTCAGGTCGACTTCGATAGGGGCGAACTCGGGGTTTTCTGCGATCAACCAGACTTTGCTGCCTTCGCGCTTGAAGCGCTTGACGGTCACTTCGTCACCGATGCGGGCAACGACGATCTGGCCGTTGCGGGCTTCGCGGCAGGTGTGCACTGCCAGCAGGTCGCCGTCGAAGATGCCGACGTCCTTCATGCTCATGCCATGTACGCGCAGCAGATAGTCGGCGCGGGGGTGGAAGAAGGTCGGGTTGATGTTGCAGGATTGCTCGATGTGTTGCTCGGCGAGAATCGGTGCGCCGGCGGCGACCCGGCCGATGATCGGCAAGCCGTTTTCTTCGGCCTTGGCATCGACACCAGGGATGCGGATGCCGCGGGAAGCCCCCGGGGTCATCTCGATTGCACCTTTGCGCGCCAGGGCCTTGAGGTGCTCTTCGGCGGCGTTGGGTGACTTGAAGCCCAGCTCTTGGGCGATTTCCGCGCGGGTTGGCGGGAAGCCGTTGTCTTCGAGGCAGCGTTTGATGAAAGCCAGGATTTCGGCTTGGCGTGGCGTCAGTTTCAACATGGCGAGCGCTCTGTCTTTTTATACAGTGACTGGAATTATATACAGTACTGGATACGCTGCAAGCGCCAAAGCTGCAATAAAAGCGGCAATCCGCGCATCTTGTCGCTTGCAGCCTGCTGTCTGGCGCATTTAAATGGCGACCGCCTGGTCACCTGGCCTTGACAGGGCCCGGTCTGAAACGTATGTTTCAAACACCTGTTTGTCTGCCTGATGGAGTAGTCATGGCCCAATCGGAAACCGTTGAACGCATTCTCGATGCTGCCGAGCAGCTGTTCGCGGAAAGGGGGTTCGCGGAAACCTCATTGCGGCTGATTACCAGCAAGGCCGGGGTGAACCTGGCGGCGGTCAACTACCATTTCGGTTCGAAAAAAGCGCTCATCCAGGCAGTCTTCTCGCGCTTCCTTGGCCCATTCTGCGCCAGCCTCGAGCGCGAGCTGGAACGGCGTCAGGCCAAGCCCGAGCAGAAGCCCAGCCTCGAAGAGCTGCTGGAGATGCTGGTCGAGCAGGCGCTGGCGGTCCAGCCGCGCAGCAACAACGACCTGTCGATCTTCATGCGCCTGCTGGGCCTGGCCTTCAGCCAGAGCCAGGGGCATTTGCGCCGCTATCTGGAAGACATGTACGGCAAGGTGTTCCGCCGCTACATGCTGCTGGTAAATGAAGCTGCGCCACGCATTCCGCCACTGGAGCTGTTCTGGCGGGTGCACTTCATGCTCGGCGCCGCGGCGTTCAGCATGTCCGGTATCAAGGCGCTGCGTGCTATCGCTGAAACCGATTTCGGCATCAACACCTCGATCGAGCAGGTCATGCGCCTGATGGTGCCGTTCCTGGCGGCCGGCATGCGTGCCGACAGTGGCGTCACCGACACTGCCATGGCCTCGGCCCAGCTACGCCCGCGCAGCAAGACCGGTAGCGCTACCGCCAAGGCCTGAAGGCTGGGCGGGGCAGGGCGCTTCGGCTAAGCTAGCGCCCATGCCCGACCTCGATTTCCTGCACATCTCCCTCGCCGACCAGCGCCTCTATGGCTTTGCCAATGGGCAATTGCGTGTGCGCCTGGAAGTTTCTACCGCGCGTAATGGCGCCGGCGAGCGCAACGGCTCGGGGTGTACGCCACGCGGGCTGCACCTGGTGCGTGCGAAAATCGGTGCAGGCTTGCCGCTTGCTGCCGTGCTCTGCGGCCGACGCTGGACCGGTGAGGTCTGGACGCCGCAATTGCATGCGCAATACCCGGGGCGCGATTGGATACTGACCCGTATTCTCTGGCTCAGCGGTTGTGAACCGGGTATCAATCGCCTGGGGCCGGTGGACACCTTTCGCCGTTATATCTACCTGCATGGCACGCCGGACTCGGAACCCTTGGGCTTACCGCTGTCCCATGGCTGCATACGCCTGCGCAACACCGACCTGCTTGGCCTGTTCGAACGCGTGCCGGCGCATTGCCCAGTGCGCATCGACGAGGCCGCATGCCCCCAGTGGGCTTACATTAGTTTGCAATGAAGGATTGCCTATGACCGCCAGCCTGCAAGGCTCCCTGATGGTGGATATCGCCGGTAAATGGCTGACCGCCGAAGACCGCCAGCTCCTGCGCCAGCCGGAAGTGGCCGGCCTGATCATCTTCGCTCGCAACATCGACAGCCCGCGCCAGGTACGCGAGCTGTGCGCTTCTATCCGTGCCGTGCGCCCCGACCTGATCCTTGCCGTGGACCAGGAAGGTGGCCGGGTGCAGCGCTTGCGTCAGGGCTTTGTGCGCCTGCCAGCGATGCGCGCGATCGCCGACAACGCCAATGCCGAGTACCTGGCCGAGCAGTGCGGCTGGTTGATGGCCACTGAGGTGCTGGCCGTCGGCCTGGACCTGAGCTTCGCTCCGGTGCTCGACCTGGATCACCAGCGCAGCGCCGTGGTTGGCAGCCGCGCATTCGAAGGCGACCCGCAACGTGCCACGCAACTGGCTGGGGCCTTCATTCGTGGCATGAACGCAGCGGGCATGGCCGCTTGCGGCAAGCACTTCCCAGGGCATGGCTGGGCCGAGGCGGACTCGCATGTGGCCATCCCTACCGACGAGCGTAGCCTGGAGCAACTGCGTCAGGCCGACCTGATTCCGTTCACCCGCCTCAGTGGCCAATTGGCCGCGGTGATGCCGGCGCACGTCATCTACCCGCAAATCGACAACCAGCCTGCCGGCTTCTCGCGTCGCTGGCTGCAGGACATCCTGCGCGGCGAGCTGGGCTTTGACGGGGTGATTTTCAGTGATGACCTGTCCATGGCCGGGGCGCATGTGGTCGGCGATGCGGCCAACCGTATCGAGGCGGCATTGAGTGCGGGTTGCGACATGGGCCTGGTGTGCAATGACCGGGCGTCGGCGGAGCTGGCACTGACTGCGGCGCAGCGGCTTAAGGTCAAGCCTTCGCCGCGAATTGCGCGGATGCGTGGGCAGGGCTTTGCGCGGACCGACTATCGCCAGCAGCCGCGTTGGCTGGAGGCCCTTGGGGCTTTGAAAGAGGCGCAGTTGGTCGATTGACCGAGCCGGCCCTATCGCCGGCAAACCGGCTCCCACAGTGAGAGCACCACTGAACCCCGTGGGAGCCGGCTTGCCGGCGATAGGGCCACCTCGGGCAGCAGAGAATCAGCGCCCGCGCTTCCCAGGCAACGGCGCAAACAGCGCCTCGATTTCCTCATCCCCCAGCCGCCACTGCCCTGCCTGCCCACCATCGAGCAGGCTCGCCGCCAGCGCGGCCTTCTCCTGCTGCAGCTGCTGGATCTTCTCTTCGACCGTGCCCCGGGTAATCAGCTTGAACACGAACACCGGCTTGTCCTGCCCAATGCGGTAGGCGCGGTCGGTCGCCTGGCTTTCGCTGGCCGGATTCCACCAAGGGTCGAAGTGGATCACCGTATCGGCAGCGGTCAAGTTCAGGCCAACGCCCCCTGCCTTGAGGCTGATCAGGAATACCTCGCTTTGTCCCTTCTGGAACTGCTGCACCGGGGTGCGCCGGTCACGGGTGTCGCCGGTGAGCAGGCTGTAGCGGATCTTGCGTTTCTGCAGCTCCTGCTCGATCAGTGCCAGCATCGAGGTGAACTGCGAGAACAGCAGCACCCGCCGCCCTTCGCTGAGCAGCTCGTCCAGCATCTCCAGCAGTGCGCCGAGCTTGCCTTTGTCAGCCTGGTTGCCTTTGCTCTCGACCCCTTTGACCAGGCGCAGGTCACAACACACCTGGCGCAGTTTTAGCAACGCATCGAGGATGACGATCTGGCTGCGTGACGCCCCGTTGCGGGCAATCTCGTCGCGTACTTTCTTGTCCATCGCCACCCGCACCGCTTCGTAGGTGTCGCGCTGGGCGTCGCTGAGCTCAACCCAATGGACCATTTCGGTCTTGGCCGGCAGTTCGGTGGCCACCTGTTCCTTGGTGCGGCGCAGCAGGAAGGGGCGGATGCGGTTGACCAGGTGGGCCAGGCGCTCGCCGTCACCGTGGCGTTCGATAGGGGTGCGGTAATCCTGGTTGAAGCGCTTGACCTCGCCCAGCCAGCCGGGCATCAGGAAGTGGAAGATCGACCACAGCTCGCCCAGGTTGTTTTCCATCGGCGTGCCGGTCAGGCACAGGCGCTGGTTGGCCTGCAGCTCGCACACGGCGAGGGCGGCCTTGCTGGTGCTGCTCTTGATGTTCTGCGCTTCGTCGAGCACCAGCACGCTCCAAGGCTGCGCGCGCAGGTGCTGCAGGTCACGCGGCACCAGGGCATAGGTGGTCAGCACCAGGTCGTACTCGTTGAGCTTGGCGAAATGCTTGCTGCGGCCAGGGCCCTGCAGGGCCAGCACGCGCAACCCCGGGGCAAAGCGTTGAGCTTCGTCCAGCCAGTTGGGCACCAGGCTGGTGGGCATTACCGCCAGGGCCGGGGTGTTCAGGCGCCCGTGCTGTTTTTCCAGTAGCAGGTGGGCCAGGGCCTGCAAGGTCTTGCCCAGGCCCATGTCGTCGCCGAGGATGCCGCCGGTGCCCATTTCGCGCAAAGCCTGGAGCCAATTGAGGCCTTGTTGCTGGTACGGCCGCAAGGTGGCATTGAGCCCGGCGGGCGGTTCGACCTGCAGGTCGCGGGCATCACGCAGGCGCCGACCCAGGTCGCGCACATGGGCACCCCCCTCCCAGTGCAGGGGTAGGTGTGCGATGTCGTTCAGGCGCGCCGCATCGGCGCGGTCCATGCGCAGGCTCGGGCCGGCGGCGTCTTCGTGCAGGTAGAGCTCGCCCAGGGTGCCCATCACCGCCTTGATCCGCCCGTAGGGCAGGGCAACGCGCAGTGCCGGGCTGTCCAGGCGGCCGCGGTTGAGGTCGATGAGCAGGTGCTCATCGTCCGTGCGGCGGGCCAGTTCGCTTGCGCGCAGCAGTTCAGGGTTGCTGCGCAGCAGTTGCAGCACGATTGGCAGCAGGCTGTGGCGCTGGCCGTCGACGACGATGCCTAGCTCCAGGTCGAACCATTCATGGCCTGGGGCTTCTTCGATGCTGGCGTACCAGTCGTCTACATCCTGCAGGTTGAAGGCGAAGTCGCGGTGGACGTCGATGTCCCAGCCCGCTTCGCGCAAGCGCGGCAGGCCTTCGCGGGCAAAACGCAGCCAGGCTTCGTCATCGGGTAGCTGCAGCATTTCGCCAGCGCTGTCGGGCAGGGCCTTGCTTTGCCGGGTGGCGGGCTTGAAGCCAAGGTCGCGCAGGGCTTTGCGCAGCGCCTGTTCGGCCTGGGGTTGGCGGCGAATACGCTGGCTGGTGGTGCCGACCAGGCGCGCCAGTGGCTTGTCGTCGTTGCCGCTGGCGCGCAGGCCGTCGTAGTCGAACGACAAAGCGGCGCGGTGCTGCATCTGGCGCTGCATGCGGCCGGTCTTGGGCATGTAGGCACTGAATTCGAGGCTGCCGAGAGTCAGGTGGCCCTTTGGCAGGATGCCGTCGAGCTGTTCGGTGTTGACGGTGGTAGGTGTGGGGACTTGGCGGTTCAAGGCGTTCAATCGATGACTCAAAGGTACGACCAGGTGTTCTGGTACGTTGGGTGCACGGGCGAGCTGGCTGGCGATGAAGGGGTCCAGGTCGTGCTGCAGCTTGCCCAGCAGGTGCGCCGTTCGGTCGATGTAGTACATCGGTTCGACGGGCAGTGCCAGCAGTTGTGATTGCTCGCCCTGGTACCAGGCGCCGCGGTAGCTGCCATCATCCAGCCTGACCCAGCGGAACTCGGCCTGCAGCTGCGGCCCGGCCACCAGTGGGCGGGCATCGGGGGCCAGGTGAAGGCGCCCGGTGGCCAGTGCATAGCCGAGCAGTTCTGCGCCTTGTTTGCCCTCGAGCTCGATCACTGGGCGTAACGCTTCGCTGCTGGCATCGATCAGGCGCAACAGCCGGGCATCATCCTGGGTGACATAGCGTGGGGGGTAGTAGATCAGCTCGGGCAAGGAGGTGATCTTGCCGAAGTGCACGTTGTCGTCGGCTTGTCGGGTGCCTTTGACCACCTCCAGCGTGCAATGCTGATTGCCCGCGTGGATGAGGTAGTGAATGGCGGGGCCCTTGCGGTCGGGCTTGGGCGTGGCCACTCGCTGGCCGGTGGATTCGAGTGTTTCGACCCACTGGTCGAGTGCCGGGGACAGTAGCAGTGTCGCTTGGCTGTCGAGCGGGCTTTCCTCTTGCTGCACGTTCAGCAGGACGGCGACACAGTGTTTGCAATTCAAGCCGACCGGGCAGGTGCAGCGCCCGAAAATGCGCAGCTCGGCACCGTTCGGTACAAGCTGGATCGTCTGGTGATAACGTTCACCAGACGATCCTTCGCAGGTGGCTTCGATGCTCCTGTCGTGCAGCGAAAGGATTCGCGTGCGGTCTTGCACCGCATACTCGCGGCCCCGCTTCAAGGCCCCGTCCTGGATGTAGTCGACCCAGTCCGGGTGAGCCCTCAGCAGTTGCCGCGGATCCTCCTTGCTCACATCACTGCTCCATCATCTCCGGGTCCATCGCCGGCATTTTTGGTGTGCCGGGCGGGGTGACCTTCAGCAGTACGGCCAGGTGGCCGCCGTCCATGAAGGTCAGCTGGCCGCCCTTCATGTTGCTGTTGCTCTGCTTGAACTGCTCGCTGCGCAACACGTTGCCGTTGCCGTCGAGCTGGTTGACCCAGAAGTTGGCCTCTACCGCGATGAAGCGCCCTTCGGTGAGGCTGAGGTTGCCTTCGATCGGGAAGTGGCCGAACTGCTCCTCTCCCGCGCTCAGGGCGACACGGCTCGGTGCGCTGCCTACCTGCTGCTGCCAGGCCTTGTGCAGCAGTACGGTGTAGTCGGCGGTGGCTTGCAGGCGGGTGGCTTCGTCTTCCAGCGCCAGCGGGCGTTCGGCGCCTTTTTCCAGGCGCGGGGCGCCTGCGCGCCAATCTTCCGGTGCGAACGGGCTGGTGAAGGCGGGCACGCTGTTCTGCCGCAGCAGAAGCATTTCTACCTGATACAGGCCTTCGGCGAAGGCAGCCGGCGCGAACAGCGCAAGCAACAAGGTCAGGCAACGGATGGCACGCATGGATCTTCCTTAGGCTGTCTGTGGGGTCAGGCGCTCGAACAGCGCTTCCAAAGTATTGAATCGTTCGTCGGGGCGTTCCATGGGTACCAGGAAGCGGAATTGGGTCGCGCCTTCGAACTTGTAGCGTTTGGGCTGGCCCTGGATCAGCTTGATCAGGGTCAGCGGGTCGACGGGGGTCTCGCCCTCGAATTCGAGCTTGCCGCCATTGGGGCCTGCGTCGACTTTCTTGATGCCGAGCTTTTCCGCCTGCAGCTTGAGCTGGGTCAGGCGAATCAGGTTCTTGGTCGGCTCGGGCAGCAGGCCGAAGCGGTCGATCATTTCCACCTGCAGGTCCTTGAGGCCTTCTTCGTCGGCCGCCGAGGCAATGCGCTTGTACAGGATCAGCCGCGCATGGACGTCCGGCAGGTAGTCTTCGGGGATCAGTGCCGGCAGGCGCAGGTTGATCTCCGGGCCGCCACCCAGGGGCTGTTCGAGATTCGGCTGGGTGCCCTTGCGGATGGCCTTGACCGCACGCTCGAGCATTTCCATGTAGAGGGTGAAGCCCACCGCCTGGATCTGCCCGCTCTGGCCTTCGCCGAGCAGCTCACCGGCGCCGCGGATTTCCAGGTCGTTGGTGGCCAGCACGAAACCGGCGCCCAGGTCCTGGGTGTTGGCGATGGCCTCCAGGCGTTTCTCGGCATCGGCGCTGACCTTCTGCCGCGCCGGGGTCAGCAGGTAGGCGTAAGCCTGGTGGTGGCTACGGCCGACCCTGCCGCGCAACTGGTGTAGCTGAGCCAGGCCGAACTTGTCGGCACGCTCGATGACGATGGTGTTGGCGCTGGGCACGTCGATGCCGGTCTCGATGATGGTCGAGGCGATCAGCACGTTGAAGCGCTTGTGGTAGAAGTCGCTCATCACCTGTTCCAGTTCGCGCTCGCGCATCTGCCCATGGCCGATGCCGATACGCGCTTCCGGGACCAGTTCGGCGAGGTCGGCGGCGCACTTCTCGATGGTCTTCACGTCGTTGTGCAGGTAGTACACCTGGCCGCCGCGCAACAGCTCGCGCAGCAGGGCTTCCTTCACCGTGCTGTTGTTCTGCTCCATGACGAAGGTGCGCACCGACAGGCGCCGCGCCGGTGGCGTGGCGATGATCGACAGGTCGCGCATGCCGGCCACGGCCATGTTCAGGGTGCGCGGGATCGGCGTAGCGGTGAGGGTGAGGATGTCGACCTCACTGCGCAGGGCCTTGAGCTGCTCCTTTTGGCGTACACCGAAGCGGTGTTCTTCGTCGATCACCACCAGGCCCAGGTCCTTGAAGCGCACGTCATCCTGCAGCAGCTTGTGGGTGCCGATGAGGATGTCGATCTTGCCTTCGGCAAGGTCGGCCGCGGCGGCGGCCACTTCCTTGGCCGACTTGAAGCGGCTCATCACCTCGACCGTCACCGGCCAGTCGGCGAAGCGGTCGCGGAAGCTGTTGTAGTGCTGCTGGGCGAGCAGGGTGGTGGGCACCAGTACCGCCACCTGGCGGCCGCTGTGCACGGCAATGAAGGCCGCGCGCATGGCCACTTCGGTCTTGCCGAAGCCAACGTCGCCACACACCAGGCGGTCCATCGGCTTGGCGGCGAGCATGTCGGCACGCACGGCTTCGATGGCGTTCTGCTGGTCCGGGGTTTCTTCGAAGGGGAAGCCGGCGCTGAAGGTGGCGTAGTCGGCGGCCGGGTCAGCGAAGGCATAGCCTTTGCGCGCGGCGCGGCGGGCGTAGATGTCGAGCAGTTCGGCCGCCACGTCGCGCACCTGTTCGGCGGCCTTGCGCTTGGCCTTCTGCCAGGTTTCCGAACCCAGCCGGTGCAGCGGGGCCAGGGCGTCGTCGCTGCCGGTGTAGCGGGCGATCAGGTGCAGGTTGGCCACCGGCACGTACAGCTTGGCGCCCTCGGCGTATTCCAGGGTCAGGAACTCAGCGGCCTGGCCTTCGATTTCCAGGGTGGCAAGGCCCAGGTAGCGCCCTACACCGTGGTCGATGTGCACCACCGGCGCGCCTTCGCGCAATTCAGTGAGGTTCTTGATGACCGCATCGTTGGCCGCCTCGCCGCGTTTTTCCCGGCGTCGGCGCTGCATCACGCGCTGGCCGAACAGCGGGCTTTCGGCGACCAGCGCAAGGGCCGGGTCGTCCAGCAGCAGGCCGTCGTCGAGCGGGGCGATGGTGATCGCCAGGCGTTCCTTGCCGGTAATGAAATCGGCCCAGCCGTCGACCGTCTGCGGCCTCAGCTTGAGGCGTTCGAGCAGCTCCAGCAGGACTTCGCGGCGGCCCGCCGACTCAGCGGTGAACAGCACCCGGCCCGGGAACTGGTCGAGGAATTCGGACAGCGCCGCCAGTGGCTGGTTGGCCTTGGCTTCGATCGCCAGGTTGGGCAGGGCGCGGGCCGGGAAGCGCTCGCGGCCGGCACCCGGCTCCACTTCCTCGGCGCTCACCACCACCCGTGGCCATTGCTTGAGCCGGGCGAAGCAGTCTTCCACCGGCAGGAACAGTTCGGCGGGCGGCAACAGCGGGCGGGTCAGGTCGCCGCGACGGTCCTCGTAGCGCCCGCGCACGTCGTTCCAGAAGTGTTCGGCGGCCTGCTCGACACCTGGCAGGGAGAACACCTGGGTGTCGTTCGGCAGGTAGTCGAAGAGGGTGGACGTTTCTTCGAAGAACAGCGGCAGGTAGTACTCGATGCCGGCGGGGATGATGCCGCTGGCCAGGTCCTGGAAGATCGCGCTGCGGCGGAAGTCGACATCGAAGCGTTCGCGAAAGCGTGCCTTGAAGCGAGTGACTTCCTCTTTCTGCATCGGGAATTCCCGCGCCGGCAGCAGGCGGATCGAGTCGACCTTGTCGATCGAGCGCTGGGTCTCCGGGTCGAAGGTGCGCAGGGTCTCGATCTCGTCGTCGAACAGGTCGATGCGATAGGGCAGCTTGCTGCCCATCGGGAACAGGTCGATCAATGCGCCACGCACGGCGAACTCGCCGTGTTCGTAGACCGTGTCGACACAACGGTAGCCGCTGGCCTCCATGCGTGTGCGCATCTGCTCTACATCGATGGTCTGGCCCACGTCCAGGACCAGGCTGCTGCCGAGCAGAAAGCGCGTCGGCGCCAGGCGGTGCAGAGCCGTGGTGATCGGCACGACGAGGATGCCGTGGCTCAGCTCCGGCAGCCGGTAGAGGCTTGCGATGCGCTGGGAAATGATGTCCTGGTGCGGTGAGAACAGGTCGTAGGGCAGGGTTTCCCAGTCGGGGAACGGCAGCACCGGCAGCTGCGGGGCGAAG
Source organism: Pseudomonas sp. KU43P (assembly GCF_033095865.1). Classification (NCBI taxonomy): domain Bacteria; kingdom Pseudomonadati; phylum Pseudomonadota; class Gammaproteobacteria; order Pseudomonadales; family Pseudomonadaceae; genus Pseudomonas; species Pseudomonas sp. KU43P. Next base: position 4,094,235 of record NZ_AP019365.1, on the reverse strand, counting down.
AAGCGCAGCTCCTGTTCCAGGCGATCGGCAGCCTGGCTGTCGGCAGTCAGCAACAGGGTGAAGCGGCCTGCGCTGCTGGCGGCTTCGGCGATGGCCAGGCTGAGGGCGGCCCCGGGCAGGTTGCCCCAGGTTTGTTTGCCGGCCGTGGCCGACATTTGCGGTAGGCGCAGAACTGACACGGGAGATTGCACTCCAAGCGTTGCGGCAAAGAGATCGATTGTACCGGTGCCGGTGCGTGCTGTCAGGCTCCAAAGGGGCATGAACACAGGCTCGGGTTCCAGCGACAGGCGCTCATTGCCGGTTACGCGTTGGGGCGTCATAATGTAGCCCCTTTTTTCTCCCCCTACATGTGGAAGGTTCCCGTGACTCAGAAGCCCGACCAGTGTCTTGGTGAGTGGATTGATCGTGAAGCCCTGGCTGAAGCGATGATCCCGCTTATCGGTCAGCTCTACCGCAACAACAACGTGGTGAGCTCGATTTATGGCCGCAGCCTGATCAACCGTTCGGTTATCTCGATCCTCAAGGCACACCGCTTTGCGCGTCACCGTCAAACCGACGAAACCGAGCTGTCCGTCCACGAGACATTCCCCCTGCTCAAGGCGATGAGCGAGCTGAAACTGGGTGCCGCTTCGGTCGACCTGGGCAAGCTGGCGAACAAGTTCAAGCAGGAAGGCAACGGCCGCAGCGCCGAGCAGTTCGTGCGTGAAGAACTGGCCGACGTGGTTGGCCAGCAGAACGCTTCGGCGCGCAAGGGTACCGACGTGGTTCTGTACGGCTTCGGCCGCATCGGCCGCCTGCTGGCGCGCATCCTGATCGAGAAGACCGGTGGTGGCGACGGCCTGCGTCTGCGCGCCATCGTCGTGCGCAAGGGCGCCGAGAACGACCTGGTCAAGCGTGCCAGCCTGCTGCGCCGTGACTCGGTGCACGGCCCATTCGATGGCACCATCACCATCGACGAAGCCAACAACACCATCACCGCCAACGGCAACCTGATCCAGGTCATCTACGCCAAGAGCCCGAGCGAAGTCGACTACACCCAGTACGGCATCGAGAACGCGCTGATCGTCGACAACACCGGTGTATGGCGTGACGCCGACGGCTTGGGCCAGCACCTGGCTTGCCCGGGCGCTGCTCGCGTGATCCTCACCGCACCTGGCAAGGGCGCGCTGAAGAACATCGTGCACGGCATCAACCACGGCGACATCGCCGCCGATGACAAGATCATCTCGGCTGCCTCCTGCACCACCAACGCCATCGTGCCGGTGCTCAAGGCCATCAACGACCAGTACGGCATCGTCAACGGCCACGTCGAAACCGTTCACTCGTTCACCAACGACCAGAACCTGATCGACAACTTCCACAAGGGCAGCCGCCGTGGCCGCGCCGCGCCGCTGAACATGGTCATCACCGAAACCGGTGCTGCCACCGCAGCCGCCAAGGCACTGCCAGTGCTCAAGGGCAAGCTGACCGGCAACGCCATTCGCGTGCCGACGCCTAACGTGTCGATGGCCATCCTCAACCTGAACCTGGAAAAGGGTACCAGCCGCGACGAAATCAACGAGTACCTGCGCCAGACCGCCATGCACTCGGAACTGCACAAGCAGATCGACTACGTCAGCTCCCAGGAAGTGGTTTCCACCGACTTCGTCGGTTCGCGCCACGCCGGTGTCGTGGACGCCGAAGCGACCATCGCCAACGATAACCGCGTTGTACTGTACGTTTGGTACGACAACGAATTCGGTTACAGCTGCCAGGTGGTTCGTGTGATGGAAGAGATGGCCGGTGTGAACCCGCCAGCGTTTCCGCGCTGATTCGCTTGTAAGGCAATGAAAAAACGGGAACCTTCGGGTTCCCGTTTTTTTTGGCCAGCCTTTATTGTGTCAGTGCCGGCCCTGTCGCCGGCAAGCCAGCTCCCACAGGCACAACGGTGCTGCCACTGTGGGAGCCGGCTTGCCGGCGATAGGGCCGGTACAGGCAACCGAGAACCCGACCGTGCGCATAGCCCTCCTGCTCATACTGATGCTCCTCACCGCCTGCCATCAGGGCTCGACCCTGGAGCGCCTGGGCGGCCCGACCATGGGCAGCAGCTACAGCATCCAGTATGTGCGCGAACCCGGTGGCCCGGCACCAGCCCAGGTCCAGGCGGCGGTCGAAACCATCCTGCAGGGCATCGACCAGCACTACTCGACCTACCGCGGTGATTCCACCGTCAGCCAGTTCAACCAGCTCCCGGCCAATCAGTGCCTGGCCTTGCCCGCCGACATGCTGGAACTGGTCACCCTCGGCCAGCACTTGGCCGAACAGAGCGAGGGTGCCTTCGACCTCACCGTCGAGCCGTTGCTCGACCTCTGGGGCTTCGGCCCCCAGGCCCGCCATGAACAGGTGCCCGACCCCAAGGCCCTGGCGCTTGCCCGGCAGCGTGTCGGCTACCGGCACCTGCACTTCGACGGCCAGACGCTGTGCAAGGATGCACCGGTAGAACTGGATTTCAACAGCATTGCTGCCGGCCATGCCGTCGACCTGATTGCCGAGCGCCTGCGCGCCATGGACGTGGCCAGTTTCGTCGCCGAAGTGACCGGTGAGCTCAAGGCCGTGGGCAGCAAGCCCGATGGCAGCCCGTGGCGCATCGCCCTGGAACTGCCTCGCGAAGATCTGCAAATCGCCCGCCAAGTCATCCCGGTCAATGGCGTTGCGCTATCGACCTCGGGTGACTATCGCCACTATTTCGAGGAGAATGGCCGGCGCTATTCGCACACCTTCGACGCTCGCCTCGGGCGGCCGGTCGAGCACGACCTGGCGGCAGTGACCGTACTCGATGCTTCGGCGTTGCAGGCCGACGGCTACTCGACCCTGTTGCTGATCCTTGGGCCGGTGCAAGGTTGGGATTTCGCCGTTGCACACGATCTGGCCGCCGTGCTGGTGACTCGGGTAACCGGTGGTTTCGTCTCCCGAGCTACGCCCGCGTTCGAACGGGCCGTGAAAGGCGAATGAAAGCGCAAGCAGGGAAGATCGAGGCCAGGGAATCGGTGAACGATATGTAGTGCAGGCAAAATTGGCCTACGACGCGACCAAGGGTTAATGTGCGCGGCGTTCACGCTTGATTAGACTGCACACGAATTTTCTCATGACGCCCCGGCGGCATGATCGAGTCCCGCGGCGACCGTGGCTGGCGGGCCAGTTCTGAAGGAGTACGCATGGCTGTCTACAACTACGACGTAGTGGTGCTGGGTTCCGGCCCGGCCGGAGAAGGTGCGGCAATGAACGCCGCCAAAGCAGGGCGCAAGGTGGCGATGGTCGATAGCCGTCGTCAGGTCGGTGGCAACTGCACCCACCTGGGCACCATCCCGTCCAAGGCACTGCGTCACTCGGTGCGGCAGATCATGCAGTTCAACACCAACCCGATGTTCCGTGCCATCGGTGAGCCGCGCTGGTTCTCCTTCCCCGACGTGCTCAAGAGCGCCGAGAAGGTGATCTCCAAGCAGGTCGCCTCGCGCACCGGCTACTACGCCCGTAACCGCGTCGATGTGTTCTTTGGCACCGGCAGCTTCGCCGACGAGCAGACCGTCGAAGTGGTCTGCCCGAACGGTGTGGTGGAAAAGCTCAATGCCAAGCACATCATCATCGCCACCGGTTCGCGCCCGTACCGTCCGGCCGATATCGACTTCCACCACCCGCGCGTCTACGACAGCGACACCATCCTCAGCCTCAGCCATACCCCGCGCAAGCTGATCGTCTATGGCGCCGGCGTGATCGGTTGCGAGTACGCCTCGATCTTCAGCGGCCTGGGTGTCCTGGTGGAACTGGTCGACAACCGTGGCCAGCTGCTGAGCTTCCTGGACTCGGAAATTTCCCAGGCGCTGAGCTACCACTTCAGCAACAACAACATCACCGTGCGCCACAACGAAGAGTACGAGCGGGTCGAAGGCCTGGACAATGGTGTGGTCCTGCACCTGAAGTCGGGCAAGAAGATCAAGGCAGACGCCTTGCTGTGGTGCAACGGCCGTACCGGCAACACCGACAAGCTGGGCCTGGAAAACATCGGCATCAAGGTCAACAGCCGTGGCCAGATCGAGGTCGACGAGGCCTATCGCACCAGCGTGCCGAACATCTATGGCGCCGGCGACGTGATCGGCTGGCCGAGCCTGGCCAGTGCCGCCCACGACCAGGGCCGTTCGGCGGCTGGCAGCATCGTCGACAACGGCAGCTGGCGCTTCGTCAACGACGTGCCGACCGGCATCTACACCATCCCGGAGATCAGCTCGATCGGTAAGAACGAGCAGGAGCTGACCCAGGCCAAGGTGCCCTATGAAGTGGGCAAGGCGTTCTTCAAGAGCATGGCGCGTGCACAGATCGCCGGCGAGCCGCAGGGCATGCTGAAGATCCTGTTCCACCGTGAAACCCTGGAAATCCTGGGCGTGCACTGCTTCGGCTACCAGGCATCGGAAATCGTCCACATCGGCCAGGCGATCATGAACCAGCCGGGCGAGCTGAATAACCTGAAATACTTCGTCAACACCACCTTCAACTACCCGACCATGGCCGAAGCCTATCGGGTAGCTGCCTACGACGGCCTGAACCGGCTTTTTTGAGCGGCTCCGGCCGGTGGCCTGAGCCGGTCGGGGAGACCGATTTCAGCCCTACCCGAGGGTGGTCTTGGCCAAACCGGGAAAGTCTGTAATCAGGCTGTCCACGCCAAAATCAGCGAGCCGGCGCATCAGCGCCGGTTCGTTGACCGTCCACACCGACACATGCAAACCCTGGTTCTGTGCCTTGAGCAGGCGTTCTGGGGTGCACAGCGTCCAGTTCAACGCCAGCAGTTCGCAGCCATAGTTCTGCGCGACCTTCAGCGGGTCGAGCCAGGCGTATTCGGCTACCAGGCCGCGTTTCACATCCGGCACCAGCTCCTGCGCCGCACCCAGTACGTCGCGTGAGCTGGAGGTGATGGTCACCTTGTCCAGCAGGCCGTACTGCTGGGCCAGCTCGCGAATCGCCAGCACGGTGGTGGCGGCGCGGGTGCGTGAAGCACTCTTGACCTCGAGCTGCCAGTGCTCGAAGGCACATTTCTCGAACAGTTCTTCAAGCCGTGGGATAGGGCAGGGCTGCACATGGCCCGGGCCGCCCTTGCGCGCGTCGTAGGTGACCAGGTCGACTGCCGGGTGTTCGGCCACCTTGCCGCGGCGGCCGGTGGTGCGTTTGAGGGTTGGGTCGTGGATGACCATCAGCTCGTTGTCGGCCGACAGGTGCAGGTCCAGCTCGCAGCGGTTGACGCCGTGGGACAGGCACTGACGGAAGCTGGTCAGGGTATTTTCGGGCGCTTCGCCCTTGGCGCCACGGTGGCCGTAAATAAGGGTCACGTTCGTTCCTTCAGGTCAAAAATGAAAAAGCTCAGGAGGCGGGGTCGTTCTGCTCCAGCTGCTGGCGCCGCTGTTGTTGCTGACGCTGCAGGATGTAGCGGGCCAGCAGTTGGCGCTGGGCGTCGGTCATGTCGATGAATTCGGTACCGACCTCGTAGTCGCCTTCCGGGCGCGGGTCGCAATGGGTGACCCTGCCGCGCAGCAGCAGGCCGTGAGCACGTGGCATCAGCACCATCTTCACCTTGACCCGGGTGCCGGGGGCGATCTGCTGGGGCTGGGCGAACTCGATGCCGCCCTCGGAGATGATCACGTGCTGCGGCTGGCCGATCTCGCCAATCAGGCTTTGCGCGACCACCGCGCTGAGCAGGTCGAGGCGTTTGTTCTGCGCCCGCAGGAAAGCCGCCAGGGTGCGGTCCTTCTCGCTCAACTGGCGCAGCAGGTGTTGTGACTCGAAGTCTGACAGGTGCAGCTCGCTGAGCAGGTTGAACAGCGGTGAATCATCCTGCAACAGTTCTGGCTCAAGGGCTTCGGCCGCGCTCAAGGGGCTTATTTCCAGTGCGATCCGATCTTCGATGCGGTAGTATTCGCGGCGATCTTCTTCGTCTAATGTCGTCATGGCGAACCCATGGTAGCGGCGGTGGTCCGAGTGTAAAGCCGCCACAGGCGCCTCGCCACAAGGACGTTCCCTTTCATCCGAACAAGCCCCGACATGTTCAGACCTCTTTTCGCATTCATCGGTACGCGTTATACCCGTGCCAAGCGCCGTAATCACTTCGTCTCGTTCATTTCCCTGACCTCGATGATCGGCCTCGCCCTGGGCGTGGTGGTGATGATCGTGGTGCTCTCGGTCATGAACGGTTTCGACCACGAGATGCGTACCCGCGTGCTGGGCATGATCCCGCATGCCACGCTGGAGAGCGGCCAGCCGATCAACGACTGGCCTGCCCTTGCCCAACAAGTAAAGCAGAATCCGCAGGTGCTGGCGGTTGCGCCATACACCCAGATGCAGGGCCTGCTGACCCATGACGGCAAGGTGCAGAAGGTGCTGCTCAACGGCATCGACCCTGGCCGTGAGCGTGAAGTGTCGATCATCGACAACTTCATCCAGCAAGGCCGCCTCGACCAACTGGCACCGGGCGAGTGGGGCATCATGATTGGCGACAAGGCCGCCGCCAAGCTGGGCGTGGCCGTCGGCGACAAGCTGACCTTCGTCGCCCCCGAGGTCAGCGTGACCCCGGCCGGCATGTTCCCGCGCATGAAACGCTTCACGGTGGTCGGCACCTTCCACGTCGGTGCGGGCGAGATAGACGGCTATCTGGGCCTGACCAACATCGCCGACCTGTCGCGCCTGCACCGCTGGAAGGCCGACCAGGTACAGGGCCTGCGGCTGAAGTTCGACGACCTGTTCCAGGCACCACGGGTGGCCTGGAGCATCGCCCAACAGCTGGGTGACCAGGAGTACTACAGCCGCGACTGGACACGTACCCACGGCAACCTGTATCAGGCGATCCGCATGGAAAAGGCCATGATCGGCCTGTTGTTGCTGCTGATCGTCGCAGTGGCAGCGTTCAACATCATTTCCACCCTGGTGATGGTGGTCAACGACAAGCGCGGTGACATCGCCATCCTGCGCACCCTGGGCGCCACACCCGGGCAAATCATGGCCATCTTCATGGTCCAGGGCACGGTGATCGGGGTGATCGGCACCTTGATCGGCGCCGTGGTCGGGATCGTCGCCGCGCTCAATGTCAGCGCGGTGATCGCCGGCATCGAGAAACTGATCGGGCACAAGTTCCTCAACGCCGACGTGTATTTCATCGATTACCTGCCGTCGCAGATCCAGGCCCAGGACGTGTACATGGTCTGCGGTGCGGCGTTGGTCCTGAGTTTCTTCGCCACCCTGTACCCGGCCTGGCGTGCGGCCCGCACCCAGCCTGCAGAGGCGCTACGTTATGAGTGAGTCGCGCATGAGTGATAAAGCCGTTCTGAGTTGCCGCAACCTGGGCAAGTCCTACGACGAGGGCCCGGAGTCGGTGCAGGTGTTGTCCGGCCTCAATCTCGAGCTGCACGCCGGTGAGCGGGTGGCCATCGTCGGCAGTTCGGGCTCGGGCAAGAGTACCTTGCTCAACCTGCTGGGCGGCCTCGACCGGCCGACCCAGGGCAGCGTCTGGCTGGCCGGCGAAGAACTGTCGGCTCTGGGCGAACGTGCCCGCGGCCTGTTGCGCAACCGCGAGTTGGGGTTCGTCTACCAGTTCCACCATCTGCTGCCCGAGTTCACTGCCATGGAGAACGTGTGCATGCCGCTGCTGATCGGCCGCACCGCGATCCCCGAGGCCCGTGAACGTGCCGAGGCGCTGCTCAAGCGCGTGGGCCTGAGCCACCGCCTGCACCACAAGCCGGCCGAGCTGTCCGGTGGCGAGCGCCAGCGTGTGGCCATCGCCCGCGCCCTGGTCAACCGGCCGGGCCTGGTGATGCTCGACGAGCCGACCGGCAACCTCGACCACCACACCGCCCAGGGTATTCAGGAATTGATGCAGGAGCTGTCCAGTTCCTCGCGCACGGCGTTCCTGGTAGTGACCCACGACCTCAACCTGGCGCGCCAGATGGACCGCGTGCTGAAGCTCGACGACGGCCATCTGGTCGCGATCTGAGCCAGGCCGCCCCACCTTTTTTCATTGGGTATTTTCGTACATGTTCAGACCCTTGCCCTTGTTCATCGGTGCTCGCTACACCCGTGCCAAGCGCCGCAACCATTTCATCTCGTTCATCTCGATGACCTCGATGATCGGCCTGTCGCTGGGCGTGCTGGCGATGATCGTGGTGCTGTCGGTGATGAACGGCTTCCAGCGCGAGATGAGTTCGCGGATTCTCGGCCTGGTGCCGCATGCCGCGATTCTCGGAGTGCAGCCGCTGGACGACTGGCGCGCGACCGCCGACGCTGCGTTGAAGGACCCTGCCGTGATGGCGGCGGCGCCCATTACCGAGATGGAGGGGATGCTCTCCTACAAGGGCGCGATGCAGCCGATTCAGGTCAGCGGTATCGATCCGGCCGAAGAAGGCAAGGTGTCGATCGTCGGCCAGCACATCGTTCAAGGCCGCCTGCAGGCTTTGCAGCCGGGGGAGTACGGCGTGGTGATCGGTGAGCTGACCGCACGGCGTTTTCGTCTCAATACCGGCGACAAACTGACCCTGATCGTCCCGGAGATCAGCAAGGAGCCGGGCGGCATCACCCCACGCATGCAACGCCTGACCGTGGTCGGTATCTTCAAGGTGGGTGCCGAACTCGATGGCTCCCAGGCCTACATGCACGTGGCCGATGCTGGTGAGATGCAGCACTGGGCGCCGGGCCAGGTACAGGGCGTGCGCCTGAAGCTGCACGACCTGTATGCCGCGCCGCAGGTGTCCAAGGCTATTGTCGCGGGGTTGGGCGATGCCTACCGCGCCGATGACTGGTCGCACACCCAGGGCAGCCTGTTCAGCGCCATGAAGATGGAAAAGACCATGATCGGTCTGTTGCTGCTGATGATCATTGCCGTGGCGGCGTTCAACATCATCGCCACCCTGGTGATGGTGGTGAACGACAAGGGCCCGGACATCGCCATCCTGCGCACGCTGGGTGCCACGCCGGCGCAGATCATGGGCACGTTCATGGTCCAGGGCAGCCTGATCGGCATCGTCGGCACGCTGATCGGCGGGGTGCTCGGGGTGATTGCCGCGTTCAATGTCAGCCAGATCGTCGGCTGGCTGGAGCGGGTGAGCGGGCAGCACATCTTTACCTCGGATGTGTACTTCATCAGCAGCTTGCCGTCCGAGCTGCAGTGGGGGGATGTGGCAATCATCTGTGTGGCGGGTCTGGTGATGAGTTTCCTGGCGACCCTTTATCCGGCGTACCGGGCATCGCAGGTGCAGCCGGCGATCGGGTTGGCTGTCTGATGTTGGCTTGAGGGCCCTATCGCCGGCAAGCCGGCTCCCACAGGTGCAGCGGTGCGCCTGTGGGAGTTGGCTTGCCAGCGATGGGCTGCGAAGCAGCCCCGAATTCACTGACACTCGGGCAGCTCTCACAGGTACAGCGGTGCGCCAAATCTGTGGGAGCTGGCTTGCCAGCGATGGGCTGCGAAACAGCCCCGAATTCACTGACACTCGGGCAGCTCTCACAGGTGCAGCGGTGCGCCAAACCTGTGGGAGCTGGCTTGCCAGCGATGGTCTGCGAAGCAGCCTCGGATTCACTGACACTCGGGCAGCTCTCACAGGTACAGCGGTGCGCCAAATCTGTGGGAGCTGGCTTGCCAGCGATGGGCTGCGAAGCAGCCTCGGATTCACTGACACTCGGGCGCTCACACAGGTACAGCGGTGCGCCAAATCTGTGGGAGCTGGCTTGCCAGCGATGGGCTGCGAAGCAGCCTCTAATTCACCGATACTCGGGCAGCTTTCACAGGTGCAGCGATGCGCCAAACCTGTGGGAGCTGGCTTGCCAGCGATGGGCTGCGAAGCAGCCCCGAATTCACTGACACTCGGGCAGCTCGATCACAAACCGCGTCCACCCATCCTCGCACTCAGTCCGAATGCTCCCGCCATGGGCCTGCACGATCGACCGGGTAATCGCTAAGCCCAACCCCGCATGCTCGCTACTGCCTTCGCGCCGCGACGGGTCCACCCGATAGAACCGATCGAACAGCCGAGGCAAGGAAGCAGCCTCGATCGGCGCCCCAGTATTGGCCACGCAAATCCGTAACCCCGGTTCCAGTGTCACGCGGATCTGCCCACCGGCAGGGGTAAACCGCAAGGCATTGTCGAGCAGGTTGGACAGGGCTCGGCGCAGCATGTGCCGATCACCCCGCAGCATCGCCTCACCTTCACGCACCAGCGCGACCTCGCCGTCCTCGGCCAGCGGCGCGTAGTACTCCAGCAGTGCGTCCACTTCCTCATGCAATGCCAGTGATGCCTGCCCCGGCACCAGCAGGCCGTGGTCGGCCTTGGCCAGGAACAGCATGTCGTTGATCATCTGCGCCATCCACTGCAACTCCTCCAGGTTGCCGTGCAGCGCCTCGCGGTATTCCTCGAGGCTGCGCGGGCGGGTGAGGGTGACCTGGGTATGCGTCAGCAGGTTGGACAGGGGCGTGCGCAGCTCATGGGCGATGTCGGCGGAAAACGCCGACAGGCGCTGGAAGGCATCGTCCAGACGTTGCAACATGGCATTCACGGTGCAGGCCAGCTCCGCCAGTTCTTCGGGCATCTGCTCCACAGGAAGGCGGGTGGTCAGGGAACGCGCCGAAACGCTGTCTGCCACCTTGCCCATCTGGCGCAACGGCCGCAAACCGCGCCGCGCCGCCCAGGCGCCGAGCAATGCCGTGGCCAGCGCCGACAGGCCCACGGTGAACCAGATCAGGCGCTGCATGCCCTGCAGGAAATGCTGGTGGTGGGTGATGTCGAGGAACAACGTCAGCCGGGCACTTTCGTTCAGCGGCACGGCCAGGCTGCGGTAGTCGACACCTTCGGCATGCACGGTCGCCAATCCCGTGCCTGTGGGGGCCTCGGGCAGGGGGGTGCGGCTGGCGTACCAAGGCGTGCCGTCTCTGCCGGTGATGCGCAAGGCCAGGTCGGCCTGGTGGCTCAGCTCATTGCGCAGGACAGGTAGCCGACTGTTCATGTCGGCCGGGCTGTTCAGGCCGGCTAGCTGGGTGCGGAACAACGACACGCGCGATTCGAGCAGTTGCTGGTCCAGTTCGATGAAGTGCTGCTGGCTGGCGTGGCTGAACAGCAAGCCGGCACCCAGAGAAACGGCAGCGGTGCAGGCCGCGAACAGCAGTGCCAGGCGGTTGCCGAGGGAAAGCCTGCGCATCAGTCGGAGCGCTCCTCGAGTACATAGCCCATTCCGCGCACGGTATGGATCAGCTTGGTGGGGTGTGGGTCATCGAGTTTGAGGCGCAGCCGGCGGATCGCTACTTCGATGACATTGGTGTCACTGTCGAAATTCATGTCCCATACCTGCGAGGCGATCAGCGACTTGGGCAACACTTCGCCCTGGCGGCGCAACAGCAGTTCGAGCAAGGCGAACTCCTTTGCGGTCAGGTCGATGCGCTGGCCCGCGCGTTCGGCGCGGCGGCGCAGCAGATCCAGGCGCAGGTCGGCCAGGGCCAGAGTGGTGTCCAGGCTGGGGCTGGTGCCGCGGCGCAGCAGGCTGCGGACCCGGGCCAGCAGCTCGGAGAATGCGAACGGTTTGACCAGGTAATCGTCGGCGCCCAGTTCCAGGCCATGCACGCGGTCTTCCACGGCGTCGCGGGCGGTGAGGAACAGCACCGGGGTATCCAGCCCGGCCTGGCGTACCGCCTGGAGAATCTGCCAGCCGTCGCGGCCCGGCAGCATCACGTCGAGGATCAGCAGGTCATGATCGCCGGTCAGGGCCAGGAACTGGCCGGTTTCGCCGTCGGTTGCCAGTTCGGTGGCGAAACCAGCTTCGTTGAGGCCCTGGCTCAGGTACTGGCCGGTGCGGGCCTGGTCTTCGACGATCAACAGTTTCATGCGGTATCCGCGGTCCGTGTGTGTGCTGTGATGGCTGAAATGATACGTGACTATGCCCAGCGTCGCCGAAGCTGACAAAGTTGTAATCTTCCCGTCAGGTAGCTGCCAGTCAGCCCTCAATAAAGTGGCCTTATCCCGTTGAAAGTTCTGGAGTCATCATGAAGCACCTGTTCATCGCCGCCACGCTTGCCATGGCAAGCCTGCCCGTTTTCGCAGGCGAAGCGAACACCTTCGCTTTCGGCGAGCCGGCCCCGGCGGCCAAGGCCACCCGCACCGTTGAAATCGTGCTCAAGGACATTGCCTTCGAGCCGAAGAGCCTGCAGGTCAAGGCCGGCGAAACCGTGCGTTTCGTGCTGATCAACCAAGGCCAGCTACCCCATGAATTCAATCTGGGCGACAAGGCCATGCATGCCGAGCACCAGAAGCAGATGCTCGCCATGCAAGGCAAGATCTTCACCGCTGGCATGAACCACGAAGGCATGGACCACGGTCAGATGGATCATGGCGCCCACGGCCACGATGCAGGCAACACCGTGCTGGTGCAGCCCGGCCAGCGCGCCGAGCTGACCTGGACCTTCCGCAAGTCCGCCCCTATCGAGTTCGCCTGCAATGTGCCGGGGCATTACCAGGCCGGCATGGTCGGGCCGCTGACCATCGAGTGATCTGCGCTCCAAGGCGGAGGGTAAAACCGGTAAACTAGGGGCAATTCCGAACCTTCAGGTCAGTTTCCATGCACCCTGCTGCCGAACACTCTCCGCTGGGCAAGTCCAGCGAATACATCGCCACCTACACGCCTTCGCTGCTGTTCCCGATCCCGCGCACGGCCAAGTGGGCCGAACTGGGCGTGACTGCTCAGACCCTGCCATGGCAGGGCGTGGACTACTGGAACTGCTTCGAGCTGTCCTGGCTGCTGCCGTCCGGCAAGCCGGTGGTGGCGATTGGCGAATTCGCCATTCCGGCCGACTCGCCGAACATCATCGAGTCGAAGTCGTTCAAGCTGTACCTCAATTCGCTGAACCAGACGGTGTTCACTTCGATTGGCGAGCTGCGTGCGTGCCTGGAGAAGGACTTGTCGACAGCGGCTGGCAAGCCGGTGGGTGTGCAGGTACACACCCTGGCTGAAGTCGAGGCACAAGGCGTGACGGCGCTGCCAGGGCAGTGCATCGATGCGCTGGAGGTGGCGATCAGCAACTACGAACAGCCGCAGCCCGAACTGCTGCAGTGCAACCCTGAGAAGGTCGTGGAAGAGACCGTGCACAGCCACCTGCTCAAGTCCAACTGCCCGGTGACCGGCCAGCCTGACTGGGGCAGTGTGGTGGTGGAATACAAGGGCAGGGCACTGGATCACGCCAGCCTACTGACCTACCTGATCAGCTTCCGCCAGCATGCCGATTTCCACGAGCAGTGCGTGGAGCGGATCTATCTTGACCTGAAGAACCTGCTGCAACCGGAGCATCTGACGGTGTATGCGCGCTATGTGCGCCGTGGGGGGCTGGATATCAACCCGTATCGCAGTACTGGGGCAATCAGCCCGAAGAACCTGCGTCTGGTTCGTCAGTAAACTTTGAATGACTGGGGCCGCTTTGCGGCCCCAGGCTGATTCAGATACCCATGCTGTGCAGCGAGTTGGCAATGCTGCGCAGGGTGGCGGTCAGGTCGGGGTGATCGGCTTCGAAGCGTTCGATCGCCAGGTTCACGCCGTCAACCAGGTTATTGTCCGGTGTGGCTTCTTCGAGCTTGAGCTGCGCCTCGATCTGTCTGGCCTCCTCATGCAGCGCGGCCAGCTCTTCATCCGAAAGCGGTACGTTTCTATCCAGTTGCTCGCGCAAGCTGTTCAGGCGCTCTTGCAATTCGCGGGCAGGCATTGGCTGTTCTCCATCAATGGCTTGGCAAGGCATGGACCTCAGCGAAGCGGCAAAGGTTCGCGCCTGTCTCCAAGCGTAATCCACTCGCCGTCGCTTTGCATGATCCGCATCAATGTGCCTGTATCAGGGTTTTTCACCCTTGCGCCGGCGCTGGGCGATGTCCATGAGGCAGGTGTCCAGCGCTTCGAGGTGGTCGATCACCGAGTGTACGCCCAGGCGAAACAGTTCGAGTGTGGCCTTGCCGCGGGCCAGCTCCTGCTCTTGTGGGGTCATGGCCTGCCACGCTTGTGAACCAAGGTCGCAGGAAGGGCTGCAGGCGGCCAGGCCGATGGTCCACAGCCCGGCATTGAGCCCCGACTGCAGCAGCTGTGGCTCGCCGCTGACCAGCACACAGCCGTCCAGCCGTTCGCTGTCGAGGGTCATCAACGCTTGCCAGCAGGCGTTGGGCGCTGGCCAGTGCACGCCATTGACCCGCTGGCCCGGCAGCCACGCGGGCAAAACGCTGGCCAGGCGCTGGCTTTGCGCGTTGCTCAGGTCATCCAGCCAGATGCACGGCACCTGCTGGCGACGCAGGCTGGCCAATGCATCGAGTGCGCCGGGGGTGGGCAGGGGGCTGCCGTTGGCGGCCTGGACCAGGCAACCGCGCAGGCCGAACAGCACAGCGGTGAAGGCGGATGCATCGTGCATGGCAACGACCCTGAAATAGTTCGCAGGCTATTCGCTGATTGTTACGGAACGGTGACGGCAACAGATGTTCACAAAATATTGAGCAAAAATGTGTAAAGCTGTTTATCAGCCCGCAAGCCTCTATACTGCCGCCTTACCAGAGCGCGACCCGTTGCGCTTGCGGCCAAGAAATTCGATGGAGAATCATCTATGCGTAGGATCGGTGCCGGTGTGATCGAGCGAGTCACCCAGGCCTGTGTCTGTGCCAGCCTGCTGCTGGCACCTGTGGCGGCCACCCAGGCGGCCACCGAGGAAGATCCTTGGGAGGCGGTCAACCGGCCGATCTTCCGTTTCAACGATACCCTCGACACATATGCCCTCAAGCCATTGGCCAAAGGCTATCAGGCGGTGACCCCGCAGTTCCTTGAGGACGGCATTCACAACATCTTCCGCAACCTGGGCGATGTCACCAATCTCGCCAACGATTTGCTGCAGCTCAAGCCTCATGCGGCGGGCGTGGACACGGCGCGGTTGATCGTCAACACCACCTTCGGCCTGGGCGGCTTCTTCGACGTCGGCACCAAGATGGGCCTGACGCGCAACGACGAAGATTTCGGCCAGACCTTGGGCTACTGGGGCGTACCAAGCGGCCCTTACGTGGTGATCCCGCTGCTGGGCCCGAGCACCGTGCGTGACGGCCTGTCCAAGTACCCGGACACCTACACCAAACCCTACCGCTACATCGACCACGTGCCGACCCGCAATTCGATCTTCGCGCTGGACGTCGTCGACACGCGTGCCAGCCTGTTGTCAGCGGAAAAGCTGATTCAGGGCGACAAGTACATCTTCATTCGCAACGCCTACCTGCAGAACCGCGAGTTCAAGGTCAAGGACGGCGAAGTCGAAGACGATTTCTGATTCGTGCGCTAGTGGAAAAGGCGACCTTCGGGTCGCCTTTTTTGTCACTGTACTCGTCTTTCTTATAACTGCCGGGAATTTGCAATTCAAACTGCAAGCGAGTCGACTCTCGTATGCTTGAAACGCCTGGCGGATGGGAGTACCGTCTGCGCCTTACGAGGTACCTCTGCTGGTTGCCTGGCCTGCGTTATTGGCCTACAACTCAAGTAGAGCGTTACTACAGAGAATTCCAGCAGTCGGATGTCAGCCTTGCAGACGCCCCTGCATCACCCCAAATCGGCGCCGTTCGCCCACATGCAGAAAATCAGTGCAACGCTGCTGATCATCGATGATGACGACGTGGTCCGTGCGAGCCTCGCCGCCTATCTGGAAGACAGTGGCTTCAGCGTCCTTCAGGCCAGTAACGGCCAGCAGGGGCTCCAGGTCTTCGAAGAACACCAGCCCGACCTCGTGATCTGCGATCTGCGCATGCCGCAGATGGGCGGCCTCGAGCTGATCCGCCAGATCAGCGAGCGCGCGCCGCAGTTGCCGGTGATCGTGGTGTCCGGTGCCGGCGTGATGAGCGATGCGGTCGAGGCCTTGCGCCTGGGCGCGGCGGATTACCTGATCAAGCCGTTGGAAGACCTGGCCGTGCTCGAGCACTCGGTACGCCGGGCCCTCGATCGTTCTCGCCTGGTGCTGGAAAACCAGCGTTACCGCGACAAGCTGGAAGCGGCCAACCGCGAGCTGGAGGCCAGCCTGCATCTGCTGCAGGAGGACCAGAACGCCGGGCGCCAGGTGCAGATGAACATGCTGCCGGAAAGCCCCTGGGCTGCTGGCGAGTTCAGCTTCGAGCACCAGATCATTCCGTCGCTGTACCTGTCGGGTGATTTTGCCGACTACTTCCGCGTGGATGAACGGCGTATTGCTTTCTACCTGGCCGATGTTTCCGGGCATGGTGCTTCGTCGGCGTTCGTGACCGTGCTGCTCAAGTTCATGACCACGCGGCTGCTGTTCGAGCTCAAGCGCACCCGAAACCGTGAGTTCAAGCCCTCCGAAGTGCTCAGCCACATCAACCGTGGGCTGATCAACTGCAAGCTGGGCAAACACGTGACCATGGTCGGCGGGGTGATCGACGAAGAGACCGGCCTGCTGACCTACGCCGTTGGCGGCCACTTGCCGTTGCCGGTGCTGTACACCCCGGGCCAGGCGCGTTACCTCGAAGGCCGTGGCCTGCCAGTGGGGTTGTTCGAAGAGGCGACCTACCAGGACCTGGTGATCGAACTGCCGCCGCAGTTCAGCCTGAGCTTGATGTCCGATGGCATTCTGGACCTTTTGCCAGGTGACACGCTCAAAGATAAAGAAGCCTCCTTGCCGGATATCGTCAAGGCAGCGGGTGGCAGCCTGGATGGGCTGCGCCAACGATTCGGATTGGCTACGCTTGGGGAGATGCCGGATGATATCGCCCTATTGGTGTTGAGCAGGAACCTTCAATGAGTACCGGTAGAATTCAGTTCGCCGAGCAAAGCGGTACCTTTGTACTGAAATTCGTCGGCGAAGTACGCCTGACCCTGTGTTCGGCACTGGATGCGACGATCGAGAAGATCTTCACTGCGCTGAACTTTTCGGCCATCGTCATCGACCTGACCGAAACCGAGAGCATCGACAGCACCACCCTGGGCCTGCTGGCCAAACTGTCGATCCTGTCGCGGCAGAAGGTTGGGCTGCTGCCCACCGTGGTCACCACCAACCCCGACATTTCGCGGTTGCTGCAGTCCATGGGCTTCGATCAGGTGTTCAACATCGTCGATCGCCCGGTACCGTGCCCGGAATGCCTGACCGACCTTCCGTCTCAGGACCAGAACGAGGATGTGGTGCGTTCCAAGGTGCTGGAGGCGCACAAGATCCTGATGGGCTTGAACGATTCCAACCGTGAAGCTTTTCATGACCTGGTAAGCGCGCTCGAGCGCTCCTGATCTTGAGCCTGCTGCCGCCGGCAAGCGGGCTACCAGCGATAGCAATCTAACCCCTTTGTGGTAGCCGGCATGCCGGCGATGAGGCCACAAAAGCCTCCATCAATTCCCCTTGATCACACCTGCCTCGACACAAACTCGGTCGGCTCATCCTCCTTGGCACTCAGCTGAAACACCCGCACCGGCCGCCCCTGCTCATCGAAGAACACCTGCCCCAACCCCGCTCCATTCCACAGCCGCTCCCCGGCCTTGCTGTGGCTGGGCGTGCGCGGCACCACTTGCATCTCTCTGCGCTTGGTAAACCAGTTGAGCGGCGAGCGCGGCGAATAGAGCCATCGGTTGAACCGGTCCAGCACATCCAGCAAGCGCCGTGGAAATTCGTTCTTGATCCCGCTGCTGGTGACCTGCCAAAGGTGCGGAGAGCGTTGACGGTGGCGGATCAGCACCTCGTAGACGAACGAATAGTGCACATCGCCCGACAGAACCACGTAATGCCCTGGCGTGCGCGAGTGTCGGAAGATGTTCAACACCACCTGCGCCGCGCCGCGGTGAGCCATCCAGTTCTCGGCATCCACCAGCAGCGGGTAGCCCAGCCAGCTGAAGACTCGCTGTACCGTCTCGATCAGCTTCACTCCGAAGATGGGCGCCGGCGAGACGATGATGGCCGATGGGTGGTCCAGCAGCGCCTGCTGCAGCTCGCACAGCGCTTCCCAGTCGAGCAAACCGGAAGGCTTGGCCAGGTCGCTTTCGCTGCGCCAGCGGCGCGTGCGGGTGTCCAGCACCAGCAGCGGCGGGTTGCTCGGCAGGCTGAATTGCCAGCCCTGGAAGCGCAGCAGTTCGTCGATCAGAGCGTCCTGGGGTTGGTTGCCCAGTTGCAGGCATTGCCCGATCAGTACCTGGCAGCCATCCGGGTCGTTACCCCATGCCTGGCACAGCAGATAGCCCAGCAGGGCATTGCCGATGATGCGCCGCGAGAAGGGGTGGCCGTAGGCGGTTTGTTCCCATTGGGCCGAGAGGTTCCAGTCGTCGGTGATGTCATGGTCGTCGAAGATCATCAGGCAGGGCAGGTGAGCCATCACCCGTGCCACTTGGTCGAGGTCGGCGGCAAACGACTCGATCAGCGGCAGCTCCTGGCGGTAGCGTGCCTGATGGGGTTCGGCGAGCCCGGCGGGCATCTTCAGGCTGACCAGTTGCCAAGGCACGGGCGACCACACCAGCAGATACATGGCCAGCACCTCGGCGAAGGTGACCAGGTGATTGTCGGCGTTGCTGGAGGAGAAGATCGGCTTGCGCTTGCCGCCGAAGAAGCGCTCGCGCAGGGTTTCGTTGCGCGCCTGGGCCGGCAGCAGGTCGGCGCGGTGGTAATAGCTGGCCGGGTGACGGTAAAGCGCCTGGCTATCGCTGACCACTGCACCTTGCAGCGCTTCGTCGTACAGCCCCAGGCGTTCTATCAGCGAATGAATCGCCCGCAGCATCGGCCCGGCGACATCGTCGGCATACACCTGGTCGCCTGTCATCAGCAGCACGGCAGGGCGCTCTTGCGGGCTTTGGCAGGCCTGCAGCAGGCGGTCGGCGCACAGCAAGCCATCGCGGGCTGGGTGGTGCGGTTTACGGCAGGACCCGTGCAGCAGCTGGTCCAGGCGGCCGCGTAGCACCAGGCTCGGGCGCTTGCTGCCAGGGTAGAGCAGGTGCGGCGCCCAGTCGGCGATGCCGAGGCTTTCGATGAGCAGGTCGTACTCGAGGGCGACATCGCCGGGCAGCGGCTGGCTGAAGCGGATGTCCAGCAGGTGGATGAAGGCATGCTGGCCTATCGGGATGACCTGGCAATCCACCTTGGCCGGGGCGTCCATTACGAATTCCGGCTGCAAGGGTTGCGTGCCGACCAGCCAGATGGCCAGGCGTTGGGGTTCGAGGCGGCGCAGTATCGGGCCGGCGAGCACTTGGGGCAGTGGTGCAGAAGAGGTCATCGACAGCTCGGGGCTAGGCGGATGTCTTCGCCGGCTTGCTCTGCGAAGAGGTCCTTGAATTCAACACGAATAGGGCAAACAAAAACGGGCGGAAAATGCTGAACATTTCCCGCCCGCCTGGCAAACCCGAGATGTATCAGGCTTTTTCAGCCATCAACTTCTCCAGCTTCTCCTGGTCCCGTGCAAACTGGCGGATACCCTCGGCCAGCTTCTCGGTACCCATGGCATCTTCGTTCATCGCCCAGCGGAACTGGCTTTCGTTCAGCACTTGCCTGGCTTCACCGGCATTGCCCGGCTTGAGCACCTGTGGCAGCTCGCCGTGGTCGTCGCTGAGCTGTTGCAGCAGCTCCGGGCTGATGGTCAGGCGGTCGCAGCCGGCCAGTTGTTCGATCTGGCCGATGTTGCGGAAGCTGGCGCCCATGACCACGGTGTCGTAGCCATTGGCCTTGTAGTAGTTGTAGATGCGCGTGACCGACTGCACGCCCGGGTCTTGGGCGCCGACGTATTCCTGGCCGGTGCTTTTCTTGTACCAGTCATAGATACGGCCCACGAACGGCGAAATGAGGAACACACCGGCATCGGCGCAGGCCTGGGCCTGAGCGAAGGAGAACAGCAGGGTCAGGTTGGTCTGGATGCCTTCCTTTTCCAGCTTCTCGGCGGCGCGAATGCCTTCCCAGGTAGAGGCCAGCTTGATCAACACGCGGTCTTTCGAAACGCCGGCGGCATCGTACAGGTTGATCAATTGACGGGCCTTGTTCAGCAGGGCTGGCTCATCGAACGAAAGGCGGGCATCCACTTCGGTGGATATACGCCCTGGAATGACTTTCAGAATGCCCGACCCCACGGCCACCGCGAACTTGTCGCAAGCCGCGTCGACATCGCCCTTGGCATCGGCCTTCACCTGCTTGAGCAGGTCGGCGTAGCCCGGGATGGCAGCAGCCTTGAGCAGCAGTGACGGGTTGGTGGTGGCATCGACCGGTTTGAGGCGGGTGATGGCGTCCAGGTCCCCGGTGTCGGCGACCACGGTGGTGAACTGCTTGAGTTGTTCCAGCTTGGAGGTCATGGGCGTGCTCTGTCCTGTGCAATGGCTCGACATTACCCGAGCCCCGACGGCCGCTCAAGGGGCCTTTGGGGCGGTGGCGAATTGTCGAAGGTGATGATTCGAGTCACCCGCCAGCACGAGGTTCCCCACGCCGGACAACGGCGTGCAGTCCTGAGGCTGCTGTGAGAGCACTTTGTGGGAGCTTGCTTGCCGGCGATCACCGGCCAAGCCGGTGCCATGCACCTCAGCGCCTGCATCGCCGGCAACCGGCTCCCACAAAAAAGGGGAGCGTGAAAGCTCAGCGCCCCTGCAACAACTCCGCCGCCTGATCGAACACCACCAATGGCTCCGCCGCCTTGTGAATATCCGCCGACAGCAACTGCCGGAACCGCCGCGCGCCCTTGAACCCCTGTCCGAGCCCGAGAATATGCCGGGTGATGTGATGCATCGCCCCCCCATTTTCCATGTGCGCAACGACGTAAGGCCGCAACTGCTCCATCGCCTCGCTACGGCTGACCACTGCCGCATCGCTGCCAAACAGCTGCTGATCCACCTCTGCCAGCAGGTATGGGTTGTGGTATGCCTCGCGCCCCAGCATCACCCCATCGAACGTCTCAAGATGCGCCTGGCACTCCGCCAAGGTCTTGATCCCGCCGTTGAGCACAATCTCCAGGTCAGGGAAGTCCGCCTTCAACTGCGCTGCCACGTCATAGCGAAGCGGCGGAATCTCCCGGTTCTCCTTGGGCGATAGCCCTTCGAGAATCGCGATCCGCGCATGCACGGTAAAACTGCGGCAGCCCGCCTCACGCACCTGGCCGACGAAGTCGCACAGCTCGGCATAGCTGTCGCGGCCATTGATGCCGATGCGGTGCTTGACCGTTACCGGTGTCGACACTGCATCCCGCATGGCCTTCACGCAATCGGCCACCAGCGCCGGGTGGGCCATCAGGCAGGCACCGATCATGTTGTTCTGCACTCGGTCGCTCGGGCAGCCGACGTTGAGGTTGACCTCGTCATAGCCCGCGTCCTCGGCCAGGCGCGCACAGGCCGCCAGGTCGGCCGGCACACTGCCGCCCAGTTGCAGGGCCAGCGGGTGCTCGGACACGTCGTGGCGCAGGAAACGGTGGGCGTCGTTGTGCAGCAGGGCGCCGGTGGTGACCATTTCGGTGTAGAGCAGGGTGTGCTTGGAGAGCAGGCGCAGGAAGAATCTGCAGTGCCTATCTGTCCAATCCATCATCGGTGCAACGCTGAAGCGGCGGGACGGCTCAGGGCGCGTGGTTTGTGGCTTTGAGGCTGATTCTAGGGGCATTCTGGTCTACACAGGTTGTACCATTTTTCAGGTTTTCGGGCGGTTTTGGTGTGACGGTTAATCGAAGTAACACCGCCAGCCACGCTCGTATAACCGAAAATCATGGCAACGATTAGAGCAAGGAAAAAGGCCGATGGAACGGTTAGCTATACCGTTCAGATCCGCCTCAAGAAAAAGGGTGTCCTAGTCTACCAATACTCTCGGACATTCGCCTGCAAGCAGGCTGCTCAAGGCTGGGCGAAGCGACGAGAGACCGAGTTGGCGGACCCAGGCGCGATCGACGAAATGGATTGGAGTACCCTGTGCGGATCGAGTGTTTCCACCATCGTGACTGGCGGAAGAATACGATAGGCCCGCACAGTCGTACTGGCGGGCCTCGCAGTTATCGCGCAGGATTTACTGCGTTTTGTTCTGGTAAGTCATGAACTTCTCCACCATCTGGTCGACGGTGAAAGTAGCCGGGCGCTGGCGCGGCGGGAACTCCTTGAAGGTGCCAAGGAACTGCTGCACCCGGATCATCGCTGGCAGGGCCACCACGGCGACCTTCTTGTCCCACCAGACGTTGTAGCTGTTGGAGTCGGTATCGGCACGTTCGAATGGGTCTCGGCGCAGGTTGAATACTTTGGGAATTCGCAACTCGATGAAAGGGTCGCGCCAGACGTCGAAACGCTGTGCACGCTGCTCTGCGAACACGATCTTCCAGTCGCCATCGCGCATGCCCAGCAACTGGCCGTCATCGCTGAAGTAGTAGAAGTCGTTGCGCGGTCCCTTGTCGGCCTGGCCTTGCAGGTACGGCAGGAAGTTGTAGCCGTCCAGGTGAACTTTGAATTGCTTGGGCCCTGCGGTGTAACCCTTGAGCAGTTGCTCCTTCACATCATTGACGCCGGCTGCAGCCATGAGTGTCGGCAGCCAGTCCTGGGCGGACATGATTTCGTTGGAGATACTGCCAGCCTGGATATGGCTCGGCCAGCGCACTACCGCCGGAACCCGGAAGCCACCTTCCCAGTTGGTGTTCTTCTCGCCACGGAAAGGGGTGATGCCGGCGTCGGGCCATTGGTTGAAGTGCACGCCGTTATCGGTGGTGTAGAGCACTATGGTGTTATCGGCGATGCCCAGATCATCGAGTTGCTTGAGCAATTGGCCGACGTGCCCGTCATGCTCGACCATACCGTCGTTATAGAAGCCTTGCCCGGACTTGCCCACTGCCTTGTCGCTGATGTGCGTGTAGTAGTGCATGCGGCTGGAGTTGAACCAGACGAAGAACGGTTTATCGGCCTTCACGGCCTTGTCGATGAAGTTCTTCGACGCCTGCAGGAACTCCTCATCGACCGTTTCCATGCGCTTGCTGTTGAGTGCGCCTACATCCTCGACTTTGCCATCGGCGAAGCTATGGATGATCCCGCGCGGGTGAATCAATTTGTCGATGTCGGGATTCTTGGTCCAGTCGGGGTCTTCTGGCCCCTCCTCGGCATTGAGGTGATAGAGGTTACCGAAGAATTCGTCGAATCCGTGGTTGGTCGGGAGGAACTCGTCACGATCACCCAAGTGGTTCTTGCCGAACTGGCCGGTCATGTAGCCCAGTGGTTTGAGCAGTTCGGCCAGAGTGGGATCGGCCTTCTGGATACCCACTGGCGAGCCTGGAATGCCCACCTTGGTAAGACCGGTGCGCACCGGATGCTGGCCGGTAATGAATGCGGCACGTCCGGCAGTGCAACTTTGCTCACCGTAGTAATCGGTGAACATCATCCCCTCGTTCGCCAATCGGTCGATGCCTGGGGTCTTGTAGCCCATCATCCCGTGGCTGTATTTGCTGATGTTGGAGATGCCAATGTCGTCGCCAAAAATAACCAGGATGTTCGGTTTGTCGCTGGCAGATGCCAGAGTCGGCAGGGACAGGCTTGTGAGCGCCAAGGCGGCGATGGCGAACCAGCGACTCAAGAGCGTGCGAGATGTCATTGGTGCATGACCTTTTTTTTCATGGGTGGGCTGCCGCAGGGGCAGTGCCAAAAATGGATAAAAAAGATCACCCACCGTCGCCGGCATTACTCAAGAACCGCAACAGGCCGGTGGAGTGTTTTCTTTTGCCGCAAGTGTTGGAGATGAAACGACTTCTGCTCTTGTCATTTGACGTCATCAAATTTGCATTTGACGTCATCAAATTTGCATTTGATGTCAAGCTCGGAAAAGAAGAACTTCGGAATTGCGGGAGTGGGGCGTACATCCAGATGTGTGGGTTGTATTGGAATACGAGCCCACACGCCATGACTCGCCCACTGCGGCCATCAAAATAGTGCCTGACAAGTGCGGCTTTCAAATCACCCGATCAGATAGCCCGCTGATTCACCCGCGAAGACAACGCCTCGGCACTCTCCTTACGCTCCGAGTACCGATCTACCAGAAAGTCTTGCCGATCACGCAACAACAGGGTGAACTTCACCAACTCCTCCATCACATCCACCACCCGGTCGTAATACGCCGAAGGCTTCATCCGCCCAGCCTCATCGAACTCCATGTAGGCCTTGGGCACCGAGGACTGGTTGGGGATGGTGAACATGCGCATCCAGCGCCCCAGCACCCGCAGCTGGTTAACCACATTGAACGACTGCGACCCACCGCACACCTGCATCACCGCCAAGGTCTTGCCCTGGGTAGGGCGAACTGCGCCAAGTGCCAGGGGTATCCAGTCGATCTGCGCCTTGAACACGGCAGACAGTGCGCCGTGGCGCTCCGGCGAACACCAGACCTGCCCCTCGGACCACTGCACCAGGTCGCGCAGCTCCTGCACCTTGGGATGTTCGACGGGCACATCGTCAGGCAAGGGCAGCCCGGAAGGGTTGAAGATCCGGGTTTCGGCACCGAAGTGTTCGAGCAGGCGTGCGGCTTCTTCCACCAGCAGGCGGCTGAAGGAGCGTTCCCGGGTCGAACCGTAGAGCAACAGGATACGCGGCTTGTGGTCGCTGCTGCGGGTCGAAGCTGGCGGCAGATCGAACAGTGAAAGGTCGAGGTTGGGCAGTTCTTCTGGCATGGGATTCCTCCTGCTCAGAGCGTGCCGATCCGCTCCAGCTCACGCTTGAGCTGGTCGCGGTCGAGTGCGTTGAAAGGCAGTGCGAAGAAGGCTTGGAAGCGTTTTTCGATATGCGCGAGGGTGGCGCCGAAAGCGGCATCGATGGAGGCCTCGTCGCCGGTGACATCGGACGGATCCTCCAGGCCCCACTGAGCTTTCAGCGCGGGGCCGAAGTACACCGGGCAGGCTTCACTGGCGGCCTTGTCGCAGACGGTGACGACGATATCGGGCGGGTTGTCCTCGAAAGCGTCGTTACCTTTGCTGCTGAGGCCTTCGGTGGAAATACCGGCCTGCTGTAGCGTGACAAGGCTGCGCGGCAGCACCTGGCCCTTGGGGAAGCTGCCGGAACTGATCGCCTCGAACCCGACGGGTGCCATATGGTTGAACAGGGCTTCGGACAAGATGCTGCGGCAGCTGTTGGCCGTGCACATGAACAGGACTCGCATGGAAGGCTCCTCGTGGGATCGGTCAGCAACAGGCAGTGTCGCGTAGCGGCCTGCCGTTCATGTTCTGCAGGCGTGAGGCGTTGGCTTGCAGCCATTGTTCGTTGGCCTGCAACGTTACCTTCAGCACATCGTGCACCCAGGCAGGCAGTTCAGGGTTTAGCCGGTAATAAACCCACTGGCCTTGGCGGCGGTCGAGCAACAGGCCGCTGCTGCGCAGTTGTGCCAGGTGACGGCTGACTTTCGGTTGGCTGTCATCCAGGGCGCACATCAGCTCGCAGACGCACAGCTCGCCCAGGCGGGCGATGAGCAGCGTGGCGCGGGCGCGAGTCTCGTCGGACAAGCTTTTGAAGACCTCGGGTGGGGTAATCATGGCTGGGCCTTATATATATGGAAAATCGAATATACGAATTTCCATATATAAAATGCAAGCCTGTGGGGATCGCGCAAGGGCGCTGGGAAAAGGTCGTGCAGGGGAGGGGCCGTGCGACAGGTCTGGTTTTACCCAGATTGCCGCACGGCTGGCTTTGAGTAGGCGGTAATGGCTCAGTGCTTGCCCGCTTGCTGCTGGCTGATGCCTGCGGTTTCCTGCACCCGTTCGGCCTTGTCCAGGGGCAGTTGGTCGAACTCGTGCAGCCCATCCTTGCGGTACGGGTCGCCGATCCAGCGTGGCGCGACAGCGAACTGCGAACTCACCAGGCTCTTCGCCGGCTCGAAGCGGTCATAGCTCAACCCGGCCAGGTCCGACAGCGTGTGGATCAGGTGTGAACTGCTGTAGGGCCGGTTGGCCTGGGCCTGGAGGTCACGAGGGTGGTCGGCCTGCCAGCTGGGGGAGGTCCACAGCAGGAACGGGATGGTGTACATCGGGCGGGTCGGGGCGCCTTCGTTGCGGCCCAGGCGGTCATGCTTGCCGGAGCTGTAGACGTCCTCGCCGTGGTCCGACAGGTACATCAGGAAGCCATTGGGCGTGGTGGCCGAGTAGCGCTTGATCAGGCTCGATACCACGTAGTCGTTGTAGCGCACCGCGTTGTCATAGAAGTTGTAGGTTTCTACCTGGCTGTCGCTCAGCGCACTCGGCACGCCCTGGCGGTCGGTGAAGTGTGCGTAGTCTTTCGGGTAGCGATAGCGGTAGTCCATGTGCGTGCCGAGCAGATGGATGATGATGAACTTGTTCTTCGCCGGGTCCTGCAGGGCCTTTTCGAAGGGGGCGAGCACCACGTCGTCGTACTGCCTGGCGTTCTGGTTGCGCTGGTTGTTCAGGTACGCCTGCTCGTCCGTCTGCTGGGAGAAGGTGGTGAGCATGGTGTTGCGCTTGGTCATGGTCTGTTGGTTGGTGATCCAGAAGGTCTTGTAGCCTGCCTGTTTCATCAGGTTGATCAGCGACGGGTCGGTCAGGAACCGGTCGGGGTTCTGCTCGTCGCCGAAGGTCAGGATCTGCTGCATGACCTCGATGGTATACGGACGCGGCGAAACCACGTTCCTGAACACGGTCAGGCCCTTGTCGGTGGCCGCCAGGGCGTCGAGGTTGGGCGTGGTGTCGCGGTTGTAGCCATACAGGTGCATGTGTTCGCGGGTGGTCGATTCGCCAAGGATCAGTACCAGGGTGCGCGGGGTGTCACCGCTGCTGTCCTTGAGTTGCTGCAAGGGCGGCAGCGCAGCGTTCTTGGCCAGCAGGCCCTGCATGTTGTCGAGCTGCTGGCGATACTGCTTGTAGCCCACCAGTAGTTGCCAGGGCACCGCCGGCTCCATGCGTTGCTGGACCTTCTCAACGGCATCGGCGAAGTTGCGTTCCTGCTTGACCATCTGCTTGTAGAACGGGAACACCAGGTTGGCAGCCAGCAACAGCACCACCACGGGCAGGCGGCTGCGCAGCGGCAGGGTGACCGGGCGAATGCGTTTCCACAGCAGCACGGCGCCCACGGTGTACAGCAGCAGCGCCAGCATCAACCAGATGTTGAAGTACTGGCTGAAGTATTCCCCGGCTTCGGCGGTGTTCGACTCGAACATCACGAAGATCACGCTTTGCGAGAATTCCTGGCGATAGATGCCGAAGTAGCTCAGCCCGACCAGCGAGGCAGCCCACAGCACCAGACCGATGACGGCGGCGGTGGCGCGGGTGAAACGCGGTAACAACAACACCGGGGCAAGCCACAGGGTGCTGAGGAACAAGGCGTCACGGAAGCCGGCAAAGCCGGTCGTGCCACTGAACAGCAAGAGCGCCTGGGTGACGCCGGAGAAATACCAGAAGAACAGCAGGAGCCAGCCCAGGCCGGCCCAGTCCACGCGTTTGGGCGTGGATGGGGATGCAGTGTTTGCCACGTTTGCCTCGTAGAACCATGGCGGCCGCCAAATGGGCGTGCTGCCTGAAAGGCCGTGACGCTAATCTGCAACACGTGAAAATTACGTCAATGGAACGTGGAAAATGTACGAGGCAACGTTGGCAGGGCTAGGGTTGCCGGGTTGAGTCACGCGCGATGAGGGTGGGCATGGGAGCATGGATGCGGTCGCGCGTACCGGTGCCGTTGACCTGTTCGAACAGCAGTTCGATGGCCAGCGCGGCCACGTCTTCAAGGTGCATGTCCAGCGATGTCAGGGGGGGGGCGCATTCGCGCGCGCGCAGGCCGTCATAGCGGGTAACCACTTTCACATTTTCCGGGACCTTGCGGCCGCTGCCTTGCAGTGCGCGCACGGCGCCTGTCGCAAAGGCATCCACCGGCACGCACAAACCGTCGATGCCGGGGTGCGCCTGCAGCAGTTCCAGGCATGCCGCTGCGCCCGCTGCTTCACCGCCGCCTTCGTCGGCCCGCACGATTGCCGCCACCTGGCCGTGGCGCGTGCAGTAGGCACGGTAGGCCCGTTCCATATCCAGGTAGGAGTGCCTGGCCTGTTCCCCGATGATCAGGCCGATGTGCCGTGCGCCCTGTCGATGCAAGTGCTCCAGCAGCAGCGCCCCGGTCTGTTCGCCATGCATGTCGATGTACGGCAGCGCCGCTTGCGCCTCGGGCTGGCGCCCGATGGTCACCATCTTTACTCCGCGTTTGAGCAGGCAGGCCACGTTCGGGTCGTCGGCCACCGGCTCGATGATCACCGCGCCGTCGATGTCGAGTGTGTGCAGTAGCGCCTGGGCTTCGTCCATCGGTGGCACCAGCACCAACGCCACGCCCTGTCGCATGGCCGCCTCGGTCGCAGTGGCGGCGATCTCCATCAGAAAGCCCAGGCGCGACGACCCACCGGCCACGGCGAATGGCATGGACGAGAGCAGGGCGATGGCATTGGCGCGGCCGGTGCGCAGGCGCTGTGCGCGCAAGTTGGGGCTGTAGCCGAGGCGCTCGGCGACGGCCTTGACCATTGCCCGTGTCTGCGGGTCGACCTGCCCGCGGTCGTTCAAGGCGTGGGAAACGGTGGTGCGCGAAACGCCGGCGGCGTCGGCGACATCGGCGATGGTGGGGCGGCGTGAAGGGCTGCTGGGCATGGGCAGGGTGGCTCTTTGAAACGTTGGCCGCAGTTATACGCTGCCGCAAAGTCAGCGGCTACTCGCTGTCCTTGGCTGAGCAGACGTTGACACGGTCAGGGGTTGGGTCTAGATTCCACCCAAATCGATTTGGTGTAGTTTAGAAATCGATTTGGTCTGGTAAATGCCCTCATTTTCCAGGCGGATTCCGTCCAGCTCCAAATAACAATAATTCAATGGGCCGCTGCGGGTGGCTCAGCCTGAGGTGGGATATGCCGAATCACGAAAACACGCCGGTTTGCCCTGTGGATGAGCGCCTGCCCTGGCGCCAGTTGTTGATGTTTGGTGCCCAGCACGTGCTGGTGATGGCAGCGTCGCCGATTGCCTCGGTGTTCCTGATGGCCACCGCGCTGGGCTTTTCCGCCGAGCTGACCCTGCAGTTGCTGAGCGCGACCTTCCTGGTCTGTGGCCTGGGTACGCTGGTGCAGTCGCTGGGCCTGCGCGGGTGCGGTGCGCGGCTGCCGTTCATCATGCTGCCGGGCGGCGCGCCGATCATGCTGTTCATTCTGATCGCCCAGCAAAACGGGGTGGCTACCGCATCAGGTGCGGTGATTCTCACGGGCGCATTGTACTTTCTGGTATTGCCGCTGTTCCGACGCCTGTTGCGTTTCTTTCCTTCCGTGGTGGTCGGCACCATGTTGCTGCTGGTGGCGGTCAACCTGATCAAGCTGTCGGGGCAGTTGATCGTCGGCCAACCCGGCAGCAGCCACTTCGCCGCGCCTGAGCAACTGCTGCTGGCCTTCGCCACCATCGCCATCACCGTGGTCTGCGCACGGCTGTTGCGTGGGATGCTGGCGCAACTGTCGATTCTGCTCGGGCTGCTGGGGGGCAGCTTGCTGGCCGTGGCGCTGGGCGCTTTCGATTATTCAGGGAGCGGTGTCTACCCCTTGTTCAGCCTCCCCGCATTCATGCCGTTTGGCGTGCCGCACTTCGACCTGTTCGCCTCGATCCCGCTGATGCTGTTCTGCCTGGTTTCCATGGTCGAAGCCACGGGGCAGACCGTGGCGATCAGCGAGGCGGTGGACAAACCCCTGGATGTGGACCGTGATGTGGTGCGTACCATCCGCGGGGACGCACTGACCTCGATCCTGGGCGGCTTCATGGGCACGTCGCTGATCATCACCAGCGGCGAGAACATCGGCGTCATTCGTGCCACGCAGGTGCGCTCACGCTATGTGACGGCCGTTTCCGGCATGTTGCTGCTGCTGTTTGCCGTGCTGGCACCGCTGGCGCGCCTGATCGAAGGCGTGCCCGAAGCCGTGGTCGGCGGCACCAGCCTGATCGTGTTCGCCATCGTCGGCGCCATGGGCATCGACATGCTGCGCAAGGTGGACCTGCGCAGCCACGGCAACCTGTACGTGGTGTCGATAGCCCTCGCGGTGGGTTTGCTGCCGATTCTCGTCCCAGGTGTGTACAGCCAGTTTCCCAGTGGCCTGGCCGGCCTGCTCGGCAACGGAGTCGCCATGGGCGCGGTCACTGCGGCCGTCATGAACTTCCTCTTTCACTGCACTGGCAGGCCCGCCCGCTCGGCGGACGCCAAGGCAAACGTCATCCATCCCTGATTCGAACACTCAAGGCCTACCTATGAACTGCACTGTTTCCAATCACGTGGCGGTTTCGCCTGAACAACTGATGGCTGCCGGCCAACTGCTGGCGCCTGACTGGCTGCTGCTGCCTGAAGGGCCGCGCCGCGATCACGCCGTGCTGGTGGTCGATGGCCGTTTTGCCGATGCAGGCCCCCTGGCGCTGCTGCAGGGCCGCTACCCAGGCCATGCGGTGCGCCGGCTGGAAAACCAATTGATGATGCCCGGCTTCATCGATACCCATCACCACCTCAGCCAGAGCTTCGGCAAAGGGCTGGTGTTCGGCGAACCTTCGGAAATCTTCCGTCGGGTGTGGATACCCCTCGAAGGCTCGCTCGATACCGACCTGCTATACCTGACCAGCAAATTGGCCGCGTTCGAATCGCTGCGCGGCGGGTTCACCACGGTCTGCGATGCCGGTACCCGTTCCAAGGAAGGCGTCGAGGCCATCGCCCAGGCGGCGCACGAAGTGGGCATACGCTGCGTGCTGGCCAAAACCTGCAACGACCTTGAAGGTGAGCGGGTGCTCGATGCCCGGCAGGTGCTTTCGCTGGCCGAACACCACCTGTCGGCATGGGAAAACGACCCGCTGATCACGCCTTCCCTGGCGATCCCCATCCCGGAAATTGCCACCGACAGCACGCTGGGGGCGGTCTACCGGCTGTGCCATGAAGCGGGCAGGGTGTTCCAGAGCCACGTCAACGAGCATCTGGTCGCCGTCGAGCGTTCGCTCGAGCGCTATGGTGTGCGTCCATTGGAGCATCTGCACCGGGCCGGCGCGCTCGGGCCTGGGGCGTTGCTTGCCCACGCCACCCTGCTCACGCCCAACGAACTCTGCCTGTTGCGCGATAGCGGCGCCGCGGTCAGCTACAACCCGGTGGCCAGTGCCTGGAAAGGCAATGCGGTGGCCCAGGCGCACCTGATGCATTGCCTGAGCATTCCGGTGGCACTCGGCACCGACGGCACCCGCGGTGACGGCTTCCGCCTGCTTGATTACGCCGAGGCGGCGCAACGCTTCGCCCATGGGCTGGCGGTTGGCGACGCGGTGTGTGGCGGTGGCCAGCTGTGGCTCGACATGGCCACCAGCCATGCCGCCGATGCCTTGGGCCTGGGCCAGTCGACCGGGCGCATTGCCCCAGGCCGGGCGGCGGATTTTCTGTTGGTGGACCTGGCAGTGCCGGAGCTGCTGCCCTCATGGAACCTCAGCTGGGACCTGGTCCGGCTCGCCAACCGCGACCAGATCCAGGCCGTGGTGGTGCAGGGCAAGGTGCGCCTGTGGCAAGGCTGGCCGACAGACTGGGACGCCCGCGCGCTGATGCGCCAGGTGGATGAGCTGGCCAGAAGCGTCGTGCACCAGGCCCCCATCCATAAAGTGCATCCCCTGCCGACCGTGGCGTGACTCCACTGGAACGAGTTGACAATGAATCTACCTTTCGACCCCCTCTACATCATCGCTGTCGCCGTTGCCTGCGGCTCGCTCATCCAGGGTGCAACGGGCATGGGTTTCGCGCTGATCGTGGCCCCGGTGATGGGCTTGCTGGCGCCCGAAACGCTACCGGTCAGTCTGTTGATCCTCATGTTGCCGTTGAACGCTGCCGTTGCCTGGCGCGAACGCCGTGCGATCGACTTTCGGGGCAGTTCGTGGATCACCCTGGGGCGCTTCGCCGGCACCTTCGGCGGTGTGTGGATCTTGCTCTGGCTGCCGCTTTCGCAACTCAACGTATTCATCGGCTTGTCGACCATCGCGGCCTGCCTGGTCACCTGGATGGCGCCGTCCTTCGTGCCAGGGCGGCGGGCGCTGATTTCGACGGGTGTCATCACCGGCATCACCGAAACCGCCACCGGAGTCGGTGGCCCGCCCCTTGCCCTGGTGTATCAGCATTCGCCGGTGGCCACCTTGAGAGGGTCTGTCGCCCTGTGCTTTCTGGTGGGGGAGGTGATCTCCCTGGTGGTATTGGCCCTGGGCGGGCATTTGCACACCGAGCAAGTCTCCCCGGTGCTGGCCCTGTGCTTGCCTTTGGCGCTGGGCGTGATCGCCAGCAACTGGGTGCGCAATTATCTCGATGAAACGCGCCTGAGGCGTTTCGTGCTCATCTTCGCCTTCGTTTCTGGGGCGCTGTTGCTGGTGCAATAAGACACAACCGTCGTATTCCACAACAAGTACAAAAAAGGAATTCGCCATGTTGAACATCACGCTGCCCACTGGCTGGGCGGGGTTGCTGTGCCTGTCTGCCTGCGCGATGGACGCCGATGCGAGCGTCATCGATGACAGCAAGGCCACGTTACTGCTGCGCAATTATTACTTCGATCGTGACTACCGTGATGTGGGCGCGGTGCAAAGCCAGCGCCAGGAATGGGCACAGGGCTTCATCTTCAAAGCCACTTCGGGTTTCACCCCAGGTGATGTGGGGGCCGGGTTGGATGTGCTGGGGCTGTTGGGCGTAAAGCTGGACAGCAGCCCGGACCGCACCGGTACCGAGTTGCTGCCGTATGACCATGATGACGGCCGGGCACCGGGCGATTATGGGCGCCTGGGCCTGACGGCGAAGGCGCGTGTAGGGCGTACCGAATTGCGCCTGGGTGAGCTCCTGCCAGACCTGCCGATCCTGCGCTTCAATGACGGTCGCCTGCTGCCGCAGACCTTCCAGGGTGCGATGCTTACCTCGCACGATATCGACAACCTCACGTTGCATGCCGGGCGAATTCGCTCGTTCAGCCCGCGAAGCGCAGCGGACAGCGAAGCGCTTTACCCCTCGATCGGTGGCCGCACCGTGGCCACCGCGACCGCAGACCGCTTCACCTACGTCGGCGGCGAGTACGACCTGGCCCGAGATTCGGTTGTGGGGGTATGGACCGCGCAGTTGCAAGACATCTACCGGCAGAACTACTACAGCTTTTCCCACACACGTCCCCTTGGCGACTGGGTGGTGAGTGGTGTGCTGGGCGCCTTCGATACCCGTGACACAGGGCATGCCCTCGCAGGGCCGCTGGATAACCAGGCGGCATCGCTGTTGCTGTCTGCCGCACACCAGGGCCATCGGTTCTACCTGGGCCTGCAGCGCATGTACGGCAAGGATGGGTGGGTCACCATCGACCGCACGCTAGGCAGCACCCTGGCCAACGACATGTTTGCCAATACCTTCGTGTATGCCAATGAACGGTCCTGGCAACTGCGTTACGACTACAACTTCGCAGCGCTGGGCATACCGGGCCTGATGCTGCTGGCGCGCTATACCCATGGCGACCATGCAAGCAATGCCGACACGGCGCATGGGCGGGAATGGGAGCGGGATGTGGCGCTGACCTACACGTTCCAGTTTCGCCAGCTGGAGGGGCTCAGTGTTCGCTGGATCAATGCGAAAGTGGGGCGTGATTTTGGTACGAATGATTTCACCGAGAATCGGCTGATCGTCAGTTTGCCCATCGAGCTTTTCTGACCTGGTCGGTTTCAGGATGCGTCTGGTCGTTCGGGTACATCTGCCTGCCGCCACAAGTGCCATGCTTGTGGGATGCCGTGAGCCCAGTGCGCGCAGACGCATGGCCATCGGTAAGGAGGCAACCGACACGCAGCCGTGATGTGGCCGGTATGCCGCAGCAGAACACGCTGGATACCTGCCCCTCATAACAATTCAGGCAGGGTCCGTGATGCCGAGGTCCGCTGAATGCCTGATGAACTGCTTCACCTGCCTGTTATCCAGAGCATCCTGAACCGCGAGAAGGATGCCCCCGGCGCCCTGTTGCCGATTCTTCACGCCATCCAGGACGCTATTGGCTTCATTCCCGAGGCCGCTGTAGATGAAATTGCCCACGCCCTCAACCTGAGCCTCGCCGAGGTACGCGGGGTGATCAGCTTTTACCACGACTTTCGCACCACCCCGCCGGCCCGCCATACGCTGCGCCTGTGCCGCGCCGAATCGTGCCAGAGCCGGGGCAGCGAAGCCCTGGCCGCGCAGCTGCGCGAACAGCTGGCGCTGGACGACCACGGCACCAGCGCCGACGGCGCCATCAGCCTGCGCCCGGTGTACTGCCTAGGCGCTTGCGCCTGCTCGCCGGCCCTGGAGCTGGACGGCCAGGTGCATGCGCGCCTCACCCCCGAACGCCTGCGCGCCTTGGTGAACGGTTGCCTGGAGGACGCAGCATGCTGAAGTTGTTCATCCCCTGTGATTCCGTCGCCCGCGCCGTGGGTGCCGACCAGGTTGCCGCTGCCTTGCAACGCGAGGCCGAGCGCCGGCAGTTGCCCATCGACATCCAGCGCACCAGCTCACGTGGCTTGTACTGCCTTGAACCGCTGGTGGAGTGCGACAGCCCGCAAGGGCGCAAGGGTTTTGGCCCGGTCACGCCTGACGAGGCGCCGGCGCTGCTCGATGCCTTGGTCGGTGAGCCGGGAGGCCATTCGCTGGCGCTAGGGCTGGTCGAACAGATGCCTTACCTGAAAAGCCAGCAGCGACTGCTGTTCGCCCGGGCAGGTATCACCCGGCCGCTGTCGCTCGATGACTACCGTGCCCATGGCGGCTTCAGCGGCCTGGCGCAGGCCGTGGCACTGGGTGGCGCCGACGTGGTTGCCGCCGTGCTCGATTCCGGCCTGCGCGGGCGCGGTGGCGCGGCATTTCCGGCCGGCATCAAGTGGCGCACCGTGCGCGACGCGGTCGCCGGGCAGAAGTACGTGGTGTGCAACGCCGATGAGGGCGACTCTGGCACCTTCGCCGACCGCATGCTGATGGAAGGTGACCCGTTTCTGTTGATCGAAGGCATGCTCATCGCCGGCCTCGCCGTGGGCGCCAGCAAGGGTTATCTCTATGTGCGTTCGGAATACCCCGACGCCCTTCGCGTGCTCAACCAGGCCATCGCCATCGCCCGCGCTGCCGGTTACCTGGGCGAGGACGTGGCCGGCAGTGGCCAGGCCTTCGGCCTGGAAGTGCGAGAGGGTGCCGGTGCCTATATCTGCGGTGAAGAAACCGCGCTGCTCGAATCCATCGAGGGCAAGCGTGGCATCGTCCGCGCCAAACCGCCGCTGCCTGCCTTGCAGGGCCTGTTCGGCCGACCGACCCTGGTGCACAACGTGCTCACCCTGGCGTCTGTGCCGATCATCCTGGCCAAGGGCGCGGCGTTCTACCGGGACTTCGGCATGGGCCGCTCGCTGGGCACCATGCCGTTCCAGCTGGCCGGCAATATCCGCCACGGCGGGCTGGTGGAGCGTGCCTTTGGCCTGACCCTGCGCGAACTGGTGGAAGGCTACGGCGGTGGCACCGCCAGCGGCCGGCCGCTCAAGGCCGCCCAGGTCGGCGGCCCGCTCGGCGCCTGGGTGCCACCCAGCCATTTCGACACCCCGCTGGACTACGAGGCCTTCGCCGCCATGGGCGCGATGCTGGGCCATGGCGGTGTGGTGGTGGCCGACGACACCCTGAACATGGCCAGCATGGCGCGCTTCGCCCTGCAGTTCTGCGCCGAGGAGTCCTGCGGCAAGTGCACCCCGTGTCGCATCGGCTCGACCCGGGGCATGGAGGTGGTCGATCGGCTGATCGCCAGCAGCGACTTCACTGAACGGCACGACCAGGCCCTGCTCCTGCGTGACCTGTGCGACACGATGCAATACGGCTCGCTGTGCGCCATGGGCGGCATGACCGCTTATCCTGTGGCCAGCGCCCTCAAGTACTTTCCCGCCGATTTCGGCCTGACCACCCCGGAGGCCGCGCAGTGATCAACTACTTCGACCCCGAAACCGACCTGGGCACGCCCGCCCGAGACAGCGACGTGCAGGTCAGCCTGAACATCGACGGCCGCAGCATCAGCGTGCCCGCCGGCACTTCGGTGATGCGGGCCGCAGCAATGCTTGGCACCAACATCCCCAAACTCTGCGCCACCGACAGCCTGGAAGCCTTTGGTTCGTGCCGCATGTGCATGGTCGAGATCGACGGCATGCGCGGCTACCCGGCCTCCTGCACCACACCGGTCAGCGAGGGCATGGTGGTGCGCACGCAGACCCCGCGCCTGGCCGACCTGCGCCGCAATGTGATGGAGCTGTACATCTCCGACCACCCGCTGGACTGCCTGACCTGCTCGGCCAACGGCAACTGCGAGCTGCAGACCGTCGCCGGGCAGGTCGGCCTTCGCGAGGTACGCTACGGTTACGACGGCGCCAACCACCTGGCCGAGAAAAAGGACACCTCCAACCCGTACTTCGACTACGAGCCCAGCAAATGCATCGTCTGCAGCCGCTGCGTGCGTGCCTGCGAAGACATCCAGGGCACCTTTGCCCTGACCATCACCGGCCGTGGTTTCGAGTCGCGGGTGGCGGCCGCTGGCGGTGACAACTTCCTGGCCTCCGAATGCGTTTCATGCGGCGCCTGCGTGCAGGCTTGCCCAACCGCGACCCTTACCGAGAAGAGCCTGGTCCAGCTCGGCCAGCCCGAACGGGCGGTAATCACCACCTGCGCCTACTGCGGGGTCGGCTGCTCGTTCCGCGCCGAGATGAAGGGCGACCAGCTGGTGCGCATGGTCCCAGACAAGAACGGCGGCGCCAACCATGGCCACGCCTGCGTCAAGGGCCGCTTCGCCTGGGGCTATGCCACCCACCCTGATCGCATCACCCGGCCGATGATTCGCAAGCGCCTCGAAGACCCATGGCAGGAAGTCAGCTGGGACGAGGCCGTGGCCTACGCGGCCAGCGAGTTCCGCCGTATCCAGCTCAAGTACGGGCGCGATTCCATTGGTGGCATCACCTCCAGCCGCTGCACCAACGAAGAAGCCTACCTGGTGCAGAAGCTGGTGCGCACGGCGTTCGGCAACAACAACGTCGACACCTGTGCGCGGGTCTGCCATTCACCCACCGGTTATGGCCTCAAGCAGACCCTGGGCGAATCGGCCGGCACCCAGAGCTTCGATTCGGTGATGCAGGCCGATGTCGTGCTGGTGATCGGCGCCAACCCCACCGACGCCCACCCGGTGTTCGGCTCGCAGCTCAAACGCCGCCTGCGCCAGGGCGCGCGGCTGATCGTCATCGACCCGCGGCGCATCGACCTGGTCGATTCGCCCCATGCCCGCGCTGAGCTGCACCTGCAATTGCGCCCAGGCACCAACGTGGCCATGCTCAACGCCCTGGCCCATGTGATCGTCACCGAGGGCCTGCTGGCCCAGCGCTTCATCGATGCCCGCTGCGAAACCGAAGACTTCGCCCGCTGGCGCGCGTTCGTCAGCCAAGCGGACAACGCCCCCGAAGTACTCGGGCCGGTATGCGGCGTGCCTGCCGAGCACATCCGCGAGGCCGCTCGGCTGTACGCCACCGGTGGCAACGCGGCGATCTACTATGGCCTGGGCGTGACCGAGCATAGCCAGGGCAGCACTGCGGTGATGGGCATCGC
The DNA here is from genome assembly GCF_033095865.1 of Pseudomonas sp. KU43P. NCBI lineage: Bacteria > Pseudomonadati > Pseudomonadota > Gammaproteobacteria > Pseudomonadales > Pseudomonadaceae > Pseudomonas > Pseudomonas sp. KU43P. The sequence goes on along the minus strand of NZ_AP019365.1, from coordinate 4,056,684 downwards.
CAACCTGGCCATGGCCACCGGCAACATTGGTCGCGAAGGGGTAGGGGTGAACCCGCTGCGCGGGCAGAACAACGTGCAGGGCTCGTGCGACATGGGCTCGTTCCCCCACGAGTTGCCCGGTTACCGGCACATTTCCAACGAAGGCGTGCGTGCCGAGTTCGAGCAGGCCTGGGGCGTGACCCTGCAGCCCGACCCGGGCCTGCGCATCCCCAACATGTTCGAGGCGGCCCTGGACGGCAGCTTCAAGGCCCTGTACTGCCAAGGCGAGGACATCGCCCAGAGCGACCCCAACACCCAGCACGTCACGGCCGCCTTGCGCGCCATGGAGTGCGTGGTGGTGCAGGACATCTTCCTCAACGAGACGGCCAAGTTCGCCCACGTGTTCCTGCCGGGCAGCTCGTTCCTGGAAAAGGACGGCACCTTCACCAATGCCGAGCGCCGCATCTCGCGGGTGCGCAAGGTGATGGAGCCGCTGGCCGGCAAGGCCGACTGGGAAGCCACCGTGGCCCTGGCCAACGCCTTGGGCTACCCGATGCAGTACCGCCACCCGTCCGAGATCATGGACGAGATCGCCCGCCTGACGCCGAGTTTCCGCCGGGTCAGCTATGCCGAGATCGACCGCCACGGCAGCCTGCAGTGGCCGTGCAACGACGCCGCACCCGACGGCACCCCGACCATGCACATCGACCAGTTCGTGCGCGGCAAGGGGCGCTTCATGCTCACCGGCTACGTGCCTACCGACGAGAAGGTCAACGGCCGCTACCCGCTGCTGCTGACCACTGGGCGCATCCTCAGCCAGTACAACGTCGGCGCCCAGACCCGGCGCACCGGCAACGTCGCCTGGCATGATGCCGACCGCCTGGAAATCCACCCGACCGACGCCGAAAGCCGAGGCATCCGCGACGGCGACTGGGTGGGCATCGGCAGCCGCGCCGGGCAGACGGTGCTGCGCGCCAAGGTCAGTGGCCGGGTGGCGCCGGGCGTGGTGTACACCACGTTCCACTTCCCCGAATCCGGTGCCAACGTGATCACCACCGACAACTCCGACTGGGCCACCAACTGCCCGGAATACAAGGTTACGGCGGTGGAGGTGGTGAAGGTGTTCCAGCCCTCGCAGTGGCAGAAGCGCTACCAGGACTTCAGTGATGAACAGCGGCGCCTGCTCGAGGAGCGGCGCAGCGCGGAAAAAGCCGAGGTGCGCCGATGAGCAGCGACAACCTGGTCAAGATGGCCAACCAGATTGCCCATTATTTCGACAGCGAACCGAATCATGAGCTGGCGGTGAAAGGCGTCAGGCAGCATCTGCAGAGCTTCTGGACACCGTCCATGCGCCAACAGCTGGGGGAGTGGATTGCGGCCAATGCGGGGGAGGGGCTGGACCCCAAGGTGGTGGAGGCGCTGGGTTAGCGGTTGGCTGCACGGGCCCTATCGCTGGCAAGCCAGCTCCCACAAAGATCACACCTGTGGGAGCTGGCTTGCCAGCGATAGGGCCCGTGCGCAATAAATGAAATGTCCGTCATTTAGGCCAGAGTAGTCCCCGCACAATGCTACGCTCGCGGAAACACTCAGCACGGATACCCCCCCATGGACATGAACTGGCACCAGGCCCTGCAAGAGAGCCTGAGCTGGCTTGCAATCGCCTCGTTCATCACCCTCATCGGCTTTACCGCCGCCGCTGCCCTGGCCGTGCGCTACACGCGCTGGGGCCGGCAGTTCTGGCAGCTGGCGGGCCCTTACTTCACTTTCAGGCGCAGTTGGCGGCCATTGCTCGGGTTTGCCCTGCTGCTGGTGCTGACGCTGTTCTCGGTACGCATGAACGTGCTGTTCTCGTTCTGGTACAACGGTTTCTACAGCGCCTTGCAGGCCCTTGATCAAACCGCCTTCTGGTACCTGCTCGGGGTGTTCGCGGTGTTGGCGACCCTCCATGTGCTGCGCTCGCTGTTCACCTTCTACGTGACCCAGGCGTTCAGCATCCAGTGGCGGGTGTGGCTGACCGAACGGCTGACCGGTGACTGGATGCGCGGCGATGCCTACTACCGCGGCCAGTTTCTGCCGGAGCCGGTGGACAACCCCGACCAGCGTATCGAGCTGGACATCAACGCCTACGTCACCAACTCGGTGTCGCTGGCCCTCGGCGCGGTCAGTGCACTGGTGTCGCTGGTGGCCTTCACCGCCATCCTCTGGGGGCTGTCGGCGCCGTTGACGGTGGCCGGGTACGAGATCCCCCGGGCGATGGTGTTCGCGGTCTACGTCTATGTGCTGATCGCCACGTGGATCGCCTTCCGCCTCGGCCAACCGTTGATCCGCCTGAACTTCCTCAACGAGAAACTCACCGCCAACTTCCGTTACGCGCTGATGCGCCTGCGCGAGAACGCCGAGAACATTGCCTTCTACCAGGGGGCGCCGGTGGAGCGGGCGACCTTGCTCGGGCGCTTCGGCGCGCTGATCGTCAATGTCTGGGCGCTGGTGTACCGAAACCTGAAGTTCAGTGGCTTCAACCTGGGCGTCAGCCAGGTTGCCGTGGTGTTCCCGTTCATTCTCCAGGCGCCACGGTTCTTCAGCGGCGCGATCAAGCTGGGCGATGTCATGCAGACCTCCCAGGCGTTCGGCCAGGTGCAGGACTCGCTGTCGTTCTTCCGTGAGTCCTACGACACCTTTGCCCAGTACCGCGCCACCCTTGACCGTCTGACCGGTTTCCTCGATGCCAACGAGCAGGCCGCCGCGCTGCCGCGGGTGCTTACCGAGGCGCAGGCGCAGGCGCTGGACATCAACGGGCTGCAAGTGCTACGCCCCGACGGCCATGCATTGATCGCCGACCTGAACCTGCGCCTGCATGCCGGCCAGGCGCTGCTGATCAAGGGCCCTTCGGGCAGTGGCAAAACCACCTTGCTGCGGGCGCTGGCGGGCCTGTGGCCGTATGCCGAGGGTGAGGTCCGGCGGCCCACCGGCACCGAGGCCTTGTTCCTTTCCCAGCGCCCGTACCTGCCCCTGGGCGACCTGCGCACTGCCATCGCCTACCCGGCGGACGCCACTGCCGAGGACATGCCACGCATGCAGCAGGCCCTGCGCCAGGTCAACCTGGCGCACCTGGCTGAGCGGCTGGAGGTGAGCTGCGACTGGTCACATATCCTGTCGGTGGGTGAGCAGCAGCGGCTGGCCTTTGCCCGGGTGTTGTTCAACCGGCCGCAGGTGGTGTTCCTCGACGAGTCCACGTCGGCGATGGATGAAGGGCTGGAGCATGCGCTGTATTCGCTGTTGCGCCGTGAAATGCCGCAAACGTTGCTGGTAAGTGTCGGGCACCGCAGTACCCTGGCGGACTTCCATACCCATCGGCTGGAAGTGGATGGGCAGGGTGGCTGGTCGTTCATGGAGCAGCCTGCGGTCGAGCTGCAGGTGTAAGGGGTTTTTGATGGCCCTATCGCCGGCAAGCCGGCTCCCACAGGTACTCCATAGGCCTTGAGGTCTGTGAGATCCCTGTGGGAGCCGGCTTGCCGGCGATAGGGCCGCTAGCAGCCCAGCCATTCAAACGTCGTGCATCACGATCAACTCCGCCCCTTCATTACGTACATTCCCCACCTCCTTGCCCACCGCAAACCACTCGAACGCCTCCACCGGCAGGCACTGCTCCCGCGCCAGCCGCTCGGCTTCTTCGGCCGGCACCTCGGGGTCGATCCACGCTCTTGCATCCGCCGGCCCCAGCACCAGTGGCCGGCGATCGTGGATGTCGACCATTCCCGCGTCACTCGCGGCGGTGATGATCACGAACCCATCCCCCTCGTTCGGCTCCAGCCCCACGTGCACCTCGGCCAACGCCGCCATGAACATCGGCGCCTGGCTTTTCAGGCGAATGAAATACGGCTGCTTGCGCTTGGGGTCGTGCGGATCGGTGACCCATTCGTACCACCCATCGGCCATCACCAGGGCGCGCCCCTGGGGCCACAGCGCCTTGAAGAACTTGCCGGTGGTCACCGTCTCTACCCGCGCATTGATCGGCGCGGGACGCTTGCCGGTGGCCCAGAACGGCGCCCAGCCCCAATGGCACGGGTCGATGCGCAGGCCGTCGGCCGCGTTGTGCAGGATCAGCACGTGGCTGCCGGGGGCGACGTTGTAGCGGCCGATGGGCAGGTTGTCGTAACCGCTGATGACGTCCTGCTCGGCGTCCAGCTCACGCAGGTAATCGGCGAGGCCCTGGTACTGGGCGAAGCGTCCGCACATGGTATGCACCCCACTTGTCGAAATTTCCTACGGCGCGATTGACCCGGTCGTAGGTACATCATTACTGTATGTGCATACAGTTATTGTTCAAGGCTGTGACATGACTTCCATCCTGGGTCCGATCACTTGCGGCAGCGCTGCGCTGCCGCGCTACCTGTTCCGTGTTCCGGCGGGTTTCCCGTCGCCAGCGGCGGACCACATGGAGCAACCCATCTCGCTGGACGAGCTGTTCAACCTGCGCGCGCCGCACATGTACCTGGTGAGGATAGACGGCGACAGCATGCAGGGCGCCGGGATCTTCGACGGTGACCTGGTGCTGGTCGACCGCTCGATCGAAGCACGCAACGGCCATATCGTGATTGCTGCCGTCAACGGCGAGCCCTTGTGCAAGCGCTTGCAGCGCATCGGCGGGCAGGTGGTGCTGCGCTCGGAAAACCCGCGGTTTGCGCCACGCTACATCATGGAGGGTGACGAATTGGCGATTTGGGGTGTGGTGACCTTCAGCGTGCGCAGCCACGACCCGCACTCATGAAGCCCGCAGCGCAACACCCGCCAAGGTCGCACCGGCAAAAGCAGCCCCCACCAGGAAGGTCGCCTGAAAGCCGAGCCCGTCCCACAGCAGCCCCGCCACCACGCTGGCGGCCAGAAGGGCCAGGCCGGTCAGCAGGTTGAACAGGCCGAACGCCGTGCCGCGCAGGTGGGCGGGCGCACTGTCGGCGATCAGCGCGGCGAAGATGCCCTGGGTAAAGCCCAGGTGCAGCCCCCAGGCCGCCACGCCCAGCGCCAGCCCGGCCCAGCCGGGTATCAGCGCCAGCAGCAGGTCGGCCGCGACCAGCAAAGCGAGCCCGACCATCAGCACGCCACGTCGGCCGACACGGTCCGACAGTGCGCCAGCGGGGTAGGCCGACAATGCGTAGGCCAGCGCCATCAGGACCAGCACGGCAGGCGCCCACAAGGGCGCCAGGCCCATGTCCTGGGCACGCAGCAGCAGAAAGGCCTCGCTGAAGCGGCCCAGGGTGAACACCATCGCCAGGCCGATCAGGCGCCAGTATGCCGGGCCCAGGCGTGCCAGCTCGTGCCACGCCAGCGGCGTGCGTACGGGTTTTTTCGCTGCCGAAGCCGGTGGTTCGCGGACGAAGGCCACAAGAATGTACACGGCCAGGAACGCCGGTATCACCGCGACCCAGAACACGGTCTGGAAGTGGCTGGCGGTCAGCCACATCAACAGGATCGCCAGCAGCGGCCCGAGAAAGGCGCCGACCGTGTCCAGCGCCTGGCGCAGGCCGAACGCCGCCCCGCGCAGCTCGGCCGGGGTCACGTCGGCCACCAGCGCATCGCGCGGCGCCCCGCGGATACCCTTGCCGACGCGGTCGACGAAACGCGCCCCGATCAGCCATTCCAGCCCCGACGCCATGGGGAACACCGGCTTGGTCAGCGCGCCCAGGCCATAGCCCAGTACCGTGAGCAGCTTGCGCTTGCCGAAGCGGTCGCTGAGGGCGCCGGAAAACACCTTGGTGATCGACGCGGTGGCCTCGGCGATACCTTCGATGACGCCCACCGCCACCACCGAGGTGCCGAGCACGGTGACCATGTACAGCGGCAGCAGGGCGTGGATCATCTCCGAGGAAATGTCCATGAACATCGACACGAAACCCAGTGCCCAGACGCTGCGGGGGATCTTCGGCAAAGCCTTGCTGGTGGCCGGTGGTGCGGTTTTCTCGACGCTGGGCATCGTGGAGCCTCGGCTGTATCGCTACGTTCGAAACTGTAGGAGCCTGGGCGCAGGATGCAAATCGGATGAGTGGGCGACGTCAACATGGAAGGATGTGGTTAACTGTATATAAATACAGTGTGCGTGATGCCACCCGATGAAGCCTTCCCCCGTCTTTGCCCTGGTCGACTGCAACTCGTTTTATGCGAGCTGTGAGCGTATCTTCCGACCCGATCTGGCAAAAACGCCTATCGTAGTGCTGAGTAATAACGATGGGTGTGTGATTGCACGATCGTATGACGCAAAGCCGTTTGTGAAAATGGGTGAGCCTTTTTTCCAAATTAGAGACAAGCTAAAACGGCATGGGATTGTCCCGTTTTCTAGTAATTATGCGTTATATGGCAATATCTCCGAGCGGGTTATGACACTCCTAGAATCTTCCGTAGAGCATTGCGAGCGTTATTCCATTGATGAGGCTTGGCTCGATCTGACAGGCATGCCGGGAGACATGGAGGCTTTCAGTCGCGACTTACGTCACCGAGTTCTTCGCTGCACTAGCATTCCAGTTGGTGTTGGTATCGCACACACCAAGACGTTAGCCAAGTTGGCTAACCATACGGCCAAAAGGCTCCAAGCTCACACCGGTGGAGTGGTGGACATTCGCGATAATTTCAAACGCGATTGGGTTTTGCGTAATACTGCGGTAACGGAGGTTTGGGGAGTTGGACGTCGTATGGCGGAACACTTCGGGGCTATGGGCATACGCACGGCAATGGACCTGGCAAGAGCCGACGCGTGGACGCTTCGACAGAAGTTCAGCGTAGTTGTGGAGAAGACGGCACGTGAACTCGCTGGCACGCCCTGCTTGGAACTGGACGAAGCAGAGCCGCCAAAGCAGGAGATCTGTTGCAGCCGGATGTTTGGCAAGCGACTGACAGAGCTTGTGCTGATCAAGCAAGCTGTGGCCACTTACGTCGCGCGTGCTGCTGAAAAACTCCGAGCGCAGGGCTCAGTGTGCAAGCGAATACGCGTAAGCATCCGCACCGGGATGTTTAACCCGGATGAGGCGCACCACTCCCAGGGCGTGCTGGTTGAGCTGCCTTACCCAACCTCCGACACCCTGCTAATGACCAGATTCGCCACCGATGCTGTGTCCAAGATTTACAGGCCTGGTTTCCGGTACAGCAAGGCGGAGGTGCTGCTGATGGAACTGCGTCAACCTGGAGAGTTCTCAGAGGATTTGTTCGCGCTCAAGCAGCCAGTTGCGTGTGGCCGACTTATGCAGGTTATGGATGATATCAACGACCGGTGGGGTCGCGGGACAATGCGGGTTGCTCGCGTGCCTGTCGCGCCGGATTGGGGGATGCGAAGAGAAATGATGAGCCAGTCTTACACCACGCGGATTGATCAACTGTGGACCGTAAAGTGTTGAGCTTCTAAGTGCCTCTTTTCTAACGCTGCCGTGAGCGCCATCACTAGGGCGAGGGGCCCAAGCGTCTCAGGGCGACGACTCATAGGGTTGCATACCCAACGGGTAGAGTGACGCCGAAATTTTTTAATTGCCTTTCATCGAGGATAAGCATATTGCTACCAGATCAGCGTCACTGAGATCCATTGCTTAGCAGATACAATTCTCACCAGAAAGCTTGGCCCTCGATGGCAAAGCTAGGAAATTGCACCTGACTTGACCGAGTGTTTGCATCCCACTTGACCACCAGTTTGCATTCGACTTGACCAGCCATTTGCATCGGATGTGACCCGCGCACGGGTACGTCTTGACCGGCAGAAATCGATCCAGAGCGGGCGCCCCACGGTTGATCCCACCTCCAGCAACGGAAGTTTTTAAGTATCACTGGCAAGCTTAATCGGACGATGGGAATTAGGATGGAGGAAGGCGCTAAGGGCGAGCAGTACCACAGACCCTATGATCATTAAGCCCCAAGCCCAATACAGAGAGCTGAGGTGGTCCCGTAAAAAACCTGCGATGACTGGCATTGTCGCAGCGATGATATAGCCACCACCTTGTACAAAGGCCAAGAGTTCGCTGGCACTTTCGGGAGAGCTAGCGTGATCTAAGGTGACAATCAGCGTCAACGGGAACAGCGCACCAATACCCATGCCTAGGCATACAATCGCGATCAACGCGAGCTGATTTGGAGCGGCAATCAAGCAAGTTAAGCCACTGATCAAAAGTAAAATTACCAAGATCAGTAGAAGTCGCCGGTCAGGGAAACGATGGATTAGCGAGGACACCAATAGCCCAGCTATTACTTCCGTAAGCGTCAGGGCACCGAGCAGATAGCCAGAATCTGCAGCTGTCCATCCGACCTGGACGTAAAATGGCGGTAACCAAGCCAGTACTAAAGTGTAAGCGCCTGTACCGATGCCAAAAAATACTAACAGCAACCATGCTTGTGCATTGCGATAGGGCAAGCTTGCCGATGCAGAATAGGGGGCGGTTCGACCAGCGGCAAGAACCCAGGCAACCAGTGCGAGTACTGCGGGTAGGGCTGCGAACCCCAGCGTGAGCTTCCAGCCAAAAAACGCTGCGCCAGGTGCGGCTGTGGCTGCTGCAAAAGCAGCCCCGCCCATAATGCCCGTAGTGAACAATCCCATCAGCATACCGGCGCTTTCCGGATGGGTGCGTTTGATAAAAGCTGGCATGAGCGCTTGAATGAAAGCAATGCCGATGCCACCCAGCATGGCCGTAGCGATGATTGATCCGGCAGAATCGACATAGATACGAGCGGTACAACTCAAGGCAATCAGCGTTATACCAATTCCTACACCTGTGACTTCGCCAACTATCCGCAGAAGCCATGGTCCAGCTAAGGCAAACAAGCCCATCATCATTACAGGCAGGGTCGTCAAAAGCCGTGGATGCATTAGCCATGGACATCACAACGAGGTTTCATTCACAAAGTGGGAGCATCCTATGGACATTTTGAGGTCCAAGAAAAGCCCGACCTGGCCTGGCCTGCGACGATGTCCATACCCTTAAACTTTCCTTTACATCGAGAACGGTTTGTGATTAGGCGGTTGGCGGGGCCGCTGTGCGGCCCATCGCCGGCAAGCCAGCTCCTACAGCTTCCGCGCTGCCCTTGAGCATTGCGCTGTATCTGTGGGAGTCGGCTTGCCGGCGATGGGCTGCACAGCAGCCCCGACACCCTCAAAGACTCAACCGCAACGCCAGCGCCGCCAACGTCACCAGCAATACCGGCACCGTCAACAACACCCCCACCTTGAAGTAGTACCCCCACCCGATACTCACCCCCTTGCGCGCCAGCACATGCAGCCACAACAACGTGGCCAGGCTGCCGATCGGTGTGATCTTCGGCCCCAGGTCGCAGCCGATGACGTTGGCATAGATCATCGCCTCCCGCACCACGCCCTGGGCCTCGCTGGCATGGATGGACAGCGCGCCGATCAGCACGCTGGGCAAGTTGTTCATCACCGATGACAGCAGCGCCGCGATCAACCCGGTACCCAGCGACGCTGCCCACAGCCCGTGCCCGGCCAGCCAGTTCAGCACACCGGTAAGCGAATCGGTCAGGCCGGCATTACGAAGCCCATAGACCACCAGGTACATCCCCAGCGAGAACACCACGATGTGCCACGGCGCCTCGCGCAGCACGCGGCGGGTGGAGATCACATGGCCGCGTGCCGCAACGGCGAACAGCACCGCCGCGCAGGCTGCGGACACAGCGCTGACCGGGATGCCCAGAGGCTCGAGCACGAACAGGCTGACCAGCAACGCCAGCAGCACGACCCAGCCGACACGAAAGGTCGCGCGGTCACGCACGGCCATTGCCGGCAACTTCAGTTCATCGGTCGCATAGCGCTGTGGAATGTCGCGCCGAAAGTACAGCCACAGCACCAGCAGCGTAGCCGCCACCGCCACCAGGTTGACCGGCACCATCACTGCGGCATAGGCATTGAACCCCAGGCCGAAGTAATCCGCCGAAACGATGTTGACCAGGTTCGACACCACCAGCGGCAGGCTCGCGGTGTCGGCGATGAAGCCGGCTCCCATGACGAAGGCCAACGTCGCGGCGGGGGAGAAGCGCAATGCCAGCAGCATCGACATCACGATCGGGGTGAGGATCAGCGCCGCACCGTCGTTGGCGAACAGTGCTGATACCGCCGCGCCCAGCAATACCATGAAGGCGAACAGTCGGCGCCCGTCACCCCGGGCCCAGCGCGCCACATGCAAGGCGGCCCACTCGAAGAATCCGGCTTCATCCAGCAGCAGGCTGATGATGATCAGGGCGATGAAGGTGCCGGTGGCGTTCCAGATGATGGCCCAGACGGCGGGGATGTCGTTCAGCGAGACCACGCCGAACAGCAGTGCCAGCACGGCGCCGAGGGTGGCGCTCCAGCCCACGCCGAGGCCTTTGGGTTGCCAGATGACCAGGGTCAGGGTGAACAGGAAGATCAGTGCGGCGGTGAGCATGAACGCGGTGTCTCGACACGGATGTATGGGATGGGGGGACTGTACACGGGCTGCTGGCGCTTCGGAAAAGTTCCGTTACAAACATGTAAGTTTCGTAAATAAGATTTAAACTCATTTGAGAATCACTATATTCACCATCCCTGTTGGCCCCCGAACTTTTGTTTGCGAGGCCGGTGGGCGAGGGCTCCCGGCTTCCGGCAGGGATGTGCCTTTTCGCTCATGATTCGCAGGAGATGTGTCGATGCAGTGCAGAACCTCACCCAATAGCCTGGCCCTGGCCTTCGTTGCCCTGGCATCGCCGGCCATGCTGGCGAATGCCGCTGAAGCGGACGAGCAGCGTGCCGGTGAGGTGCTGGAAGTACCGGCAGGAGAAAAGGCGCTGGTGATCCAGGACACCCTGATCACCGCCGAGCGCGAAGCGCGTCAGGCGCTGGGCTCGTCGATCATCACCGAAGAAGACATCAAGCGCCGGCCACCGGCCAACGACCTGTCGGACATCATCCGCCGCGAACCGGGGGTCAACCTGACCGGCAACAGTGCCAGTGGCGCACGCGGCAACAACCGCCAGATCGACCTGCGCGGCATGGGCCCGGAGAACACTCTGATCCTCATCGACGGCAAACCGTCCAATGCACGCAATGCCGTGCGCTACGGCTGGAACGGCGACCGTGACACCCGTGGCGAAACCAACTGGGTGCCGGCCGAGGCGGTCGAGCGCATCGAAATCCTGCGTGGCCCGGCTGCCGCACGCTACGGCTCCGGGGCGATGGGCGGGGTGGTCAACATCATCACCAAACGCCCCACCGACGAGTTCAAGGGCAACCTCAATTTCTACACGCAGATGCCCGAAGACAGCGCCGAAGGCGCCAGCCGCCGCGCCAACTTCAACCTCAGCGGCGGGCTCACCGACAACCTCGGTTTCCGCCTGTTCGGTGGCCTGGCCAAGACCGATGCCGACGACCTGGACATCAACGCAGGGCACGCCAACAGCGCGCTGGTGGCAGGCCGTGAGGGCGTGCGCAACAAGGACATCAACGGCCTGCTGAGCTGGAAGCTCAACGACGAGCACCGTCTGGAAGCCAGCGCAGGCTACAGCCGCCAAGGCAACATCTACGCCGGCGACACCATGAACAGCAACGGTGGCGGCAACCCCGACCTGATCAACAGCCTGTATGGTCACGAAACCAACGTCATGCAGCGCAATACCTACGACCTGACTCACCTGGGCGACTTCACCTGGGGCACCAGCAAGAGCACCCTGGCCTACGAATACGTGCGCAACTGGCGCCTCAACGAAGGCCTGGCCGGTGGGCCGGAAGGGGCGATCAACGACAGCGGCGCAGCCATGTCGCGGCTGCGCAACACGCGCTTGAGCAGCGAGGTCAACCTGCCGTTCGCCATGGGCAGCACCGAGCATGTGCTGACGCTGGGTGGCGAGTACCTGTACGAGTCGCTCAACGACCAGGGTTCGTTCCGCCCGCAAAGTTTTGACCCGAGTGGTGTGGGCAACAACGCGATCATTGGCTTCGACCGCAGTGACTCGAAGATGACCGCCAAGAGCTACGCGCTGTTCGTCGAGGACAACGTCGTCATCGGTGATACCACCGTGACCCCCGGCCTGCGCTTCGATCATCACGAGTTGTTTGGCGACAACTTCAGCCCGAGCCTCAACCTGTCGCACAAGCTTACCGAAGCGCTGTCGGTCAAGGGTGGCATCGCCCGTGCCTACAAAGTGCCGAACCTGTATCAGTCCAACCCCAACTACCTGCTCTACAGCCGTGGCCAGGGCTGCAGCGTGCAGCAGGGCAACTCGGGTGGCTGCTACCTGCAGGGCAATGCCGACCTCAAGCCCGAGATCAGCGTCAACAAGGAAATCGGCCTGCTGTACGACCGTGGCAGCTGGCGCACCAGCGCGACCTACTTCCGTAACGACTACCAGAACAAGATCATCGGCGGCACCGACGTGCTCTACACCATCAACAACGGACGCCGCGTGACCCAATGGGAAAACGCCGGCAAGGCGCGGGTGGAAGGCATCGAGGGCAACCTGTTCGTCGAGCTGAGCCCGGTGCTGGACTGGAACACCAACCTGACCTGGATGCTCGACAACGATAACCGCGAGACCGGCGAGCCGCTGTCGGTGATCCCCGAGTACACGATCAACAGCACCCTGGACTGGCGCGCCACCGACAAGCTGTCGTTCCAGGTGGCGGGTACCTATTACGGCAAGCAGAAGTCGCCTAAGTACAACTACCGCACCCAGGAAAACTACGACACCGAGGCGCAACAGGATGTCGAGGCCTATGGGCTGGTGGACGTGAGTGCCGGGTACACGTTCAACGCCAACTACGACGTGCGGGTAGGGGTGAACAACGTGTTCGACAAGCAGATCCTGCGTGGCGGCAATGCCAGCAGTTCGGGGGCCAATACCTACAACCAGCCGGGGCGGGCGGTGTTCGCTGCGCTGAATATTTCGTTCTGAGCCCAGGGGCCGCTATGCGTCCCAATCGCCGGCAAGCCGGCTCCCACAGGGTGGTCCGCACTGGCCCTTGTGGGAGCCGGCTTGCCGGCGATTGGGCTGCGCAGCAGCCCCACACCACCCCGCACATCGAGGCCCCTGATGATCAACTCCCCCGCCTGGCTGCAGATACTCTCCCGCAGCAGCGCCGCACTGCTCGGCGGCTATGCCTTCAGCTACGCCGCCACCGCCTGGCTGGCCCGCTTGCTGCCACTGTCACCCGGCGACGCCGTCATCGTCGCCACCCTGCCAGCCTTCATCTTCTACACCGCCGCCATCCTCTGGGCCTTCGCCTGCCGTGACGCCCTGCGCGCCTGGGCGCCGCTGGCCGTGGCCATCCCCCTGGCGCTGATCGGCTTCTGGCCCCAGGTACTGGAGCAAATGACATGAAGAACACCTTCACCCAATCGATGGCCTGGCTGCACACCTGGGCCGGGCTGATCTTCGGCTGGCTGCTGTTCGCCATCTTCGTCACCGGCACCCTGGCGGTATTCGACAAAGAGCTCAACCACTGGATGCAGCCGGAGATCCCGTCCACGGCGGTGTCCCAGGCCAGCGCCGCGCAACGGGCCATCGCCTACCTGCAGGCCCACGAGCCACAGGCCGGCAACTGGGGGATCAGCCTGCCGACCGAGCGCTCGCCCGGGCTGCGCGTGTCCACCGGCGAGCGGCGCCATGGCGGCGGTGTGCAGCTCGACCCCGCCACCGGCGAGGCCATCACGGTACGCGACAGTGTCGGCGGCAACTTCTTCTTCCGCTTCCACTTCACCCTCGACCTGCCGCGCAACTGGGGCATCTTCGTGGTCGGGGCGCTGGCGCTGGTGATGCTTGCGGCGCTGGTCACCGGCATCGTCATCCACAAGAAGATCTTCAAGGAGTTCTTCACCTTCCGGCCCAACAAGGGCCAGCGCTCCTGGCTGGACTTCCACAACGCCAGCGCGGTGCTGTTGCTGCCGTTCCACCTGATGATCACCTACACCGGCCTGGTCATCTTCATGCTCATCTACATCCCGGCCGGCGTCGATGCACTGTTCGCCGGCGATAACCGCGCCTATTTCCAGGCCCAGGGCAACGCCCGCCTGGAGCAGCCCAGGGGCCTGAGCAGGCAGTCGGCCGAGCTGGCCGACATCGCGCCGCTGCTGGCTCAGGCCCAGGCGCGCCTGGGGCCGATCGCCGGGTTCAACATCCGCAACCCCAACACCGCCGGCGCACGCATCGAGATCCGCCCCGAACTGGGCAATCGCATCGCGTTGTCCAAAGGCCAGGCCATGGTCTTCGACGGGGTCAGCGGCGAGTTGCTCAGCGATGTCAGCGATTGGCGTGCGGCGCCGTTGACCCAGCGGGTGATGGTCGGCCTGCATTTCGCGCAGTTCGGCGGCTACCCCCTGCGTTGGCTGTATTTCGTCTGCGGCGTGATCAGCTGCGTGATGATCGCCAGCGGCCTGGTGCTGTTCTGCGTCAAGCGCGGGCGCAAATACGCCAGTGCCGATGCACCGGGGCACCGTTGGTATCGGTTGGCCGAAGTGTGCAACGTCGGTTTTGTTTCCGGCTTGCTGCTGGCCTGTGCGGGGTTGCTGTGGGCCAGCCGTTTGCTGCCGGTGGAGCTGGCCGGGCGCGATGGCTGGGAAGTGCGCGTGTTCTTTGGCGTGTGGCTGCTTGCGCTGTTGCATGCGAGTATCAGGCCGCCGCGCCAAGCGTGGGTCGAGCAACTGGGTGTGGCGGCGCTGTTGTGCATGGGTTTGGTGGCATTCGGCGGGCTGGATGACGCCCTGCGGCTGGGTGTGGCGGCTTGTGCACTGGTGCTGGGCACATTGCTGGGCCTGGTGGCGTGGCGGGTCAAGCGGGCACAGCCGGTGGTGCGCAAAGCCAGGGCAGGGCTGCGCGTGGAGGCTGGAGCATGATGCTGCTGATCGCAGGCGGGGCGCTGTTCGCCTATGCCGGTATGCTCGGGCTCTGCCAGGGTCTGCAGCGGCACTACAAACACGTGTGGAACCGCGATTGCCCGGCCGCGCTGGGCAAGGTGTTGCGAGGCGCGGGCTGGCTAGCCCTGCTCGCCAGCCTGTGGCTGTGCGCCCAGGCCTGGGGCTGGGCGATGGGGCCAGTGGCGTGGTTCGCGATGATCTCCCTGGCCGGGCTGCTGCTGGTCGTCCTGTTGCCTTATTGGCCGCGGCTGGCAGTGTGGCTGGCAGGCGCACTGCCCGTGTGGTCGCTAGTGCAGTGGGTCAGTTGATGCGCACCGGATTGAGCACATTACGTTGCCCCAGCCAGTTTTCGAAACAGGTGAAGGTATCGACCGCCGCTTGCACGGTGGCTGCCTTTGCCGCCGGTGCGGTCGATGCCTGGCCAAGGCGGTCGAGGAAGTCGCGCCAATAGCGGCCGGTCTGGGCACCGTACACATCGAGAAAGCTCGTACCACTGCCGGGCCCCAGGCCAAGGCGCTCGGCCATTGCCCGCTTGAGCACCTGGCCGCCGAGGGTCGAGCCTTCCAGCACGTACATCACGCCCAGGGCGCTGGCTTCGTCGTTTATCGCCGGCAAGGCCTGGCACAAGGGCAGGGTGTCGATGTCGCTGGCACTCAGCTTGAGGGCCTGCAGGTCTTGAGTAAGCGCGGGGGTCTTGGCCCGCACGGGTTCCTGATAGGTGCCCAGGTAGGCTTCGAGCGGGGCGTGGAATCCGTAATAGGCTTGCAGCAGCCGGCTGTAGGCGTCGGTGTCGAAGGCGCTATCGAAGAACGGCAGGCGTGCTTCCAGCGACTTGTGGCAGGCGAGAGTTGCCTCACGCAGGGCGAGTAGTAACGGGCTGGGGCTGGCTGGCATTGAATGGGCTCTGGTGGCATTTCGCCTAGGTAGGACTGGTGATCCTACCGCAGTGTTCCGCCGGGGGCCGCGACTTTGTTGCGGCCCCGTCCCGTCACACCATCAGAATGCCAGTTTGTAGCCGATCAGCAGCAGCATCGCCGCCAGGCACGGGCGCAGCACGCGGTCGGAGATGCGCCCGGTGAGGTGGCTGCCGAAGTAGATGCCGGGCAACGAGCCGAGCAGCAGGTAGCCCAGCAGCGACCAGTCCATGTTGCCCATGCCGGCGTGGCCGAGGCCCGCCACCAGGGTCAGGGGCACGGCGTGGGCGATTTCGGTGCCGACCAGGCGGCGGGTGACCAGGAACGGGTAGAGCAGGAACAGCGCCACGGTACCCAGTGCGCCGGCACCGATCGAGGTGAGGGTGACCATCACCCCCAGCACCACGCCGGTAAGCACGGTGAGGGTGTTCAGGCTGCGGTCGCCGAGGTGGTAGTGGTCACCGGCATGGCGGCTGGCAAATGCTTGCAGGCGCGACTTGAACAGGATCGCCAGCGCGGTGAGGATCAACACCACAGCCAGGCCCTGCTTGATGATGGCGTTGAGCGCCGAGGTGTCGGTGTGCAGGGTGCTGAGGAACCACAGGGTCAGTGCCGCGGCGGGCACGCTGCCGAGGCTCAGCAGGCCGGTGATCTTCCAGTCGATGTTCTTGTTGCGGCCATGCACCCAGACGCCACTGGCCTTGGTGATGGCGGCATACAGCAGGTCGGTACCCACGGCGGTGGCGGGGTTGATACCGAACCAGAGCAGGATTGGCGTCATCAGCGAACCACCACCCACGCCGGTCATGCCGACGATGAAACCCACAACCAGTCCGGCAATGGTGAAACCGAAAGAACCTACATCCATACGCTACTCGACTGCCCAGCTTTGCCCGTGATCGGATGGGTGCCAGCATATAGGGAGTTTTTATAGCCAAATAGACTTGTTCGTTATTAGGTTATAACCAGCGGCAGTTCAGCGGTCGGTCATCACCACCATCACATGGGCATCCCCGCCGTCCTCGCTTTCCGACAGGTAGATATGCCCCACCTGGCTGTCGAAATACGCGGTTTCCTGCGGCCCGATGCTCACCGCCTCGCCGGTTTCGAACTCGATGCGCACGCGCCCGCTCAGCACCAGGGCGAATTCCTGCCCAGGGTGGCGGATGAAATCATCGAACTGGCCCCGTTCGCGCGCGATGATGCGGGCATAGGCGGGGGTCATGCGGCGTTCCGGGAATGCGCCGGCAATCGGGTGGTAGTCGTAGGTGCCAGTGGAATATCCCGCTGCCGCCGGCAGGGAATCGACCACCACGGTCACCGGCACCGGTGCGCTCACCGGCCCGCTGGCGCGAAACAGCTGGGCGATGTCGACATTCAGCGCTCGCGCTGCCGCCGCGAGTTTTTCGTAGCTCACCGACACTTGCGCCAATTCCATTTTCGACAGGGTCGAAACCGGCACGCCACTTAGCGCGGACAACTGCTTGAGGGTCAGCTGACGGGCCTTGCGCACCTGGCGCAGGCGCCCGCCGACCTCGGCGCGATCGAGCAGTGGCAGGGCGTCGGGGCGGCCTGTGGCGGCAGGGCGGTCATCGGGCATTCGCGGTTCTCGGTGTGCGGCAAGGCCGGGCATCTTACCTTGCGGCCTTGCACATTTCGAAATTCTCATATATTAGAATTCTCATAAATGATAATTCTCTGGCAGGAGCGTGCATGACCCCGACCTACGACACCCTGATCATTGGTGCCGGCATTGCCGGCGCCTCCCTGGCCTACCGCCTGGCAGGCCAGCGCCAGGTGCTGCTGTTGGAGCGTGAGATGCAGCCTGGCTACCACTCGACCGGCCGCTCCGCGGCGATGTTCATGGAGGCCTACGGCACCCCGCAGATCCAGGCCCTGACCCGCGCCAGCCGTGCGTTCTACGAAGCGCCGCCGGCAGGCTTCTGCGAACACCCGCTGCTGGAGCCGCGTGGCTGCCTGTATGTCGCCAGTCATGAGCAGAGTGAGTTGCTCCAGGCCACCTACGCCCAGAACCTGGCCAACGGCACCGAGGTCAGCCTGCTTGACCGTGATGCCGCTTTGGCAATGGTGCCGAGCCTGCGCAACGAGGTGATTGCCGGTGCCGTGCACGAACCCGGCGCGATGGATCTGGATGTACACGCGCTGCATCAAGGCTTCCTGCGTGGCTATCGCGCCGCAGGCGGTGAACTACGCTGCAATGCCGAGCTGATGCAGGCCGCATACCACGACGGGTTGTGGCAGGTGACGCTGGCCGATGGCAGCCACTTGCAGGCCCACCAGCTGATCAATGCCGCGGGCGCGTGGGCCGACCGTGTGGCCGAGCAGTGCGCGGTGGCCCCGATCGGCCTGCAGCCGCGCCGGCGCAGCGCCTTTACCTTCCCTGGGCCGGTCGAACAGGACTTCGCCCGTTGGCCGGCAGTGATCGGCGTTGACGAAAGCTTCTACTTCAAGCCCGACGCCGGCCAACTGCTGGGCTCCCCGGCCAACGCCGACCCGGTAGAGCCACAGGACGCCGCCCCCGAAGAGCTCGATATCGCCCTTGGCATCTACAACATCGAAGCCATGACCACCTTGGAAATCCGCCGCCCCAGCCACAGCTGGGCGGGCCTGCGCTCGTTCGTTGCCGATGGCGACCTGGTGATCGGCTTCGACCCGCACGCGCCGGCGTTCTTCTGGCTGGCCGCGCAGGGTGGCTATGGTATCCAGTCGGCTGCCGGTGCTTCGCGCTTGGCAGCCGACCTGCTGCTCGGGCAACCGCTGTGCCCGAGCCTGATCGCCCAGGGCGTGGCACCCGAGCGCCTGTCCCCGGCACGTTTCCAGTCATCCTGAAAGGAGTTTCCCATGAGCAACGACATCCAGCGTTTCCCTAGCAGCCTGCCGTTCCCGTTCTCGCGCGCAGTGAAGGCGGGCGGTTTCCTGTTCCTCTCCGGCCAGGTGCCGATGAGTGCCGGCGGCGAGGTGGTGCGCGGTGACATCCAGACCCAGACCCGCGCTGCCTGCGAGCGCATTGCCGAGAGCCTGGAGGCGTGCGGCGCGCGCTTCGATCAGGTGGTCAAGGTGACCGTGTGGCTGTCCGACATGGCCCACTTCGCCGGTTTCAACGAGGTCTACAAAACCTTCTTCGGTGACGCGCTGCCGGTGCGCTCCACCGTGGCGTCGGCACTGGCGCTGGGGGTGGATGTGGAGATCGAGGTGCAGGCGTACGTCGGCCAGAGCTGAGTGAAGCGCCTTCGCGGCTTTGCCCGCGCGGGGGCGTCCATCCCACAACAAAAATAACCTGAGGTTCACATGCAAGAACAACTGAAGATCGCCGGGGCCTTCGTCGGCGTGATCGTGGGGGCGGGCTTTGCGTCCGGGCGGGAATTGCTGTTGTTCTTCGTCGACTTTGGCGTCTGGGGGCTGATCGGCGCGATGGTCAGCGCTGCGCTATTCACCTTCCTCGGCATGGCCTTGGCCGGGCTGGGCAACCGCCAGCGGTCGACCTCGCACAAGGATGTGATTCAGGCCATCTGCGGTCGCCACCTGGGGGTATTCGTCGACTGGCTGATCACCTTCTTCATGTTCGCCGTCACCGTGGTCATGCTGGCCGGCGGCGGTGCCTTGCTGGAGCAGCAGTTCGGCATTCCGGCGCTGGCCGGCAGCGTGCTGGTGACCCTGCTGGTGGTGGGCATCGTGTGCCTGGACGTGCGCAAGGTGATCGTCGCCATCGGCGCCATCACCCCGCTGCTGATCCTGGTGGCTTCGGCCATTGCGCTGTACGCCGTATTCACTCGCGGGCAGAGCTTTGCCATGCTCGACCAACTGGCAAGCCAGCAGCAGGCGGGTACCCGCCACTGGTTGCTGGGGGCGTTTTTGTATGTGTCGTACAACATTGTTGCGGGCGCGCCGATCCTGGCGATTCTGGGTGGTTCGGCCAAGGGCGAGAAAACCGCGATATGGGGTGGTTTGCTGGGCGGTGCCGCGCTGGGTGGGCTGATGCTGGTGATGAGCGCCGGGCTGTTGTCGCGCTTGGACAGCGTCGCCGAGCTGCCGATGCCGATGCTGTCGATTGCCAACGAGGTTTCGCCGCTGCTGGGCCTGGTGATGTGCCTGATCATCTTCGGGATGATCGTCAATACCGCGGTGGGCACGATGTTCTCGTTTCTTTCGCGGCTGTTGCCAGCGGGGACCGCGAAGTTCCGTTGGGGCTCTGTGGTGACAGGGCTGGTGGCGTTCGTCTGCAGCCTGGTGGGGTTCATCAGCCTGGTGGGGGAAGTGTATCCGCTGTTTGGCTACCTGGGGTTCGTGCTGATGGCGGCGGTGTTGCTGGCCTGGGTGCGCAGGGGTAGGCAGGGGAAGGTGGTGGTGGCATAGGGGCTGCTGTGCAGCTCGATCGCCGGCAAGCCGGCGATCGGGTTCAACTCAGATCCGGAAGCTACCCACCAACTGTTTCAACCGCCCAGCCTGCTGCGCCAGCGCATCGCAATGCAGCAGGGTTTCGTTCAGGTTCTCCACCCCTTGCTGGTTGAGGGCGTTGATCTGGGTGATGTCCAGGTTCAGGCTCTCGACCACTGCCGTCTGCTCTTCGGTCGCGGTCGCCACCGACTGGTTCATACCGTCGATCTCGCCAATGCGCTGGGTCACGCTGGCCAAGCGTACGCCGGCCTGGTTGGCCACCTGCACGGCCTGTTCGCTGGATACCTGGCTGGTGTTCATGGTGTGCACTGCCTCGCGTGAACCCACTTGCAGGCTGGTGATCATGCGGTGGATCTCTTCGGCCGATTCCTGGGTGCGGTGCGCCAGGTTGCGCACTTCGTCGGCGACCACGGCGAACCCGCGCCCGGCCTCGCCAGCGCGGGCAGCCTCGATGGCGGCGTTGAGCGCCAGCAGGTTGGTCTGCTGGGATATGCCCTTGATCACATCGAGGATCTTGCCGATCTCGTCGGTACTGGCATTGAGTGTTTCGATCTGCGCGCAGGATTCGCTGATGCGCTGGGACAAAGCGGTCATGGCGCTGATGGCTTCCTCGACCACTTCTCGGCCCCCATGGGCCTGTTCGCTGGCGCCGCTGGCATGCTGCGAGGCATCGGCCGCATTGCGGGCGATTTCCTGGGTGGCGGCGCCCAGTTCGTTGATCGCCGCGGCAACGCTGTTGGTGCGCATGCTCTGCTCTTCGGAGCCGATGATCGAGGCGTTGGAGGCGTTGACCACTTTTTCCGAAAGGTCATGCACCAGGCGGGTGGCCGAGGACACTTCGCTGATCGATGTGTGGATGCGTTCGACGAAGCGGTTGAACGAGGTGGCCAGTTCGCCGAACTCGTCCTTGTGCTGCACCTCCAGGCGGCGGGTCAGGTCGCCTTCGCCCTCGGCGATGTCGCGCATGGCGCGGCCCATGGTGGTCAGCGGGCGCATCAGCACCGGGATCAGCAGGCCCAGCAGCACGGTGATGGCGACCACGGCGATGAGCATGGCAATGATCGCCGAGGTGCGGAACTGGCCGATGGCGGCGTAGGCCTTGTCTTTGTCGATCGACAGGCCGATGTACCACTGGGCCGACGGCAGGCCGGCGACCGGCGCGAACGAAATCAGCCGCTCCTCGCCGTTGAGCAGCACATCCTGCATCCCCGCGCTGACGCGCAGGCCGCTGCCGGGGTAGATGTCCTTGAGGTTTTTCATCAGCTGGTCCTTGTCGGGGCTGACGATCACCTGGCCATCGCTGTCGGCGAGGAAGGCGTGACCGATGCCGCCGAAGTCGACCGAGTTGATGATCTGCACCAAGGTGTCGAGGGTCAGGTCACCGCCGACCACGCCGATCAGTTCGCCATTGGCCTTGCTCTTCACCGGGGTGGCGATGGTTACCATCAGGCCGCCGACTGCACCCTGGTAGGGCGCTGTGAGCACGGTCTGGCCGGCATTCGCCGCACTGGCGTACCACGGGCGCTGGCGCGGGTCGTAACCGGCGGGCATCTGGGTGTCGGGGCGTTGGGTGAACACGCCGTTGGCTTGGCCCAGGTAGGTGAACAGGAAGTTTCGCGTGTAGGACGGCTGCTCGATCAGCCCGGCCAGGGTGTCGCCGGCCCCTTGGGTGGCGATGTCCTGGGCCAGGTTTTCCAGCACCAGAATGCGCCCGCTCATCCAGTTCTGCACGCTGCTGGCGGTCAGTGCGCCGGCCTGCTGGACCGATGCTTCGATGTTCTGGCGCAAGGTGTTGCGTTGCAGGTAATCGTTGTAGAGGGTGAACAAGGCAAATGCCAGCACCACGACGCCGCAGGCGCTGAGCAGGATTTTGTGGCGAAATTTCAGGTTCATGTTTCGAGACCTTAAGCCATGGAGGGGAGGGCGCCGCGCGCTTGTGGCGCGATGGCGGGGCCTGTCTCCAGTGCTATCGGCTAGGGCGGTAAAACATTGAAATGGCAGCGCATTGTCTTCAGGCGAAGGCGACGGACGGCATGCTAGCGGGCAGCGAGCTGCTCGATCAGCAGGCGTGCGGCCTGGCCCAGCGGCTGCTGCTTGCGCCACAGGGCATGGATGGGCAACTGCAGTTCGTTGCGCGTGTTGCGAAACGCCAGGCGCACCAGCCGCCCGCTGGCAACCAGTGGCGCGACCCTGGCCAGCGGCAAGTCGCCCCAGCCGAGCCCGGCTTCGACCATCTGCAGGGCCAGGTCGAAACTGTCGGTGGACCAATGCGTGGCGCCGATCAGCGCCCGCGGATCGAGCAGCGGCAGGTCGCGGCTGCGCACCAGGATCTGGCGCACCGCGATCAGGTCTTCAAGGTAATGGATACGGCCTTCGCGCAAGGCCGGGTGATGGGGGGCGAGGGTCGCCACCAGCGACTCCGTACCGATGTGCTGGAAGCCACGGCGGGCATCCACCTGCAGGCCGGCGAAGGCCAGGCACAGGTCGGCGCGGCCGCTGTCGAGCAGGTGCAGGGCCTCGTCCTGGGGCGCGCTGAGCAGGTCGATGTCCAGCAGCGCAAAGCGCTCGCCGAGGCTGGCGATGGCGGCCAGCAGCGGGCGGTGGTCGATGTCCGGCACCACGGCCACGGTCAGGCGGCTTTCCAGCCCCTGGGAAAGCTCCAGCGCGTGCACCTGCAGCAACCCCAACTGCTCGGCGATCAACCGCGCATGGGGTTCGAGAGCCAGGGCCTGGGCGGTGGCGCGCACTTCCCGTGGGCCGCGCTCGAAAAGGGCATAGCCCAACTCCGCTTCAAGGTTGCCGATCGCCATGCTCACCGCCGAGGGCACCCGCTGCAAGGCCCGGGCCGCCGCAGAGAACGAGCCGCGGTCGAGCACGGCGAGAAACAGCTGGATGTTGTCGCTGGAAAAGTTCATGGCAGCATGCTGTCAGTTAATCTGAAGGCTGCCAACTTTTTCTGTCAGCAGGATTGACGCATCCTGGCGGCCTTCGTTTTCGCTTCAAGAGGTTTTCCCGGTGCAGGGAGTCAAACGCAAACTGGTCTATGTGACCTTCTATGAACTGATCGGGCTGTGCATGTCGACCCTCGGGCTGGCTTACCTCTCGGACACCCAGGCCTCGCACACCGGGCCGTTGGCGGTGATGATCACTACCATCGCCATGCTCTGGAACCTGATCTACAACAGCCTGTTCGAGTATTGGGAAAGCCGCCAGGCCAAGCGCGGGCGTAGCGTGGCGCGGCGGGTGGCGCATGCCGTGGGGTTCCAGTTGACCCTGGTGGTGTACCTGATTCCGTTGATTGCCTGGTGGCTTGGGATGAGCCTGGTGGAAGCGTTTCTGGTGGACTTGGCGTTCATCATTCTGGTGCCGTGTTACACCTTTGCCTACAACTGGGCGTTTGATCGGATCTTTGGCTTGCCGACATCGGCCATGGCTGCTGCTTGAGGCAGTCAGTACCGGCCTTATCGCCGGCTAGGGTGGCAGGCGAATCAGCAATGGCTCCTGCCGCGGTTGCTGCGTCTGCGGCGCCTCCACCGGCTCCTGCGGCCGCGGCGCACTGGCCAGCAGGCTGTCCTCGACCTGCCCCGACAGGTAGTAGACCCCGGCCATGGCACCGCTCTGGCGATTCTCCATCAACTCCTGCCATTCCTGGTTGAGCGCCACGTTGAGGATCACCCGCAACTGCTCGACCATCTCCGGGTGCTCGCGGTCATGGGTGATCATCCCGTAGCCCGCCGCCGCCACCGAAATCATCGCCCCGGCGACCTTGCCCACCGCACTGGCCACGGCACTGGCAATGCCCCGTGGTGCCAGGGTGGCGCCGAGCTTTTCGCTGGCGCGGTTGGCCACCGAGGACAGGCCCACGTCGGTCTGCCCCGGCCCTTTGACGGCTTGCTTGTGCAAGTGTTCGCGCAGGGCCAGCCAGGCCGGTTGCTGGTCCAGAGGCTTGGCCCGCAACAGTTGGTAGAGGCTCGCATTGCGCGCCGGTGGCGGCCCCAGGTTGATCGCCGGGATGCGGTTGAGGCGCTGGCTGACCTGCTCGGGCGCGGCATTGTATTTCTGGATGATGGCCGGCAGTTGCTGGCCGAACAGCTGTATGTAGAGCTCGCAGGCGCGGTCGCGGATGCTTTCGGGGTTGATCTCCTCGGCTACTGGGTCGATCACCCGCTTGTGGTACTGCTCCTGCAGGTACAGGGCCAGGCGCTTTTCGGCGGGCTCGCGGCCTTCACCACTGTCGAGCTTGTACCAGGCTACCTTGAGTGTCAGCCATTGCTGGGTCCAGTAGCCGGTGAACCAGGGGATGAAATCGCTTTCCGTGCGTTGCTGCACCTGTTCTTTCCATACCCGCATCGATCGCCGTGCATAGTCGTTGGCCGAGCCGGCGGCGCCTACCGAGGCGTCGATCAGTTCCTGGTCGATGCGTTGCCAGGCGGCGGGGTCGAGCACGGCGGGAGGGGGTGGGGGTGGCGTGCGCTTTGCGGCGCAGCCGGCGAGGGCCAGCAGCAGGCAGAGCAGGATTGGAATGCGCAGGCTCACTCGGCTGCCTCCCTGGGGGTAGAGGCTGGGTGGTCAACCGAGTATAGGGCGGTGCACGAGGGGCTGCGCTGCAGCCCATCGCCCGTAGGTCACTCAAGGTTGAGCTTGTCTTCCAGACGGTCCAGGTGCTCATGCATCAACGCCAGCGCCGCCCCCTCGTCACCGGCCTCCACGGCGTCGATGATCGCGGCATGCTCCTGCCAGGCGCAGTGGTCGCAGCATGGCGACTCATAGCGGGCAATGATCAACGATGTCATCGGCACCAGCCCGTTGAGGAACCGGGCCAGCGGCGCATTGGCGGCCACCTGGGCGAGCTTGAGGTGAAACTCGCCACCCAGGCGGATTGCCGCGCAGCGCTCGCCGTGCTCGTGGTGCTGGCGTTCGCGCTCCACCAGTTGGCGCAACTGGCGCACCTGCGATGGCCGTGCGCGCTGCGCGGCCAGGCTGATCAAGGTGGTTTCGGCCAGGCGCCGGGCGCTCAGTACCTGGCGCGCCTGCTGCGGGTCGGGGGCGGCCAGGTGGGCGGTGTGGCTCGGGCGCTGCACCACCACCTGCTGGTCCGACAGGCGCCCGAGCACCCGGCGGATCACCGTGCGGCTCACTCCGAAGGCGTTGCCCAGGGCCTGCTCGGGCAGCAGGCTGCCAGGGGGAAGTCGCTGTTCGAGGATGGCATCGAACAGGCGCGGGTAGATCTGCTCGGCCGACAAGCGGGTTTCGCCGGCGGCAAGCAGGGCAGGCAAGCGGGGGGCGGCGTGGGCGCAGGCGGTCATGGTCGCTCTCCTCTATGAGTCAGGGCTGCGGATGGTCGTCCGGTATGTTCAGTTCGATGCCCATGCGCAGGCCCTCGGCGAGGATATGCTGACGCATCTGGGCACTGGCCTGGGCGCTGTTGCGCTCGCGGATGGCGCGCACCACGGCTTCGTTTTCCTTGAGCCGCGCAGCCAGGTGTTCGGGTGAATTGCGCAGCATGTCGGCGCTCTGCTTGAGGGCATTGCCGGTCTGCTGCACCACGCTCTGGAAGATCGGGTTGGTGGTCAGCGCGAACAGCGCCTCGTGCAAGGCGATGTAGGCCTTGGCGCCGGCCTCGCTGTCATCGGCTTCCAGGGCTTCGCGCATGTCCATCAGGGTCAGGCGCAGCTGGCCGATGTCCTGGCTGTTGGCCGACTGCGCCACCAGGCCGACGATGAAGGGTTCGAGGGTGTAGCGCAGCTCCAGCACGTCGGCCAGGCTGGCAGCGGCGGTGTCGCTGCCGGGTTCATGCACGGCGGCTTCGGCATCCAGTACCAGCACCCCTTTGCCCGGCATCGAGCGCACCAGGCCCAGGGTTTCCAGCACGGTCACCGCTTCGCGCAGGCTGGGGCGGCTGATGCCCAGCTGTTCGGCCAGTTCGCGCTGGCCGGGCAGCATGTCGCCGGAGCGCCACTGGCCGCGGGCCAGAGCTTGGCGCAGTTTTTCCACCACTGAGGTGACGACGGTCGATGAGCTGATCACGTTTCGCTCCTGACAGGGCCGGCGCCAGCGCCGGCCACATGGGCTCAGAATTCCTGTTGATGGGCGTTGGCTTGCTTGCGCGGTGCATGGGCAAAGCCAGGTTTGCCATCGAGCACGTTCTGCGCGCGCTCAAGGTCGATGTCCTTCTCCCAGCGGGCAATGGCCACCGTGGCCACGCAGTTGCCGATCAGGTTGGTCAAGGCCCGACCGATGCCCATGAACCAGTCCACCGCCAGCACCAGCACAAGGCCCACCACGGGGATGGCCGGCACGGCGGTGAGGGTGGCGGCCAGGATCACCAGCGCCGAACCTGGGATGCCGTGAGCTCCCTTGGAAGTCACCAGCGACACCAGCAGGATGGTCAGCAGGTCGGTCATTTCCAGCGGCGTGCCGGTGGCGTTGGCGATGAACACGATGGCCAGGGTCAGGTAGATGGAGAAACCGTCGAGGTTGAACGAGTAGCCGGTCGGGATCACTAGGCCCACGGTGGAGCTGCCAATCCCCAGGTGTTCGAGCTTGCGCATGATCTGCGGCAGCACGGCGTCGGAGGAGGCGGTGCCGAGGACGATGGTCAGTTCTTCGCGCAGGTACTTGATGAGGGGCAGCAGCTTCAGGCCCGAAAGGCGCATCACCGTGCCCAGGATCACCAGCACGAAGCCGGCGCAGGTCAGGTAGAACAGGGCCACCAGGCCACCCAGATGCTGCAGCGATTCCAGGCCGTACTTGCTGGTGGTGAAGGCGATGGCGCCGAACACGCCGATCGGCGCCAGGCGCACGATCATGCCCATGATGCGGAAGATCACGTGGCTCAGTTCGTTGATCAGCCGCGAGATACCGGCCGCCGATTCGCCCACAAGGTTCAGTGCGCTACCGAACAGCACCGAGAACAGCAGGACCTGGAGGATGTTGTTGTCGGCGAAGGCACCCACCACCGAGGTCGGGATCAGGTCCATGAAGAAGGCGGTGGCGCCGTGGATATGCTGGCCGCGCTCGGCCAGGCTGCTGGCGTCGGCGCTGGACAGCTGGTCCAGGTGGATGTTGGCGCCGCTGCCGATGCCGCTTGTGAAGGCGAACACCAGGCCGATCACCAGGGCGATGGTGGTCAGCACTTCGAAGTAGATGACCGATTTCAGGCCGATGCGGCCGACCTTCTTCAGGTCGCCGGCGCCGGAAATGCCGCTGACCACCACGCAGAAGACGATCAGGCCGATCAGCATCTTGATCAGCTTGATGAAGCCGTCGCCCAGGGGTTTGAGTTGCAAAGAAAGGTCGGGGAAGCTGAGGCCGCAGGCAATGCCGAGGGCAAGGCCGAGCACCACTTGCAGGAAGATCGAACGCGAGCACCATTTGAGCATGGGAGGTATCTCTGGTCGGTGTCCTTGCTTCGGTGCCGCACGGGGCGAAAGAGCGCAGGACTTAATTATTTTTGTGGTCTTACCGGTTTGTTCAGCGCGGGATCATAAAACCGCGAAAAATCCTACTTTGCAAGGCTTTTTGGCCTTACCGGTCTGACCAGTTGTGGTGCGGTCTTGCCTGCCAGGCTCTAGTGCGGTGCGTGCATGGCTCGAATGCAGGTTGAATGACACTGAGGTATTGCGCGGAGCCACAGCAGTGCAAGCCAGTACCGTGTCCAGCGTTGCAATCCGCTTGCCAATGTCCTGGGTGTGGCGCAAGGCAAATGCATTGCGCCACCGATGCCCGCCAGCCAGGTCGTGCAGGGGGGGCGAGCTACCCGCAACCCGGCAAATGGAAGGACGCTCGATCCGTCTAGGCGAGCGTGCCGGCCATGGTTTCGGTCAGGCGGCGCAGTAATGCCAGTTCTGCCGCCTGGCGGGTACTGAGCAGCAGCTCACTGGCCCGGTTGTAAAGGGCGTTTTCGTCGGCGTAGCGGCCGGATACCAGATCGACCCGCTGCACCACGCCGTCGCGACGCCAGTGCAGGCCGTCGATGTTGCCCATCTCGCGCTCCAGCGCATCGAGGTAGGTTGGCGGTACGCTAGGGCCGGTGTAGGCGCCCAGGCTTTCCTTGGCCTCGGTCAGTTCGCTGTGGTACTCGCTCGCGGCATCCCAAGCGCTGGCCAGGGCTTCGAACTCGTTCGCATGCAGGCAGCGCAGCCAGCCTTGCCAGAAGCGCTGTCCGCACGCCCATTCGCTGAACATCTCGGCATTCACCTCCGACCTCACAGCGGTGCCTAGGCGGCTCACGGTTGCAGGGCTCATGCGTGCCAGGTAGTCGAACATGATCTGCTGCGGTTGCGGTGGCAGCCCGAGCGCCTGGCGCAGGTGCATGCGCGCGTGCAAGGCCATCTCGATTTCGTCGATGTAGTAGTTCGGCTCGGTCAGCGCGGCATCGTTGAGGTCATCGTCGGCATGCAGCGGCGGCGCGGCATCGCCATGGCCTTGCGCCAGTGCGCGGCGCCTGGCGACGCGGGCGTTGTACAGGGCGCCCACGCGTTCGTCGAGGCGCTGTTGGCGCAGCAGCCCGGCAGCGCTGTTCACCGCCACCTGCTCGCTGGCCGCAGTGGGCTCGGCGGTGTTCACCGCATCCCAGAGCATGACGTCGGTTTCGATCTGTTGGAACAACAGGCTAGCCTGGTCCACGCAGCCCTGGGCGGCATCGTTGATCGCATCGATCACGTGTTCGTGCAGTTGCGCCCGGCCCCAACCAGTGCTTTGCACCTCCCCAGGGGGGGCACTGAGGGTGCGCAGGACATGCTGCATGCGTGCGCGAAAAGCGGCGGGGTGGGCCAGGTAGTCCGCAGTTTGAGGCAGCCGCTCGAACAGGCTGTACAGCGGCTGCCAGGACGGTTCGGTGGCGGTCATGGCCTGGTGCTCCATCAAATCTTCTGGCCAGTCGAGGTACCAAGGTTCATTGACCTCGCCGAGGCTGATTGCGGGCAACCCCGCATCGGCCAGCCGCTGTTGGGCCTGCTCGCTGAACGGGTTGTTGTCGAAATCGAAATTGGTAAGGGTTTCACCCGAATGCACGGCCTCGGCGAAGGCGCTGCCCTGCAGGTCGGGAGCATCGCTGATCTCGTTTTCGCTGAGGTCCAGGCTCTGCAATTGCACGGGGCGCCGATTCATCAGCTCGACGAGGCCGTTCGGCCATTCGGAGATGTCGGTCTGCTGCAGGTCCAGCGCTTGCAACGCGTGCCAGCCGCTGACGTCGGGTGCCAGGTTCAGCGGGTTGTCGCTGAGGAACAGGGTATGCAGGCGGTTCAGAGCGGCCAGGGCAGAACGGCTCTGCTCGCTCAACGTGATGTTGTTGCCGCACAGGCTCAGGTCGATCAGGGCGGGGCAGCGTTGCAGCGCCTGGAAGTGCTCGGTGGTCAGGTACAGGCCATTGTTGTCGGCGGCCAGGGTTGCTAGGTGCGGCAGGCTGGCGATCCGTTCCAGGGCGGCGACCGGAAGCGACCGCAGGGCGTTGGTCAGGTTCAAGCGCTGCAGGTTGCTGCACCCTGCCAGCAGATCCAGCGTGGGGCCATGGGTGAGGTCCAGGCTGTTGCTCGACAGGTCGAGGCTTCGCAGTGCGTTCATACGCCCGATCGCGGGCGGCATGTGTTCGAGCAGGTTGCCCTCCAGGTCCAGGGTATGCAGGTTGGGGAAATTGTCGAGAAAACCATCCAGGCTGGCCATCGACGAGTCGTACAGGGAGGTGATGCTCAACTGGCGCACATGGGGCATGGGCATCGGCAGGGTGGGCAGGGCGCCGAGGTTGCGGCCATCCAGGTCGAGGACCACATACTCAATGCTGCTGGTCACGTTGCTCGACTCACGGCGCCAGGCCATGCGCAAGCGCTGGGCCGCTTCGGTGCGGGCGCTGCGCTGCACCACGAAGGCGCCGCCGTCGGCCACGTAGGGCTCGTGGACCCAGAGCTGAAGGGTACTTTCCAGCGCCTGGTATTCGACCCTCAATTGTTCGAGCAGCGCGCCGAAGGGTTGCCCGCCGGCTTCCTGGATCAGGCGTTGACGCAGCACGACCCGGGCGTGTGGCTCGGTGGAGGGGAAGAGCTGGTTGAACAGTTCGTCTTCGCTGATCCAGCCTTGGCCGCGGCCGCTGAGCGGGTAGCCGATCTGGCCGCCAGGCAGGCGGCGTGGCAAGCGATAAAGAGGGCGCACTGGTTGCATGCCCAAGTGGCGTGCCGCCTGCGCCCGGTCAGCGACCAGGATGTCGAACAGGGCATCGTTGAGCGCCTCGGGCGCATGTATCTGCAGGCCGAGCGACAGGCGTTCGCTGTCGGGCAAGGCATTGAGAATGGCCTGGTAGATTTCGACCCGGTTGGCCAGGGTTTCGCCCTTTTCATTGCGTGGCTCGTAGCCTTTTTCGGTACGAATGACGGTTTTCGCGGGCAATGCTTCATCGCCGCAGGCATGGATTAGCCGACCGGAGCCAATGCCTTCGCGCAGTTCGATGCGCACAGTGCCGGTCCATCCGGGCAACTGTTCAAGCGCGCCGATGATCAAGGCATCGCGATCCACAGCCTGGCCGCTGTGCTGCTGCAGGCGGGCCAGGGCGCGGTTAATGCGGGCCTCCCTCAGGTACAGGCGAGCGGTTTCGG
The DNA here is from genome assembly GCF_033095865.1 of Pseudomonas sp. KU43P. NCBI lineage: Bacteria > Pseudomonadati > Pseudomonadota > Gammaproteobacteria > Pseudomonadales > Pseudomonadaceae > Pseudomonas > Pseudomonas sp. KU43P. The sequence continues at coordinate 4,025,949 of NZ_AP019365.1, read as the reverse complement.
CCACTCGCAAGGGCAGGCGCCCGGTCTGTTGCATGTGCGCCAGCTCCGCAGGGCGTGCCTGGGCAAGTATCTCGGCCTGGGCGCGGGCAGAGAGCGTAGGGAAATCCCGTGCCAGCGGCGCGCCTTCAGGTGCCGGCGACGGTGGTGGGGGCACCTTGCCTCCCAGTGCCTCCAGGCTGTCGAGCAGTAACGCAGGGGCGGATTCTCGGTCGACCATCACCCGGCGCAGCCGCGCTTCGTCATAGCCGCTGCATTGCAGGGCGCGCTGCAGTGCAGGCTGGTCCATGCCGGTGGCGCTGCTGGCGAGACGCTGCAACAGTTGCTCGCGGTCCCAGTGCAACGGTCGTTCATGGGCGAAGATCCACGGTCCGGGCTCGAGACCCTGCAAGGCCGGCTGGAGGCGATGTCCGAGGGTTGCAGCCAGGCATCGACTGCCATCGGTGGTGTTTTGCAGTGGTAGGCGTTGCTCTTGCAGCTTGAGCCAGGTTTGCCCTGCTGCGTGATGCAGGCCGTCGGCACGCGCCTCCAGCAGTTTCGGCGCTTCGCGGTGAAAGGGCGTGAGGTCGCCGTGCCATAAGCGGGTACCCGCCTCGCTGTCGACCAGGTGCCAGGCCTGCAAAGGCCCGGCGGGTGCATTCAGCCCTTCCACGGCGCCAAGGGCGGCGAACTGCACTAGGCTCTCCACGACGCTGAACAGGTGGGCGATGGCCGCGTCGCTGTCCTGCTCGTTGGCAGCGTGCACGCCTTCGAGGAATTCGTCGACGATCTGCGCGCCGCCCACCACCAGCATCAGTTCGGCCAGGCCCGGCACGAAGAAGCTGGCCATGTTCAGTACCGTCAGCCCGGTGCCCAGCCAGCTCTCAATGCGTGCCAGTTGCGCCTGTGCGTCGAGCTGGGCGACCGGCACGGCGACGCTCGCGGCATCCATGAACTTGCGCTCCACCAGCGTTCGCGCACGGGCCGTGAAGCAGTCGCCGCGCCATTGCGTCAGGGTCAGCGGTAGCTTGGCATTCTTGTCGCGGGTTTCCTGCCAGATGTCGCGAGGCCCGGGAAAGGCGCGCTTGAGCCAGCTGAACCGGTCACCTTTGTCCAGCACCGGTGGGGTGGGATGCAGTTCAGCATAAGGGTAGCGGGGGTACAGGGTTTCGCGCAGGCGCTGGAGAAAACCGGGCTGTTTGGCCAGGGGGACATGGCGGATGAAGAAGGCGCGGAAATCGTGATCGGCCAGGCGCTCGGTCAGCTCGCCTTTCAATTTGCCCAGGGAGGTGTATTGACGCAGAGCACCCTGTGGGTCGCCCGGCAGGTATAGCAGGCAGGGGTCGTCGGCGGCAGGGGCCTGCAACTGGATAACCAGGGGGCCGTTGAGCGGAGTGCCGAACAGGCTGACGAACTGGCACTGCACCTCTCGGCTGCCGTCATCAGTGGTGATTTGCGTGTGATTGTCCAGCGCCGCCTTTACCAGCGCTTCGCCGTTGGGGGTGACGTCGCCACGCAGGCGGGCCATTGCCAGCTCGGCGCGCAAGGCACTGCGGTCTTGCGCCGCCTGCAGCTCGCGAAACGTATCGTTATCGACGATGTCGCCCAGGTGGTAGCGGTAGCGCTGGCCCAGGTCCAGGTTGCGAATGCCTTTGATCAGGGTTGTGGTATCCAGTGCCAGGGTGCTGAAGTCGTCGGCGAGCAGGCGGATGGGCGTATCGGCTTCGGCATTCTGCAAGGCGGCTTCTAGCATCGACAGGTGCCTGGGTGGCGTCGCGTCGGTGAACAGCACCCGGGCCTTGAGCAGTATTGACACAGGCGTATCCGGGAACCAGCGCTCCAGCGCTCGCTCGAGCAACGGCTTGCAGAAGGCATTGACCGGATGCAAGCGCGCGAAGGCCTTTTTCAGGCGATGGGTCTGTCGCTGGCTGTCCCGGATCAGCCGGGCCAGCTCGGCACGCTCGGCCGCGCTGGCCTGTCTCAACCACTGCGGGGTCTGACGCTGGATGAGGGCGAGGTGGGTGTGGTGTGCATGTGTCATCGACAGCTCCTGCTGTGGGGGGAGCAGGGAGGCTAGCGATGCCCGGATCAGGCAAGCGGGTAGATAGACACTACCCGTCGACAGGCCCCGCGCTGCTTTTCACCACTGCCAGCTCCGGGTGGGCGACCAGCTTGTCGATGTGCAGGGCCTCGGTGTTCATCCAGCTTTCGCTCAGCACCCGGTAGTGCTCCATGTCACGGCAGTGCAGGCGCACGCTGTAGTCGAAATGGCCGCTGATCAACTGGCACTCTTGCACCTGCGGGCAGGCGCGCATGGTGGCCTCGAAGGCTTTCTGCGCGACACGCCCGCTCTGGTTGGACAGAGCCACCAGCACCAGCAGGGACAGGCCCGGAGCGACCTTCTGTTGGTCGATGATCGCGCCGTAGCCACGAATCACGCCGCGTCGCTCCAGCTTGCGCACGCGCTCCAGGCACGGGCGCGGGGTGAGGTGGACCAGGGTCGAGAGTTTTTCGAAGGTGATACGGCCATCGACGCGCAGCACCGCGAGGATGGCTTCGTCGATACGGTCCAGCGGTGGCAGAGGGGTGTCCGGGGTGTCCATGCACGTGGGCTTCTTTGTCGAAGGGGCATGGACAGGGTAGGCAAAAAGGGGCTGCTGCGCAGCAGCCCCTGGTCAATCAGGCGCATGCGTTGCCGGCCTTGTGCTTGGCGCGAATCTCCACCACCCGTGGTTGCAGCAGTGCATAGAGGTCTTTCGGGTTCTCTAGCGATGGCACCAGTGCGATGCCCTGGCCGATGTTCAGGGCCCGTGCGGTATCCAGCACATAGCGCAGCGCCGAGTAGTCTTCCAGGGCAAAGCCGACCGAATCGAACAGGGTCACCTGCTCGGCATTTTCGCGGCCGGGGGCGGTGCCTGCGAGCACGTGCCACAATTCGGTCACCGGGGAGTCGGCCGGCATCTGCTGGATCTCGCCCTCGACACGGCTTTGCGGCTCGTACTCGACGATCACCCGCGCCCGTTCGACGATGTCGCGGTGCAGCTCGGTCTTGCCGGGGCAGTCGCCGCCCACCGCGTTAAGGTGCATGCCGGGCTCGATCATGTCCGGGGTCAGGATGGTGGCGTAGGCCTTGTCGGCGGTGACCGTGGTAACGATGTCGGCGCCGCGCACCGCTTCGGCGACGGACTTGGCGACGATCAGCTTCAACCCCGGGCGATTGGCCAGGTTGGCCACCAGTTTGGCAGTGGCCTTGGGGTCGATGTCGTACAGGCGGATTTCATCGATGCCCAGCAGTGCCTTGAAGGCGATGGCCTGGAATTCGCTCTGCGAGCCGTTGCCGATCAACGCCATGCTGCGGCTGTCCTCGCGCGCCAGGTAGCGGGCGGCCAGCGCCGAAGTGGCGGCGGTACGGATTGCCGTGGTCAGGGTCATTTCGCTGAGCAGCAGCGGTGCGCCGGACTTGACTTCGCTCAGGGTGCCGAAAGCCATGACGGTGGGCAGCCCGACGCGGGTATTCTTCGGGTGGCCGTTGACGTATTTGAAGGCATACAGGTTGGCATCGGCCACCGGCATCAGTTCGATCACCCCGTCCGGCGAGTGGTTGGCCACACGAGCGCACTTCTCGAAGGATTGCCAGCGCAGGTAGTCCTGGCGGATGTACTCGGCCATTTCCATCAAGCAGGTGGCCAGGCCCTTGCGGTTGACCAGGCGGGCGAGGTCTTGCACGTCGATATAGCGGGTCATGAGGGTCTCCCTGCAGCAGCGCTCTCAGAGTGGGCGCAAGGCTATTGTCCTGCGGGCAGGGGGCAAATGCTGGCTGAAGCAAGGGCACGGCCCAGCGGGACCGGCTGATTTCAGGCAAACGGCAGCCGAATCGGCTGTGAGGCTTCTGCCATCACCGTTCGCGCAGGCGTTTGTACAACGTGGTGCGGCTGATGCCGAGGTCGCGGGCGACCGCGGACAGGTTGCCGTTGGCGCTGCGCAACCGGGCCTGCAGGTCTTCTTCGGGAAGCTCGGTGCCTGTATCTGCTGCCCACTGGGTCTCGGCCAGAAAACCCGAGGGCAAGTGCTCGACCGTGATCGGCCCGCTGCCAGCCAATGCCAATGCCACCTGCATCACGCTGACCAGTTCGCGCACATTGCCAGGCCAGGGGTGGCGATCGAGCAGCCCGAGGATGGCCGGCGACAGCCGTTCCGGCTGCCCTGGGTCGCGATGGCGCGCATGCACCTGCTCGATCAGTTGCCGGCGGTCGCTGCGTTGGCGCAGGGGCGGCAACAGCACCGCCATGGCGGCGATGCGGTAGTAGAGGTCCTGGCGAAAGCGCCCGGCGCGTACCTCTTCGGCGAGGTCACGGTTGCTCGCCGAGACCACGCGGATATCCACCGGTACCGGTTCGCCACTGCCCAGGGGCTGGATGCTGCGCGCCTGCAGCACGCGCAACAGGCGGGCCTGGGTGGGCAGCGGCATATCGCCGATCTCGTCGAGGAACAGGATGCCCTGGTCAGCCTTGCGGATCAGCCCGGGGTTGCCTTTGTGGTGAGCGCCGGTGAACGCCCCTTTGTCGTAACCGAATAGCTCCGACTCCACCAGCTCGGCGGGAATGGCGGCGCAGTTCACTGCAATCAACGGGTGCCGGGCGCGGCTGCTGGCGCGGTGCAGGGTTTCGACGAACAGCTCCTTGCCGACGCCGGTTTCGCCCTGCACCAGCAGGGGGATGTCCTTCTCCAGCAGCAGGCTGGCCTGGGCCAGGGCCTTTTCCAGGCGCGGGTCGCTGCCCGATGATGCCGTGCGTGGCGGGCGCTGGCTGGGGGCCTGCCACTGGCAGTGGAAGCGGTTGCGCCCGGCGGCCTGCAAGGCGAAGGCCTGGCGTTGGGGGTGGGCGAGCAACTGCGGCAAAGGGATCTGGAACAGGTGCTCGAGGTGCTGGCGCAGCGGGTTGCCGCCTAGCAGGCTATCGGCACGGTGATTGGCGGCCAGCACCTGGCCGTGTTCATCGAACACCAGCAAGCCTGCCCAAGGGCTGTCGAGGTTGTCGCAAGCGCTGTTGAATAGCAGCTGCGCGTGGTGCTCGGCATGCTGCGCCAGGATCAGGCGGTTCTCCAGGCTCTGGCCCATCATGCGTACCAGCCCCAGGGTCTGGGTGGCCGGCAGGTAGCCGTCGCTGGCCACATCGAGCACCCCGACCAGCTGTCGCTCGGCATCGAACAGCGGCGCCGCGGCGCTGGCCAGGTAGCGGTTTTGGCGCAGGAAGTGCTCGTCCTGGCCGACATGGATCGGCTCGGCGCAGACCAGCGCCGTGCCCAGCGCATTGGTGCCCACGCCGCGCTCGTGCCAGTGGGCGCCCGCGCTGAAACCGTGCTGCTGGCGCGGTTCGACGAAGCGTCGCGAACCCCAGGTGTCGAGCAGGCAACCACTGGCGTCGGCCAGCATCACCAGGTAACTGGCGTTGCCCAGCAAGTGCGCGTATTGCGGCAGCACCTCGTCGCGGGTCAGGCGCAGCAGCGTTTGGCGCCGCTCCAGCAGGGCGTTCAGTTCGTTGCGGGTGAGGCAGTCGAAGTCCGGCACGCTCTGCGGCTGCAGGCCGTGCTCGCGACAGCGGGCCCAGGAGGCCTGGATCAAATGGGCGTGGGTCGAAGCGGATGTGGCCATGGGCCTGTCCTGTGTGATTGTTGTTATCGGCCGACCGCTGTTCAGTGTCGTTCACGGTTGTTCAATGTCAAACCCGCGACTGTTCAGTTGTTCAGCGAAACTGTGCAGTTGCCGATGGCTGGCGACCGCCCTGATCAGGCAAAGCCGCATGCCAGAGGGCAGGGGCGAACCTGGCATGGAACTGGCTCTGTGTGGTGCACGCCAATCACAAGAAGGGCACGCCATGTCCCTGGTGCTGGAACAGGTCAGCCGCAGTGTCGACGGCCAGGCCTGGATCATCGATGCCTCGCTGCGTTTCGAACCCGGCTCGTTCAACGTGCTCCTGGGCCGCACCCTGGCCGGCAAGACCAGCCTGATGCGCCTGATGGCCGGCCTCGACCGCCCGGACAGCGGCCGTGTGCTGATGGATGGCCAGGACGTGACCGGGGTGCCGGTGCGCCACCGCAACGTGTCGATGGTGTATCAGCAGTTCATCAACTACCCGACCCTGAGCGTGTTCGAAAACATCGCCTCGCCGTTGCGCCAGGCTGGCCTGGTCGAACAGGAAATTCGCCGGCGTGTGCAGGAAACTGCCGAGATGCTGCGTATCGAAGCCTACCTGCAGCGCTTGCCGCTGGAGCTGTCCGGCGGCCAGCAGCAGCGCACGGCCATGGCCAGGGCGCTGGTCAAGGATGCTTCGCTGATCCTGTTCGACGAACCGCTGGTCAACCTCGACTACAAGCTGCGCGAAGGGCTGCGCCAGGAGCTGCGCGAGTTGTTTGCCGCACGCCACTGCATTGCCGTGTATGCCACCACCGAGCCTAACGAAGCGCTGGCGCTGGGTGGCACCACCACCGTGCTGCACGAAGGCCGGATCGTGCAGAGCGGCGCCACTGCCGAGGTCTATCAACGCCCTTGCAGCGTGCTGGCCGCCGAGTTGTTTTCCGAACCGCCGATCAACCTGGTGCCGGGCCGCATCAGCGGCAACGAAGTGAGCCTGGCCCAGGCCGTGCACTTTGCCCGCAACGCCGACCTGCAGCACTTAAGGGAGGGTGAGTATCGTTTTGGCGTGCGCCCCAGCCACCTCACCCTGGTGCCGACTCACGACGATGACCTGGAGCTGGCCGTGCAGGTTGAACTGGCCGAGATCAGTGGCTCGGAGACCTTCCTGCACGTGCGCAACGAGTACTGGCGGATGGTTCTGCACCTGCCAGGCGTCCATGAGTACCAGGTGGATGCATCCATTCGCGTGTTCATCCCCACCCACAAGCTGTTCGTCTTCGACAGCGCTGGCGCCCTGGTGCAGGCACCGAGCCGGCGCCAGGCGAGGAGTGCCTGATGGCCGAGATCCGCCTGCGCCAGCTGGCCCACAGCTACAGCCGCCAGCCTGCCAGCGAGGCCGATTACGCGCTGCATGCCCTTGACCATGTGTGGGAGCAGGGCGGTGCCTATGCCTTGCTGGGGCCTTCCGGGTGCGGCAAGTCGACCTTGCTTAATATCATCTCCGGCCTGCTTACCCCCTCCCATGGCGAAGTGCTGTTCGACGGCAAGCCGGTCAACGACCTGTTGCCGCAGCAACGCAATATTGCCCAGGTGTTCCAGTTTCCGGTGGTGTACGACACCATGACGGTATTCGACAACCTGGCGTTCCCCCTGCGCAATCAGGGCCTGGACGAGGGCCGGGTGCGCAGCCGGGTGGAAGAGATTGCCGAAGTGCTCGACCTGTCGGCGGTGCTGCGCAAGAAGGCGCGCAACCTCAGCGCCGACGAGAAGCAGAAGGTTTCGATGGGCCGTGGCCTGGTGCGTGACGATGTCTCGGCGATTCTCTTCGACGAGCCGCTGACGGTGATCGACCCGCACTTGAAATGGAAGCTGCGGCGCAAGCTCAAGCAGATCCATGAGCAGTTCAACATCACCATGATCTACGTCACCCATGATCAGCTGGAGGCCTCGACCTTCGCCGACAAGATCGCGGTGATGCACGGGGGGCGCATCGTCCAGTTCGGCACCCCGCGCGAGTTGTTCGAGCGCCCCCGGCACACCTTCGTCGGCTACTTCATCGGCAGCCCGGGGATGAACCTGATCGATGTGCGCGCCGAGGCTGATGGCGTCGCCTTCGGTGATATCCACTTGCCTTTGCCCGAGGGGCTGCGCGAGCGCCTGGCGGCAATGGGCGGCGGGCGTTTGCAGGTAGGGATTCGCCCAGAGTTCGTGCAGCTGTGGGACAGCCCCTTCGATGAGGCCTACACGGCGCAGGTGCTGGACATCGAAGACCTGGGCACCTACCGCATCGTCACCCTGGCGCTGGGCGGGGTAACGCTCAAGGCGCGTCTGGGCGAAGACCGGCCACTGCCTGGGGCGCAGGCCTGGGTGAGCCTGCCGGCGCAGTGGCTGATGCTGTATGTCGATGATGTGCTGCTGGAGGCCGCGCCATGAACAAAGTCCCCAACAACAAGGCCTGGTGGCTGGTGCTGCCAGTGTTCCTGCTGGTGGCCTTCAGCGCCGTGGTGCCGATGATGACCGTGGTGAACTATTCGCTGCAGGACATCTTCGACCAGTCCAACCGTTATTTCGTCGGCGCCGACTGGTACCGCCAGGTGCTGCGTGACCCGGCCCTGCACGATGCCTTGCTGCGCCAGTTCATCTATTCGGCCTGCGTGCTGCTGATCGAAATCCCGCTGGGCATCGCTATTGCCCTGACCATGCCGACCCAGGGGCGCAGGGCCTCGCTGTGCCTGATCGTCATGGCCATTCCGTTGCTGATTCCGTGGAACGTGGTCGGCACCATCTGGCAGATCTTCGGCCGCGCCGACATCGGCTTGCTCGGCGCGACGCTGGCCAAGCTTGGGGTCAACTACAACTACGCCAGCGACACCTTCGACGCCTGGCTGACCGTGCTGGTGATGGACGTGTGGCACTGGACTTCGCTGGTGGCGCTGCTGTGCTACTCGGGCCTGCGCGCCATCCCCGACGTGTACTACCAGGCGGCGCGCATCGACCGGGCCTCGAACTGGGCGGTGTTCCGGCATATCCAGCTACCCAAGCTGAAGAACGTGCTGCTGATCGCGGTGATGCTGCGGTTCATGGACAGCTTCATGATCTACACCGAGCCGTTCGTGCTCACCGGCGGCGGCCCGGGCAACGCCACCACCTTCCTCAGCCAGACCCTCACGCGCATGGCCGTGGGGCAATTCGACCTGGGCCCGGCGGCGGCATTTTCGCTGGTGTACTTCCTGATCATCCTGCTGGTGTCGTGGCTGTTCTATACCGCCATGACCCACGCCGACAAGGACTAGGCCATGGGCACGAAAAAGACCGCCGCGCTGCTGCTGTACTTCTTCTTCCTGCTGGTGCCGATCTATTGGCTGTTGAACATGTCGTTCAAGAGCAACAGCGAAATCCTCGGCGGCCTGACCCTGTGGCCGCAGGCGTTCACGCTCGACAACTACCGGGTGATCTTCACCGACGAGAGCTGGTACAGCGGCTACCTCAATTCGCTGTACTACGTGTGCCTGAACACGGTCATTTCGCTGTCGGTGGCGCTGCCAGCAGCCTATGCATTTTCGCGCTATCGGTTTCTCGGTGACCGCCACCTGTTCTTCTGGCTGCTGACCAACCGCATGGCTCCGCCGGCGGTGTTTCTGCTGCCGTTCTTCCAGTTGTATTCCTCGATCGGCCTGTTCGACACGCACATCGCCGTGGCCCTGGCCCACTGCCTGTTCAACGTGCCGCTGGCGGTGTGGATCCTCGAAGGCTTCATGTCGGGCGTGCCCAAGGAAATCGACGAAACCGCCTACATCGATGGCTACAGCTTTGCGCGCTTCTTCGTGAAGATCTTCATTCCGCTGATCGGTTCCGGCATCGGCGTGACGGCGTTCTTCTGCTTCATGTTCTCCTGGGTCGAACTGCTGCTGGCGCGCACGCTGACGTCAGTCAACGCCAAGCCGATCGCGGCAGTGATGACGCGGACGGTGTCGGCATCGGGGATCGATTGGGGCGTGCTGGCTGCGGCGGGGGTGTTGACCATTCTGCCGGGCATGCTGGTGATCTGGTTCGTTCGCAACCACGTGGCCAAGGGCTTTGCCCTGGGTCGGGTGTAGAGAGGTAGCCGCATGGAGTGGATGGCCTGGACCTTGCCCACGGCGCTGTTCTTCAGCGCTATTGGCGTGTTGTTGCTGGGCATGACCGTGTTCGAACTGCGCCGCCCCTGTGTCGAGCGGCGTGGCTTCCTGCCGCTCGTCACCAGCCGTGGCGACCGGTTGTTCATCGGCCTCTTGGTCAGTGCCTACCTGCACCTGCTGGTGGTGGGGCTGAGCGACTGGCCCTTGTGGGTGGCCTCGCTGCTGTCGCTGGGCTGGCTGCTGGTGGTGATGCGTTGGGGCTGAGCGACGGCTCCGGGGAATAACTCAATCGGGAGATCACAATGTTCCAGAACAATCATAAACGGCGACATTTGACCCTGGCCGCGTTGCTGGTGCTGGCCAGCGTGCAGGGCACGGCGTGGGCCGACCAGTACGAGGACGCGGCGAAAAAATGGATCGGCAGCGAGTTCAAGCCGTCCACCCTGACGCCAGAGCAGCAGTTGGCGGAGCTGCAGTGGTTCATCAAGGCTGCCGAGCCGTTTCGGGGGATGAAGATCAACGTGGTGTCCGAAACCATCACCACCCATGAATACGAATCCAAGGTGCTGGCCAAGGCGTTTTCCGAGATCACCGGTATCCAGCTCACCCACGACCTGCTGCAGGAAGGCGATGTGGTGGAAAAGCTGCAGACGCAGATGCAGTCAGACAAGAACATCTATGACGGCTGGGTCAACGACTCCGACCTGATCGGTACGCATTTTCGCTATGGCAAGGTGGAATCTATCACCGACCTGATGGCCAACGAAGGCAAGGACTACACCTCGCCGACCCTGGACCTGAAGGACTTCATCGGTTTGTCTTTCACCACCGCCCCGGACGGCAAGGTCTATCAGCTGCCTGACCAGCAGTTCGCCAACCTGTACTGGTTCCGCGCCGACTGGTTCGAGCGGCCGGAGCTCAAGGCCAAGTTCAAGGAAAAATACGGGTACGAGCTGGGTGTGCCGGTGAACTGGTCGGCCTACGAGGACATCGCCAAGTTCTTCAGCGAGGACGTCAAGGAAATCGACGGCAAGCGGGTGTACGGCCACATGGATTACGGCAAGAAGGATCCGTCGCTGGGCTGGCGCTTCACCGACGCCTGGTTCTCCATGGCCGGCGGCGGCGACAAGGGCCTGCCCAATGGCTTGCCGGTGGACGAGTGGGGGATTCGCGTGGAGGACTGCCACCCGGTGGGCTCCAGCGTGACCCGCGGTGGCGACACCAATGGCCCGGCGGCGGTGTACGCGACGCAGAAGTACGTTGACTGGATGCGTGCCTATGCGCCCAAGGAGGCCCAGGGCATGACCTTCTCCGAGGCTGGCCCGGTACCCGCCCAGGGCAACATCGCCCAGCAGATCTTCTGGTACACCGCCTTCACCGCCGACATGACCAAGCCGGGGCTGCCGGTGGTCAATGCCGACGGCACGCCGAAGTGGCGCATGGCGCCGTCGCCCAAGGGGCCGTATTGGGAGGAGGGGATGAAGCTGGGCTATCAGGACACCGGTTCCTGGACCTTCTTCAAGTCGACCCCGCAGAAGCAGCGCCTGGCCGCCTGGCTGTATGCGCAGTTCGTCACGTCCAAGACCGTGTCGCTGAAGAAGACCATCGTCGGCCTGACACCGATTCGTGAGTCGGACATCAACTCCCAGGCCATGACCGACCTTGCGCCCAAGCTGGGTGGGCTGGTGGAGTTCTACCGCAGCCCGGCGCGGGTGCAATGGACCCCGACCGGCACCAACGTGCCGGACTACCCACGCCTGGCGCAATTGTGGTGGAGCCATATCGCCGAAGTGGCCAGTGGCGAGAAGACCCCGCAGGAGGCACTGGATGGCCTGGCGCGCGATCAGGACAGGATGATGGAACGGTTGCAGCGCTCAAATGCACAGGCGACCTGTGCGCCGAAGCTCAACCCGGAGAGGGATGCCCAGTACTGGTTCGACCAGCCGGGCGCGCCGAAGCCGAAGTTGGCCAACGAGAAACCCAAGGGCGAGACCGTCAGTTACAACGAACTGCTGAAGTCGTGGGAGGCGGCGCGCAAGTGATCGGCTAGGGACTGCGTTGGCTCCATCGCCGGCAAGCCGGTTCCCACAGGTACCGCGCAGCGCTCAACCATTGTGCAGCGCCTGTGGGAGCCGGCTTGCCGGCGATGGGGCCGGAACAGCCTGCCCACAAAATCCAGGCAAAAAAACGGCACCTGACAGAGGTGCCGTTCTTCATTTCACGCCATCTTACTTGTGCAGCTCTTCGGCTGCATACAGCGTGTTTTCCAGCAGGCAGGCCCGGGTCATCGGCCCGACGCCACCCGGCACCGGGGTGATCCAGCCGGCGCGTGGCAGGGCAGTCTCGTAGACCACATCGCCAACCAGTTTGCCGTCGTCCTGGCGGTTGATGCCCACGTCGACGACGATGGCGCCTTGCTTGATCCACTCACCTTTGACCAGCCCCGGCTTGCCGGCAGCCACGACCACCAAGTCGGCACGGCCGACGTGGCCGGCCAGGTCCTTGGTGAAGCGATGGCAGACAGTCACGGTGCAGCCGGCCAGCAGCAGCTCCATGGCCATCGGACGGCCGACGATGTTGGACGCGCCGACGATGACCGCGTCCATGCCGTACAGGTCCTGGCCGGTGCTTTCCAGCAGGGTCATGATGCCTTTTGGCGTGCACGGGCGCAGCAGCGGGATACGCTGGGCCAGGCGGCCGATGTTGTAAGGGTGGAAGCCATCGACGTCCTTGTCCGGGCGGATGCGCTCGAGCAGCAGCGAGGCATCCAGGTGCGCCGGCAGCGGCAGCTGAAGCAGGATGCCGTCGACGGCCGGGTCGTCGTTGAGGCGGTCGATCAGCTCGGTCAGGGCTTGCTGCGTGGTATCGCTGGGCAGGTCGAAGGCTTGCGAAATGAAGCCGACCTCTTCGCAGTCCTTGCGCTTGTGCGAGACATAGACTTGGGAGGCGGGGTCGGTGCCGACCAGGATCACCGCCAGGCCCGGCGTGCGCAGGCCTTGCTGGCGACGCTCCTCGACACGTTGAGCGATCTCTTTGCGCAGGTTGGCGGCGATCGCCTTGCCATCGATTAGGTGTGCAGTCATAGACGCGTGATTAACCATCGAGAAAGGAACAATAAAGAGGGCGCATTCTCGCACGACACGGCCCGAGGGCAAAGGCGGGTGGTCGGGCAAATCCCCTAACCCCTTAAATAATTTAAATTTTTTTGAGAAAGGTGTTGACGCTCCAACGGCTCGCCTATAAGATTCGCCGCACTTGTCGGGCACAGCCTAGCACTGGTTGGCGAAGTCGGGCAGAATGAGTGGTTTGTCGCTTGTTCGGTTAGGCTTTAAGCTTATGCGCCCGTAGCTCAGCTGGATAGAGCATCCGCCTTCTAAGCGGATGGTCGCAGGTTCGAGTCCTGCCGGGTGCGCCATTAGGCAGCTTGGGCAAGCAAGTAAGGCTGTATAGCGATATGGTGGGCGTAGCTCAGTTGGTAGAGCGCTGGATTGTGATTCCAGTTGTCGTGGGTTCGATTCCCATCGTCCACCCCATATTCTTCAGAGGCGCCTTGATGTAGATCTGGCGCCTTTGTTTTAAGCGCTACGCGGACGTGGTGAAATTGGTAGACACACTGGATTTAGGTTCCAGCGGCGCAAGCTGTAAGAGTTCGAGTCTCTTCGTCCGCACCATGTTTCTGTAAAGCAGTACCGCAGCATCGCAAGACCGCAATATGGTGGGCGTAGCTCAGTTGGTAGAGCGCTGGATTGTGATTCCAGTTGTCGTGGGTTCGATTCCCATCGTCCACCCCATATTCTTCGAAGGCGCCTTGATTGTATAATCGGGCGCCTTTGTTTTTTTCTGCCTTTCGCGGACGTGGTGAAATTGGTAGACACACTGGATTTAGGTTCCAGCGGCGCAAGCTGTAAGAGTTCGAGTCTCTTCGTCCGCACCATATTTGCTTTCGTTCTCATCTGATTGGGGCGAGATGCCTGAAAAGCCGCTTATTGCGGCTTTTTTGATTTTCGGGGTGCTGCTGGGTGTTTGCCTCGGATGTGTGGTGTTGCGCAAACTGAGCGCCGCCCGCGCGGCGCTCGATTTGCGCATCTCTGCAACCCTCAGAGCGAGCGCATCGCTGCCACCACATAATCCCCCTTGCAATCCTCTGGTGGCACCCCAATAAAAGCTGATAGATTTCAGCCGGTTGAAACGCCGGCCCGTAGGCCGGTAGAGGATTACCCCATGATTGCTAAAGAAGCCCGCCAGGCCCTGGCGCTGCAGCGATTCGCCGAAGCGAACCCGCAACTGCTCGAAGAGATTCGCGAGCTCGATGCGCGTGAGCAGGCCCAGCAGATCGAGTGGGCATTCGAGGATGCCGCCGATGAGCAGGGTATCCAACCCTGGGAGCTGGCGCTGCAACTGATCGCCGAAAGCCCCGAGCAGCTTCAGGCCATGCGCCTGGAAACCCATCGCGAAGTGGCCGAGGCGCTTGGCATGGCGTGGGAAGAGTATTGCCAGTTCAACGAAATCGACCCCGAATAAGGGCGTTTTCCGCGGCTGCAGTTGTTTGACAAGGTATTTCGGTTGCAGGGCGCCAAAGGCGTTGTGCAGCCCACTTATATTAAGAGGCCCGGCGGCACGCCGTGCGGGCCTTGCAAGCTAATCGACCGGCGTAGTTTCCCGTCGTCCCGGGTGGGGTGACTTCTGCTTCATGACTCACTAGAATGCTTGCCCTTGATTCTGGAGTCGGGCTATCGCCGGCTAACGTCTGTGCAACGAGGAATATCCATGCAAGTTTCTGTTGAAAACACTTCCGCTCTCGAGCGCCGCATGACCATCGCCGTTCCGGCCGAGCGCGTCGAGAACGAAGTCAACAAGCGTCTGCAGCAGACTGCCAAGCGCGCCAAGGTCGCGGGCTTCCGCCCAGGCAAGGTGCCGATGAGCGTGATCCGCCAGCGTTTCGAAGCCGATGCCCGTCAAGAGGCTTTCGGTGACCTGGTTCAGGCTTCCTTCTACGAAGCCATCGTCGAGCAGAAGCTGAACCCGGCTGGCGCACCTGCCGTTGAGCCGAAATCCTTCGAAAAGGGCAAGGATCTGGAATTCGTCGCCATCTTCGAAGTATTCCCTGAATTCACCGTTGCTGGCCTGGACTCGATCAAGGTCGAGCGTCTGAGCGCCGAAGTGGCCGATGCTGACCTGGACAACATGCTGGAAGTGCTGCGTAAGCAGAACGTCCGCTTCGAAACCGTCGAGCGCGCTGCCGAGAAAGACGACCAGGTCAACATCGACTTCGTCGGCAAGATCGACGGCGAAGCCTTCGCCGGTGGTTCGGCCAAGGGCACCCAGTTGGTACTGGGCTCCGGCCGCATGATCCCAGGCTTCGAAGATGGCCTGGTAGGCGCCAAGGCGGGCGAAGAGCGCGTTGTCAACGTGACCTTCCCTGAGGACTACCAGAACCTGGACCTGGCCGGCAAGGCCGCCGAGTTCACCATCACCGTCAACAGCGTGTCGGCTCCTCAGCTGCCAGAACTGAACGAAGAATTCTTCGCCCAGTTCGGCATCAAGGAAACCACCCTGGAAGGCTTCCGCGCCGAAGTTCGCAAGAACATGGAGCGTGAGCTGCGCCAGGCGATCAAGACCAAGGTCAAGAACCAGGTCATGGACGGTCTGCTGGCCGCCAACCCGATCGAAGTGCCGAAAGCCCTGCTGGAAAACGAAGTCAACCGTCTGCGCGTTCAGGCTGTTCAGCAGTTCGGTGGCAACATCAAGCCTGAGCAACTGCCGGCCGAGCTGTTCGAAGAGCAAGCCAAGCGCCGCGTCGTGCTGGGCCTGATCGTCGCCGAAGTGGTCAAGCAGTTCGAGCTGAAGCCGGACGACGCCAAGGTTCGCGAGATGATCGAAGAAATGGCTTCGGCTTACCAGGAGCCTGAGCAGGTCATCGCTTGGTACTACAAGAACGACCAGCAGCTGAACGAAGTCCGTTCGGTTGTGCTGGAAGAACAAGTTGTAGATACTGTTCTGCAGAAAGCGACTGTGACCGACAAGTCGGTCTCGTACGAAGATGCCGTAAAGCCAGCACAGGCGCCTGCCGAAGCTGAGTAATACGTCTCTCTCGTAGGAAACCCCCACAAGCCAGCCTTCGCGCTGGCTTGTGCGTATTCAAGCCATGACTATTTGGGAGTGAGCGCAGGACATGTCCCGCAATTCTTATATTCAGCAGAGCTCTGACATCCAGGCCGCAGGCGGCCTGGTCCCGATGGTTATCGAGCAGTCCGCCCGTGGCGAACGTGCCTACGACATCTACTCGCGCCTGTTGAAGGAGCGAGTGATCTTCCTGGTTGGCCCGGTAGAGGACTACATGGCCAACCTGGTAGTGGCCCAGCTGCTGTTCCTTGAAGCGGAAAACCCGGACAAGGATATCCATCTTTACATCAACTCCCCAGGCGGTTCGGTGACTGCTGGCATGTCGATCTACGACACCATGCAGTTCATCAAGCCAGACGTCTCGACCATCTGCATCGGCCAGGCTTGCAGCATGGGTGCCTTCCTCTTGGCCGCAGGTGCCAAGGGCAAGCGCCACTGCCTGCCGAATTCGCGTGTGATGATTCACCAACCGCTGGGCGGCTTCCAGGGCCAGGCGACCGATATCGAGATCCACGCCCAGGAAATACTCAACATCAAGGCGCGCCTGAACGAGTTGCTGGCCTACCACACCGGCCAGGACCTCGAGACCATCAAGCGCGACACCGAGCGTGACAACTTCATGAGCGCCTCGCGCGCGGCCGAGTACGGCCTGATCGACTCGGTCTACGACAAGCGGCAACTGGTCTCCTGAACCCAGGTACCAGAGCAGGTAGGTGCCGAAAGCGCCTACCTGCGGACTTGAAAAAGCCCGCAATTGCCTTCATCTTGTGTTGCAAGCCTACCGGATTGGATCGATCGAATGACTGACACCCGTAACGGCGAGGACAGCGGCAAATTGCTTTATTGCTCCTTCTGCGGCAAAAGCCAGCACGAAGTGCGCAAACTGATTGCCGGGCCCTCGGTATTTATCTGCGACGAGTGCGTCGACCTGTGCAACGACATCATCCGTGAGGAGGTGCAGGAAGCCCAGGCCGAGAGCAGCGCGCACAAATTGCCTTCGCCGAAAGAAATCAGCGGCATCCTGGACCAGTACGTAATTGGTCAGGAGCGCGCCAAGAAGGTGCTGTCCGTAGCGGTGTACAACCACTACAAGCGCCTGAACCAGCGTGACAAGAAGGGCGACGAAGTCGAACTCGGCAAGAGCAACATCCTGCTCATCGGGCCTACCGGCTCGGGTAAGACCCTGCTCGCCGAAACCCTTGCACGCCTGTTGAACGTACCGTTCACCATTGCCGATGCCACCACCCTGACCGAAGCCGGTTATGTGGGTGAGGACGTCGAGAACATCATTCAGAAACTGCTGCAGAAGTGCGACTACGACGTGGAAAAGGCCCAGATGGGCATCGTCTACATCGACGAGATCGACAAGATCTCGCGCAAGTCGGACAACCCGTCCATTACCCGTGACGTTTCGGGTGAGGGCGTGCAGCAGGCGCTGTTGAAGCTGATTGAAGGCACCGTGGCTTCCGTGCCGCCCCAGGGCGGTCGCAAGCACCCGCAACAGGAATTCCTGCAGGTCGATACCCGCAACATCCTGTTCATCTGCGGTGGCGCCTTCTCCGGCCTGGAAAAGGTCATCCAGAACCGCTCCACCAAGGGTGGCATCGGTTTTGGCGCCGAAGTACGCAGCAAGGAAGAGGGCAAGAAGGTCGGCGAATCGCTGCGCGAAGTCGAGCCGGACGATCTGGTGAAGTTCGGCCTGATCCCCGAGTTCGTCGGCCGCCTGCCGGTGCTGGCGACCCTTGACGAGCTGGATGAGGCTGCGCTGATGCAGATCCTCACCGAGCCGAAGAACGCCCTGACCAAGCAGTACGCCAAGCTGTTCGAAATGGAAAGCGTTGACCTCGAGTTCCGCAGTGACGCCCTCAAAGCCGTCGCCCGCAAAGCCCTGGAGCGCAAGACTGGCGCCCGTGGCCTGCGTTCGATCCTCGAAGGCGTGCTGCTCGACACCATGTACGAGATTCCTTCGCAGAAGGAAGTCAGCAAGGTGGTGATCGACGAGAGCGTCATCGAAGGCACGTCGCAGCCGCTGCTCATCTACGAGAACAGCGAGCCGCAAGCCAAGGCCGCGCCCGACGCCTGATTCAGGTGATTGCCGGGTGACGGTTGCAAGCAGAAGGGGCCTACGGGCCCCTTTCTGCTTTTCCTATACAAGCGCTTGTAATTTCCCAAGCGTGCCCCCACATTAGGTCCAAGCATCATTTCCACCGGTTTCCGGCCATAAGGCCGCTGTAGAGGCGAAATCATGAAGACCACCCTCGACTTGCCTCTTTTGCCATTGCGCGATGTCGTTGTTTACCCGCACATGGTCATCCCGCTGTTCGTGGGGCGTGAAAAGTCCATCGAAGCCCTCGAGGCGGCGATGACGGGCGAGAAGCAGATCCTTCTGCTGGCCCAGAAAAATCCAGCCGACGACGACCCAGGCGAAGACGCCCTGTATCGCGTCGGTACCGTCGCGACCGTGTTGCAACTGCTGAAGCTGCCCGATGGTACCGTCAAGGTGCTGGTCGAGGGTGAGCAGCGCGGTGCGGTCGAGCGGTTCAGCGAAGTGGAAGGGCACATCCGTGCCGAAGTGTCCCTGATCGACGAAACCGACGCCGCCGAGCGCGAGTCGGAAGTGTTCGTGCGCACCTTGCTGTCGCAGTTCGAGCAGTATGTGCAACTGGGCAAGAAAGTCCCGGCCGAAGTGCTGTCCTCGCTGAACAGCATCGAAGAGCCTGGACGCCTGGTCGACACCATGGCCGCGCACATGGCGCTGAAGATCGAGCAGAAGCAAGAGATTCTCGAGATCGTCGACCTGACTACCCGGGTCGAGCACGTCCTGGTCCTGCTGGACGCCGAAATCGACCTGCTGCAGGTCGAGAAGCGCATCCGCGGCCGGGTCAAGAAGCAGATGGAGCGCAGCCAGCGCGAGTACTACCTGAATGAGCAGATGAAGGCCATTCAGAAAGAACTCGGCGACGGCGACGAAGGCCACAACGAAGTCGAAGAGCTGAAAAAGCGCATCGAAGCCGCCGGCCTGCCCAAGGATGCCCTGGCCAAGGCCCAGGCTGAGCTGAACAAGCTCAAGCAGATGTCGCCGATGTCGGCCGAGGCCACTGTGGTACGTTCCTACCTCGACTGGCTCGTGCAGGTGCCGTGGAAGGCCCAGAGCAAGGTCCGCCTGGACCTGGCCAAGGCCGAGGAAATCCTCGACGCCGACCACTACGGCCTGGAAGAGGTCAAGGAGCGTATCCTCGAGTACCTCGCGGTTCAGAAGCGCGTCAAGAAGATCCGTGGCCCGGTGCTGTGCCTGGTCGGCCCGCCTGGCGTCGGCAAGACCTCGCTGGCGGAGTCGATCGCTGCCGCGACCAACCGCAAGTTCGTGCGCATGGCCCTCGGTGGTGTGCGTGACGAGGCCGAGATCCGTGGCCACCGTCGTACCTACATCGGTTCGATGCCGGGCCGCCTGATCCAGAAAATGACCAAGGTGGGTGTGCGTAACCCGCTGTTCCTGCTCGACGAGATCGACAAGATGGGCAGCGACATGCGTGGCGACCCGGCCTCGGCGCTGCTGGAAGTGCTCGACCCCGAGCAGAACCACAATTTCAACGACCACTACCTGGAAGTCGACTACGACCTCTCGGACGTGATGTTCCTGTGTACCTCGAACTCGATGAACATTCCGCCGGCGCTGCTCGACCGCATGGAAGTCATCCGCCTGCCGGGCTACACCGAGGACGAGAAGATCAACATCGCGGTCAAGTACCTGACGCCCAAGCAGGTCAAGGCCAACGGTTTGAAGAAGGAAGAGCTGGAGATCGACGTCTCGGCGATTCGCGACATCATCCGTTACTACACCCGTGAAGCAGGCGTGCGTGGCCTCGAGCGGCAGATCGCCAAGGTCTGCCGCAAGGTGGTCAAGGATCACACTGGGCAGAAGCAGGTGAAGGTCAAGGTCACCAGCGAGCAGCTCGAGCATCTGCTCGGCATTCGCAAGTTCCGCTACGGCCTGGCCGAGCAGCAGGATCAGATCGGCCAGGTGACAGGCCTGGCCTGGACCCAGGTGGGTGGTGAACTGCTGACCATCGAGTCGGTGGTCATCCCCGGCAAGGGGCAGTTGATCAAGACCGGGTCGCTTGGCGACGTCATGGTCGAATCGATCACAGCCGCGCAAACCGTGGTCCGTAGCCGTGCCCGCAGCCTGGGCATCGCGGCCGACTTCCACGAGAAGCACGATGTGCACATCCACATGCCCGAGGGCGCCACGCCCAAGGACGGCCCGAGTGCCGGTATCGGCATGTGCACTGCGCTGGTTTCGGCGCTGACCCAGATTCCGGTGCGTGCCGATGTGGCCATGACCGGCGAAATCACCCTGCGTGGCCAGGTTCTGGCGATCGGCGGGCTGAAGGAAAAACTGCTGGCAGCACACCGTGGTGGAATCAAGACGGTGATCATTCCCGAGGAGAATGTTCGCGATTTGAAGGAAATTCCGGAAAATATCAAACAGGATCTGCAGATCAAACCGGTCAAATGGATTGACGAAGTCCTGCAAATTGCGCTGCAATACGCCCCGGAGCCCTTGCCAGATGTGGCTCCCGAGATTGTCGCGAAAGATGAAAAGCGCGACGGCGATGCTAAGGAAAGAATCAGCACGCATTAGTAGTTTTTGCTTGGGGGGCTTTCCTTGACAGTTTTTTCGGGGCCTTGCTATAAAGCGGCACGCTATTGTCGACAAGCCACCCAGCACACGTTTCATAAGCTTTTCATTACATACTTAGAAACAAACTCAATAGAGAAATAAGGGGACTTAGAGTGAACAAGTCGGAACTGATTGACGCTATCGCTGCATCGGCTGACATTTCCAAGGCTGCCGCCGGCAAGGCTCTGGATGCTGTGATCGAGTCCGTGACCGGTGCCCTGAAACAAGGCGACGACGTCGTCCTGGTCGGCTTCGGTACTTTCTCGGTCAAAGAGCGCGCTGAGCGCACCGGCCGTAACCCGCAAACCGGCAAGGCGATCAAGATCGCTGCCGCCAAGGTTCCAGGCTTCAAGGCTGGCAAAGGCCTGAAAGACGCCGTCAACTAAGTCGTCTCTTTCAGCCGGACCCGGCTTGGCCAGGTCCGAGCACGCTGATGGCGGGTCGCAAACGTTCCCGCCTGACACGTTTGCTAAGAAAAGGCGCATCCTCGGATGCGCCTTTCTTTTATCAGGATTCTACCCACGCTCCGCGGTTGTCGACGCAGTGGTACAGCCGTTTCTGGGGGACGCATGCTGCAAAATATCAGGGACAATTCACAAGGTTGGATTGCCAAGACCATCATCGGCCTTATCGTCGTGCTGATGGCGTTGACCGGCTTCGATGCCATTTTCAAGGCCACTACCCATAGCCAGGACGCCGCCAAGGTGAACGGGCAAACCATCAGCCTGAACGAGCTGAGCCAGGCGGCCGACATGCAGCGCCGCCAGCTCATGCAGCAGTTGGGCAAGGATTTCGACCCGGCACTGCTGGACGAAAAGCGGCTGCGTGAAGCCGCACTCAAAGGGCTGATCGAGCGCAAGCTGCTGTTGGAGGGTGCCGAAAACGCCAAGTTCGCCTTCTCCGAGGCCGCGCTGGATCAAGTGATCCTGCAGACCCCGGAGTTCCAGGTCGATGGCAAGTTCAATGCCGACCGCTTCGATCAGGTCATCCGCCAGCTGGGCTATGGCCGCATGCAGTTCCGCGACATGCTCGCCGAGGAAATGCTGATCGGCCAACTGCGCACCGGCATCGCCGGCAGCAGCTTCGTCACCGACCAGCAGGTCGATGCGTTTGCCCGCCTGGAAAACCAGACCCGCGACTTCGCCTCCCTGACCTTCAAGGCCGATCCGGCCGCAGTCAAGGTCAGCGACGAAGAGGTCAAGGCGCACTATGACCAGCACGCCAAGGAGTTCATGACGCCGGATCAGGTCGTCATCGACTACATCGAGCTGAAGAAGTCGGCGTTCTTCGACCAGGTCAAGGTTACCGACGAAGAGCTCAAGGCCCAGTACGAGAAGGAAATCGCCAACCTCGCCGAGCAGCGTCATGCGGCGCACATCCTCATCGAGGTCAACGACAAGGTCACCGAGGCGCAGGCCAAGGCCCGCATCGAAGAAATCGAGCAGCGCCTGGCCAAGGGTGAAGACTTCGCCAAGCTGGCCAAGGAGTTCTCCCAGGACCCAGGTTCCGCCAACAACGGTGGTGACCTCGGCTTCGCCGGCCCGGGCGTATATGACCCAGCGTTCGAAACCGCCCTGTACAAGCTGAACGACGGCCAGGTTTCGGCACCGGTGCGTACCGATTTCGGTTATCACTTGATCAAGCTGCTGGGTAAGCAGGCGCCTGAAGTACCGAGCTTCGCCAGCCTGAAGGACAAGCTGACCCACGACCTGAAGATGCCGCTGGTCGAGCAACGCTATGTCGATGCCAGCAAGCAACTGCAGGACGCCGCCTACGAGGCTGCGGACCTGGCCCAGCCGGCTCAGGACTTGAACCTCAAGGTGCACACCTCGGCGCCGTTCGGCCGTGAGGGTGGTGAAGGCATCACCGCCAACCGTGGCGTGATCCAGGCCGCATTCTCCGAGGAAGTGCTGGAGGAGGCCGCCAACAGCACCGCCATCGAGCTGGACCCGGAAACCACCGTGGTGCTGCGCGTCAAGGAGCACCGCAAGCCTGCGCAGATGCCGCTGGAAGCCGTGGCCAAGAACATCAGCGAGCAACTGGCCAAGGACAAGGCGACCGCCGAACTCAAGGCCAAGGCGGACAAGCTGATCGCCGGCCTGCGTGACGGTTCCATCGCGGCCACTGTTGGCCACGACGGGCAGAACTGGAAAGCGTTCGAGGCAGTCACCCGCGGCCAGGAGGGCATCGACCCTGCTGAACTGCAGGCGCTGTTCCGCCTGGCCAAGCCGCAGGCCAAGGACAAGCCGGTGTACGGCAGTGTGGTCCTGGCCGATGGCAGCCTGGTCGTGCTGCAGCTCAAGGGCGTCAACGAAGGCGCGGTTGCCAGCGATGAGGAGAAGCAGCAGATTCGCCGCTACCTCGCTTCGCGCGCTGGCCAGCAGGACTTCGCGGCGTACCGCAAGCAGCTGGAAAGCACTGCCGACATCACTCGCTACTGAGTGGTGGTCCGATAACGAAACAGGCCGCTTGATGCGGCCTGTTTTTTTGCTGTAGGAGCGCGAGTGCAGGGTTCGCGCTAGCGCTTCTCGCCTTCGTAGTTATCCAGTGTATCCCGCGCAATCTCCCGCCCCAGGGCAATCAGTTCCGGCGCCTTGTAGAACTCGAAAAACCGGCACACCCGCTTGGGCACGTTGATCAGCACGTCCGGCGGATACCCCGCGATCTTGTACTGCGCCAACGACGTTTGCATCACCTCGAAACTCTGGTTGATCAGATCCAGCAGCGAAGCCGGCCCGACGTTGTCGATGATGAACGAGCCCGTGGCTGACTTGGGCGCTCCCTCGCTCTCCGGCGCCGCCGCCGGTTGCTGGGCTTCAGGGTTGGCCGCATCGGCCAGCCAGGGGTTGGGTGGCGCCAGGCCCTCGGCGACGATCTCCTGTTCGATGCGGATTAACTCCTCGGCAGGCTTGCGCCGAAATGGCAGGCGCGAGCCCAGCGAGCTGAGCAGCGCATCGAAACGCATCTTGAACGCCGCCGGGCGTTCAATCACGGGGAGCTGGTACTGCTTCTGGTTGGTGGAGTTGAGGTTGACCGCAATGATCAGGTCGCAATGGCTCGACACCACCGGCACGATCGGCAGGGGGTTGAGGATGCCGCCGTCGACCAGCATGCGGTTCCCCTGCATCACCGGTGTGAACAGGCTCGGGATCGCAGCCGAAGCACGCATGGCCTGGTGCAGGCAGCCTTCCTGGAACCAGATTTCCTGTTGGTGGGTAAGGTCGGTGGCCACCGCCGTGTAGGGGATGCGCAACTGCTCGATGTTGATCTCGCCGACGATCTTGCGGATCTGGCCGAACACCTTGTCACCGCGAATAGCGCCCAGGCGAAAGCTCACGTCGACCAGACGCAGCACGTCGAGGTAGTCCAGGCTTTCGATCCAGTTGCGGTAGTCCTCCAGCTTGCCGGCCGCATAGATACCGCCGATGACCGCGCCCATGGAGCAGCCAGCGATACAGGCGATGTCGTAACCGCGCCGTTCGATTTCCTCGATCACGCCGATGTGGGCGTAACCCCGAGCGCCCCCAGATCCCAACACCAGTGCCACACGTTTGCTCATGATCCATCCCCGCGCTGTGCAACCATGGTCCTACAATGCACCGAGCGTTGCCTGTGCTTCAATGTAGACTCTAGGCAAAACCTGCCGGAAGCGGCACTTTTCGGGTGCCCGAGCGTCGAACAGCCACTTTATCCCAACCATTGAGGTACCGCTGATGAAAGCCTGGATTTCCCTTCCTCTGATTGCCCTGGCCCTGGCTGGCTGCGCGGGCAAGACGGCCTACCGCGATAGCTGCGCGACGCAGCTGGATGCCGCCTGGAAGGAGCTTGACCTGGCCAAGGCTGAAGGGTTTGCCGGTACCGTCAGTTACTCCAAGGCGCTGTCGCTGCTGACCGGGGCCAAGACCCAGCAGCAGTTCGAAGGTTTTGAAGGTTGTACCCATAAAGCCGAAAAAGCGCGTTTCTATATTCGTGAGTCGCGCGCCGGGCGCTGACCGAGGAGCGTCGTATGTCTGCCATGCTCGATCATGTGGTTGCCCAGATTCTGGCCTTGCAGGTGCATCTGATGGCCTGCCGTGAGCGCTTGGCTGCCGATACCGACAGCGAGGCGCTGCATGATCTGCGCATCGGTGTGCGGCGCTTGCGCAGCTTGCTGCGGCCGCTGCGCGGGTTGCCAGGTGTCGAGCAGCTCGAGGAGGCGGCAAAGGCGCTCGGTACCCTGACAACCCCACTGCGCGATCGCGAGGTGTTGGCGGGCGAATTGCTCAAGCGCGGTTTGCGTGACGCCGGGCAGCGGCGCCTGCAAGGGCGCGGCACAACGTTCACCCGTGTGGCCAACAGCTCCCAGTTGGGCCGGGTGTTGGCCATCCTCGACGCGTTTCCGCTCTTCCTGCGCGCCGCAGGGCGCGAGGGCCTGGCCACGTCGTTGGGCAGGCGCGTCGACAAACGTTTGGTCAAACAATGGCAGAAGTTGCGTGATGCGTTGCAGGATCCCGCCCATGATCGCCACCGTCTGCGTTTGCTGATCAAGCGCGTGCGCTACGGCGATCAGGCCTATCCGCAACTGGACCATGCGGGGCGCAAACTGCAAGGCCTGCTGAAAAAGGCCCAGGGCGATCTGGGGGGCTGGCATGATCGGTTGCAATGGCTGCTACAGGCGCGTGAGCAGGCTGATCTGGCGCCGTGCAAGGTCGACTGGGAGCAGGAGCTGCATGAGGCCGAACGCAAGTCAGATGCCACGCTGGAGGCATTGCAGGCGACGCTCGAGCGGCGCAAGCCCGGCAAATGACCGATATGCGGGCTGATCCTGCGCGCTTTGCTGGCTAGTATGGGCAGACACCCAATGCCGCATGCAGGAGCCGGCCCATGAATTTCAACCAACTGCTCGACGCCGTGCAGGCAAGCCCCGAAGGGGTCTGCATTCCGGCAACCTGGGCCCAGGGGCGCGCCGCCTTCGGTGGTCTGATGGCTGCCATGGTCTACCAGGCCATGCGCGGAAAACTCTGCGATAACCGCCCCGTGCGCTCCCTGGCAATCAGTTTCGTCGCCCCGGCGGCGCCGGATGTGCCAACCCGCTTCGAAGTCGAAGTGCTGCGTGAGGGCAAGGCAGTCAGCACTCTGCTGGGCCGTGCGATCCAGGGCGGGCAGGTGGTGACCTTGGTGCAAGGCAATTTCGGCGCATCCCGGCCTTCTGTGGTCGAGGTGCCCGCGTTGCCCGCCCCGGACATGAAAGCGCTCGAACAGGCTGCTCCGGAGCTGCCTTATATCAAGGGCATTACGCCCGAGTTCATGCGCCATGTCGCCTTGCGCTGGGCGGTCGGCGGGTTGCCCTTCAGCGGCAACCCGTCACGCCAGATGGGCGGTTGGGTGCGCTTGCGCGATGTGGCCGAAGAACAGGTCAACGAGGCTCACCTGCTGGCTCTGGTCGATGCCTGGCCGCCAAGCCTGATGCCGTTTCTCAAGCAGCCTGCCGCGGGCAGTACACTGACCTGGACCATCGAATTCATTCAGCCGGTTGCGTCGCTCTCGACGCGAGACTGGTGCCGTTACTGCGTTGAAACCGAGCATGCCCGGGAGGGTTACGGGCATGCGGCGGCAGCGCTGTGGACGGCGGACGGGGCGCTACTGGCGTTGAGCCGGCAGACGGTTACCGTGTTCGCCTGAACACCGGGCAGGCATCACCGCCGATGCTTGTGCCGCTCACGCCAGGCCTTCAACCAGGCGCCGCTGAGCACGAAGCGGGGAAAGGTGATGAACTGCTCGGTCAGCAGGCGCTGCATGGCGTCCTTGCGACTGGCAAACGGCTCTGGCTGTTCGGCCTCCAGACGGTGGCCCTGGCGCTGCAGGCCCAGGCCGGCGAACAAGGCAATGACGCCGACCGCGATCTGCCCCAGATCCAGGGCGAACAGCCCGGACAGCACCAGCAATGCCCCGAGGATGAACAGTGGCACCGCAATCAGGTGCAGCACCAGGTTGGTCGGATGGCGGTGGTTGTGGTGATAGCCGCGCCATTGCCAGGCGGGCAAATTCGGCAGTCGCTTGTTCATGGGCATTTCCTCGCGGTCATGCCCAAAGCTTAGTGCTGCGTTTGCAAGCCAGCCAATCAAGGCTGGCTATGGTGACTATAGCTTTAGTTGGCCAATGGCCTTGTTCAGCTCGCCCGCCAACGCGGCCAGCTCGTTGCTGGTAGTTGCCGAACCGACTGTCTGCTGCACGGTCTGCTCGGTGACGTCACGAATGCTCACCACGGCGCGGTTCATTTCTTCGGCCACCTGGCTCTGCTGCTCGGCAGCCACCGCGATCTGCGTGTTGCTCTCGCGCATCTGCGCCACGGCGCCGGTGATCTCGGCCAGCGCCGCGCCAGCTTCCTGGGCCTGGCGTACGCAATCGTCGGCCTTGTACGAGCTTTCCTGCATGAACTCCACTGCATCGCGGGTACCGGCCTGGAGGTCGGCGACCATGTGAGTGATCTCGTCGGTGGAGGTTTGCACGCGCTTGGCCAGGTTGCGCACCTCGTCGGCCACCACGGCGAAACCACGGCCCAGGTCGCCGGCGCGCGCCGCTTCGATGGCAGCATTGAGCGCCAGCAGGTTGGTCTGCTCGGCGATACTGTGAATGACCCCGACCACGCTGTTGATCTTCTGGCTGTCCTCGGCCAGTTGGCGAATCATCTCGGCCGTCTGCTGTACGCCGCTGGACAGCCCGGCGATCGAGTCCTGTACGCGGCCAACCACGTCCTTGCCACTGCCGGCCAGGTCATCGGCGGTCTGCGACAGGTCGCGGGTGGCGCCGGCGTGTTGGGCGATGTGGTGCACGGTGGCCGACATTTCATTGATGGCGGTAGCGGCCTGGTCGGTTTCGCTCTGCTGGCCGAGCATGCCGTGGCGCACGTCGTTCATGCTCGCGGCCAGGCGTGCAGCACCGGCGTCGAGCTGCGCAGCGGTGCGTGCCACGGTGCCTACCACGCGGTGGTAGGTCTGCTGCATGGCATTGAAGGCGCCGGCCATCTGGCCGACTTCGTCGCCGCTGGCCAGCGGTACCCGGGCAGACAGGTCGCCGGTCTTCTCCACGTGCAGCATCACGTCCTTGAGGGTGTTGAGCTGGCTCAGCAGGAAGCGGATCAACAGCTGCGAGGCGCAGAGCATGGCCAGCATCAGGATCAGCACGCACACGGCGTAATTGCTGAAACGTTCGAAGAACACCTGGCGCAGGCTTGGCGACTGGGCCAGCACGGCCACCTGTTGCTCGCCATGGCGAAGTACCTGGGCGCCACGCAGCGGGTTGTCGCCGAAGATCCAGGCGGCAGGCAGCGCCACCCAACCCTGGGCATCGCGCAGGGTATCCAGTGTTTCGCCGGCAACGCTCGGGGCCTGTCCGGCTTGCCAGACGATTACGTTGGCCTGCCGGGGCAGGGCTTGCCCGGCAGGCCAGGCCGACAGCAGCTCGGCCTGAGCCCGGGCTTGAGCCTGCGCCGCATCGGCACGGGCACGTTGCTCCAGGTGCACGGCATAAAGCACCAGCAGCAGGGTCGTGACAAAGGCCACTGCGTTGACGGCCCAGAATTTGTACTTCAGGGAAATATTGCTAAGCCAGGCACCCATGGGTAGGTCTTCTCTGAGTTGAGCGGAAACAGTATTGGCAAGGTGCCATCATTGTGCCCGCTCACTCCAGGGAAGCGTTGATGTGAATCAACAAATGGTTCCCGCCCGGTGCGATCATGCCAGCGTTCAAGCGAGCTGAAAGAATGCCTGGGCCGTCGCCGTGGTATGCGCCGCAGTCAGTTCCATGCTTTCACCTCGGTGTTGCGCCACTTCGCGCAGCACTTCGGGCAAGAACGCCGGCTCGTTGCGCCCGTTCTTCGGTTTCGGCCGCAGGCTGCGTGGCAGCAGGTAGGGCGCATCGCTTTCGAGCATCAGGCGCCCTTGCGGGATGTTGTTCACCAGCGGATGCAGGTGTGTACCCCGGCGCTCGTCACAGATCCAGCCGGTGATACCGATGTGCAGGTCCATGTCCAGGTAGGCGAACAGCGCCTCACGCTCGCCGGTGAAGCAATGCACCACCGCAGCCGGCAAATGGTCACGGTAATCCTTGAGGATGGCCAGCAGGCGTGCGCTGGCATCGCGCTCATGCAGGAACACGGGCAGGTGCAGCTCGGCCGCCAGCGCCAGTTGGGCCTGCAAGGCCTTTTCCTGGAGCGGGCGAGGGGAGAAGTCGCGGTTGAAGTCCAGCCCGCATTCGCCCACGGCGCGCACCCGCACTTCACCGAGCAGATGGCGCAATTGCCGCTCGCTATCGGCGCCCCAGGATTTGGCATCGTGGGGGTGTACGCCGGCTGTGGCGAACAGGTGCTGGCCGTCGGCGTCGAGTTGCAGGCACAGCGCCAGTGCCTGCTCGCTGACCGCAAGGCTGGTGCCGGTGAGGACCATCTGCATCACGCCTGCGTCGATGGCGCGCTCGACGATGGCGGCCTGCTGGTCGTGGAAACTGCTGTTGGTCAGGTTGACGCCGATATCGATCAGTTGCATGGTGCTACCTCGTGCCGCGGGGCGGCCAGCATAGCAAAAAGCGCGATACTCGGAAAAAAGCCAAGAACTTCAGCCTGTTGCCGTGGTCTTTTACCGTCATTTATCACGAACGTAACCTATGGATAACGCCCACCCGCTGCGGACACGTTCTCACATGCTGCGAGTTTTGCTGACCCTGCTGCTGATGCTTGGGCTGACCGCGGTCGGCTCGGCCTGGGCACGTCTGCCAGGGCCCCAGCAGCACGTGCCTGCGAGCAAGGTCCGAGACCTCGACCAGATTCGCCACAGCAAGGTGCTGCGCGTGCTGGTCAATCAGAGCCGCAACAGCTCCGGTGAGGTCAAGGGTGAACCGGTGGGCATCGAGTACTACCGTTTGCGAGGGCTTGAGCACTACCTCAATGCCCGTGCCGGCGATGGCCAGCAGATTCGCCTGGAGCTCATCCCCCGGGCCAAGGAGCAGTTGTTGGGCGCCTTGCAGCGAGGTGAGGGCGACCTTGCCGCGCCGGGTGAACTGCTGGACCCGGCAGGGGTTGGCGGTGTGGAAGGCAGCGCGCCCGTGGTTGACCAGGTGCCCTTGTGGCTGGTCGGGCGCAAGGGGGAGCGCAGCTACACCCGCGTCGATCAGCTTTCCGGGCGCACCGTGGCGCTGACCAGTGGCAGTGCTGCCGGTGCGCTGATCCAGCAGCTCAACCAGCAGCTGGCACTGCGAAAGCGGCCGCCGATCAAGGTCGAATGGGTGGATTCGACCCTGGCGGTGGAAGACGTGCTGGAGATGGTCCAGGCCGGTATCTATCCCCTGACCATTGTCGAGCGGCCGATCGCCCAGCGATGGGCTCGGGTGATGCCGCGGCTGCGACTGGACAGCCGCCTGCAGCTTGGCCCGCCGCAAGCCATGCGCTGGTATGTACGACGTGACGCGACCCTGTTGCTGGCGACGGTGGATCGCTACCTGCAAGGCTATCGCGCCCCCGAGAACCAGGACGCGGCGTTCGAGCGCATCTACCGTCGCCAGTACCGTGTGCACAACCCCTTGGCCAGCAAGGACCGCCAGCGGCTGGTCGCGTTGCGCCCGGTGTTGCAGAAGCATGGCCAGGCGCAGCAGATAGACTGGTTGAACCTTGCCGCGCTGGCCTTCAAGGAGTCCACGCTCAATACCCAGGCTCGCGGCAGCGGCGGCGCGCATGGCCTGATGCAGATCACCCCGTCGGCAGCGCAGCGGGTCGGCGTCAGCAATACCGGCACGGTCGACGGCAATGTCCAGGCCAGTGCCCGTTACCTGGCGCTGATCCGGCGCAAGTTCTTCGCCAGCCCGAAGATCAACGAACGCGAGCGCATGGCCTTTGTGCTGGCGGCTTACAACCTCGGCCCGGAGCGGGTCCAGGCCATGCGCGTCGAGGCGCGCAAGCGGGGCCTCAATGGCAATCAGTGGTTCTTCCAGACGGAGCGGGTGGCCATGGAGCAGGTAGGCATGGGGCCGGTCAACTTCGTCAACAGCGTGAACAAGTACTTCCTGGCATTCAACCGCGAGCGTGCGAAGCTCGAGCGTGTGGCCAAGCGCTGATTTCACGCGCTCGCCTGCATGGCCGACAAGCTGCGATCAAGGTCTACTTGCAGCTTGCCGCTCAAGGCTCTAGGATACCGCCTGCGCCGATTTAAACAGCTACTTGCGGGGCGCGGGAAAACCCTTGCCACGGGTCGTCCGAAATACCGCTAAAGCGCTGGTTCGGTGACGCCTCCCACCGCTGCCCAGCGGGATTTGCGAGGCGGAGAGAATCTCCATGAGTTGCCCACGTACCAGTGTCTGTCTGAGCCCATTGCCTGCCCACCAGGCATCCCGCACACCGCGCATCCTGCTCGGCGGCCCCCATCAGCCTACCCTTTTGCGGCACCTTGAAGGCCTATCCCGGCGCAAGGGCCAGGCGCGAGCATTCCTGATCCAGTTCGCGGAAACCGCCTGCCACCTCGAGCAGTTCGGCAATGACCGTTTCGACCTGGCCGTGATTCAGGCACCTGCCCCACAGGACGCTGCCGAAGTGATCGGCCACCTCACCCGCATCGCACGCCAGGGCCTGATCACCCGACGCTGAGGAGCGCGCTGTTGAGCACCAACATCATCACCACGCAAGGCCATGAGGCGCTGAAAAAGGAGCTGGACCATCTGTGGCGGGTGTATCGCCCGGAGATCACCCAGAAAGTCGCATGGGCGGCGTCGTTGGGTGATCGCAGCGAGAATGCCGACTACCAGTACAACAAGAAGCTGCTGCGCGAGATCGACCGTCGGGTCCGTTACCTGCGCAAGCGTCTCGAGGACGTCAAGGTGGTGGCCTATTCGCCGCAGCAGGAGGGCAAGGTGTTCTTCGGCGCCTGGGTCGAGATCGAAAATGACGAGGGTGAGACCAAGAAGTTTCGCATCGTCGGTTATGACGAGATTTACGGGCGCAACGACTACATATCGATCGATTCGCCCATGGCCCGTGCTCTGCTCAAGAAAGAGGAGGGTGACGAGGTGGTGGTGCACACGCCGACGGGTGAAGCGACCTGGTATGTGAACAGCATCAGCTATGGGCAATGAAGTGATGCCACCTGGGCGGGCCTCATCGCCGGCAAGCCGGCTCCCACAGGGAGCGTATTGACCTTACTGTGGGAACCGGCTTGCCGGCGATGAGGCCCGCTCAAACCACCACTATCCTTCCCGCAATACCGCCAGCGGGCTCGCATTCAGTGCCCGGCGCGTCCCCAGCACCCCAGCCCCGCCCACCAGCAGCGCCCCGACCACCGGTAGCACCAGCAGCCAAGGATGCGGGCTCCACTGCAAGTCGAACGCATAGCGATACAGCACCAGGGTAATCAGCTCGCAGCCCACTGCAGCCAAAGCACCACTGGCCGCCCCCAGTAGCCCGAACTCAATGCGTCGTGCCTTTACCAGCAGCGGCCTTGCCGCGCCGAGGGCGCGCAGCAAGGCGCCTTGGCGAATTCGCTCATCCAGCGTCGCCTGCAACCCGGCGAACAGCACAGCCAGCCCCGCTGCCAGTACGAACAACAGCACGTACTCGACTGCCAGGGTGACCTGGGCAAGGATGCTGCGCAGTTGCTCCAGCAAGGCATCGACCTGCAGGATGGTGACTGCCGGGAAGGCCCGCGACAGTGCCACCACGTCCAGATCATGCCCTGCTGCGAGGTAAAAGCTGGTGAGGTAGGTGGTCGGCAGGCCTTGTAGGGTGCCGGGCTGGAAGATCATGTAGAAGTTCGGTTGGAAGCTGTCCCAGTGCACGCTGCGCAGGCTGCTCACGCGGGCCTGGCGCTGCTCGCCGCCGATGTCGAACGTCAGCAGATCGCCAAGCTGCAGTTTCAGGCTGGCGGCCAGCTCGGCTTCCACCGAAACTCCCGGGATATCGTCCCCTGAGGGCAATTCCCGCCACCATTGGCCTGCACTCAGGGCATTGCCGGCAGGCAAGTCGGCCGCCCAGGTGAGGCTGAGGTCGCGCTGCACCGCGCGTTCGCCTGCAGAGTCCTTGCTGACCAGCTGGCGCACCGGCTGGTCGTTGATCTGGGTGAGCCTGCCAGGCGTTACCGGATACAGCGGTGCCGATGCAGCATTCACATCATGCAGGCGCTGGGCGAAGGCATGGCGATCGTCGGGCAGGATATTCAGGGCGAAATGGTTGGGTGCGTCCTTGGGAAGTTGCGCCTGCCAGGTGTCGAGCAGTTCCGCACGGAGCAAGGCAACCAGCGCCATGGCCAGCAGAATCAGGCCGAAGGCCAGGGCCTGGCCGGCCGCCGCCATCGGGTGGCGCAGCAGTTGGCCCAGGCCCAGGCGCCAGGTCAATGGTGCGCCTGCAAGCAGCCGACGCAGGCTGCGCAGGCCAAGCAGCAGCAGGCCGCCCAGCAGCAGCGCGGCAAGCAGGCCGCCACCGAGCAGGGCGAAGGTCAGCAGCAGGTCGAGGCTCAGCCGCCACATGATCAGGCCCAGCGCGAACAGCGCGGCGCCATACACCAGCCAACTGCTCGGCGGTACGGGCAGCAGGTCGCGGCGCAGCACTCGCAGCGGCGGCACCTGGCCCAGGGCGGCGATCGGTGGCAGGGCGAAGCCGGCGAGGGCGACCAGGCCGGTAGCGATGCCCGCCAGGGCCGGCACGATACCTGCCGGCGGCACCTCACTGGGTAGCAACCCGTGCAGCAGGCGGAACAGGGCCAGTTGAGCCAGCCAGCCGAGCACGGCACCCGCCAGTGCGGCGACCAGCCCGAGCATGGCCAGTTGCAGGCAATACAGGCCCAGCGCCTGGTGCCGCGAGAGCCCCAGGCAGCGCAGCAGTGCGCTGGCATCCAGGCGGCGGGCGGCATAGCGGCTGGCCGAGAGTGCCACGGCGACGCCCGCCAGCAGCACCGCCACCAGGCTGGCCATGTTCAGGTACCGTTCGGCCTTGCCCAGGGCGCCGCCGATCTGGCGGTTGCCATCGCGGGTATCCAGCAGGCGCTGATTGGCGGCGAGATCCTTGATCAGGCCCTGGCGGTACTGGGCCAGGGCCTCGGTGTCGCCGCGCCACAGGTCGCGGTAACTGACCCGGCTGCCAGGCTGGATCACGCCTGTCGCCTGCAGGTCGGCGAGGTTCATCATCACCCGAGGTGTAAGGCTGTAGAAGTTGTTGGCGCGGTCCGGCTCGTAGGTCAGTACGCGGCTCATGCGCAGGGTCTTCATGCCGACATCGATGCTGTCGCCGACCTTCAACCCCAGCGCGGCCAGCAGCCGTGGCTCGACCCAGGCCTCACCCGGCGCCGGGCCGCCCCCAGCGGTTTCCTCGGCATAGGGCGCGGCGGCGCTGCGCACCTGGCCGCGCAACGGGTATGCGGTGTCGGCGGCCTTGATGCTGGAGAGCTGTATGCCGGCATCGCCGCCCACCACACTGGTGAACTCCACGACCTGGGCGTGGCGCAGCCCCAACGCCGCGCCGGCCTCGATCTGTTCGGCGCGGGCCGGTGCGCTACCCTGCAGCACCAGGTCGGCACCCAGGAATTCGCTGGCGCGCAGTTGCATGGCACCGTTGAGGCGAGCGCCGAAATAGCCGATGGCGGTGCTGGCGGCAACGGCGACCAGCAGTGCGAAAAACAGCACGCGCACTTCGCTGGCGCGAATATCCCGCAGCAACTGGCGCAAGGCCAGGCCGCAGAGGCGGAGCAGGGGCATGTGGGTCATCAGGCCTCCACCGGCGCCACCAGGCGGCCAGCATCCAGGCGGATCTGGCGACGGCAACGCCGGGCCAGGCGTTCGTCGTGGGTCACCAGTACCAGGGTGGTGCCATGCTCCTTGTTCAGTTCGAACAGCAGGTCGCTGATGCGCTCGCCGGTGTGGCTGTCGAGGTTGCCGGTGGGTTCATCGGCGAACAGCACATCAGGTTGCGCGGCAAACGCACGGGCGATTGCCACCCGCTGCTGCTCGCCGCCCGACAGTTGGCGTGGGGTATGGCTCAGGCGTTTGCCCAGGCCGACGCGTTCGAGGAGAGTGCGGGCGTGTTCGCGGGCATCGCGGCGGCCGTCCAGCTCCAGGGGCAGCATGACGTTTTCCAGTGCGTTGAGGCTGTCGAGCAGTTGGAACGACTGGAACACGAAGCCCACATGCTCGGCGCGAACGCGGGCGCGCTGGTCCTCGTCCAGTGGGCCCAGGTCGTGCCCGGCGAGGATGACCTTGCCGGCGCTGGGGCGATCCAGCCCGGCGAGCAACCCGAGCAGGGTCGACTTGCCCGAGCCCGAGGCGCCGACGATGGCCAGGCTGTCGCCCTGTGCCAGGTCGAGGGAGAGGGCGTGCAGGATGGTCAGGTCGCCTTCCGCGCTGGGGACCACTTTGCTAAGGTGCTGCGCAACGAGAATGCTGGGGCCCATGGAGAATCCGATGCGAGTGTGGTGGTTGAGTGCCGGTCTGGCCTTGTGTTGCCTGGCCCAGAGCGCGGTGGCGGGAACACTGCTGGTTGTCGGCGATAGTATCAGCGCCGGTTTTGGCCTGGATACCCGTCAGGGCTGGGTCTCTCTGTTGCAGACCCGGCTCAAGGACGAAGGTTTCGACGATCAGGTGGTCAATGCGTCTATCAGTGGCGATACCAGCGCGGGTGGCCAGGCGCGCCTGCCGGCGCTGCTTGCAGCGCACAAGCCGAGCCTGGTGGTGCTGGAGCTAGGCGGCAACGATGGCCTTCGCGGGCAACCGCCAGAGCAATTGCAACAAAATCTTGCTTCGATGATCGAGCGTTCGCGGGCGGCGGGTGCCAAGGTGCTGTTGCTGGGCATGCGCCTGCCCCCCAATTATGGCGTGCGCTACACCACGGCGTTCGCCAAGGTGTATGAGCAGCTGGCGACGGAAAAACAGGTGCCACTGGTGCCGTTCTTCCTCGAAGGCGTGGGCGGTGTACCGGAGCTGATGCAGGCCGATGGCATCCACCCGGCGCAAGGGGCCCAGCAACGCTTGCTGGAAAATGCCTGGCCGGCGATAAAACCCTTGTTGTGACGCTTTAAACGGGGCCGGCTTTCGGCTAATGTTGCGCCCCCCGTTTCGAGAGCCCCCGATGCCGCGCCCTGCCTGGTCCTTGTTTGCCTACCAACTGATCGAGCCCGATGAGCAGCTCGACCTGTTCGCTTGCCAGGAAATTCGCGTCCACCTGGTGGCCCGCCAGCTCGAGCTGGGCGTGCCGGTCGATCGCACGCTGTGTGGTGGCCTGCTGCCGGCTCAGCCACGCTGGTCGGGCGTGCCACGCTCGATCTACCGCGACAATCGCTTGTGCGACCTGTGCCGGGCGATTCTCGATGCCCAGCGGCGCGGCATGCGCCCCATCTGGCCGGAACTCTGAACGCCTTTCATCATCTGAAACGCTTGGTAGGCCGCCGATGCCTCCCGCTTGCATCAGGGCGGGTGTACAATCGTTGGTCTTGACCCACCTTTCGAAGGATTTACCGGATGTTGCCGCGCTTTCCCGCCGTCACCCGATGCCTGACCCTGGCCGCCCTGCTGGTAGCAGGCCCTGCCGTTGCGTTGGAGCTGCCCCTGCCGCCACCCGGTGAAGACATCGTTGGCCAGGTACAGGTGATCAAGGCCAAGTACGAGGACACCTTCGCCGACATCGGCACCGCCAATGACCTCGGCTACCTGGAAATGATCGCCGCCAACCCGGGTGTCGACCCATGGTTGCCGGGTGCGGGTACCGAAATCATCCTGCCGACCCGCTACATCCTGCCGCCGGGCCCGCGTGAAGGCATCGTCATCAACCTGGCCGAATACCGCCTGTACTACTTCCCGAAAGGGCAGAACGTGGTGCATACCTTCCCGCTGGGCATCGGTCGTGAAGGTTGGGGTTCGCCTGTCGCCAGCACCAAGATCACCGCCAAAACCCCGAACCCGACCTGGACGCCGCCCGCTTCGATCCGTGCCGAGCATGCGGCCGACGGTGACATCCTGCCCACTGTGGTGCCGGCCGGCCCGGACAACCCGCTGGGTCCGTTCAAGTTCACCCTGGGGGTGCCGGGTTACCTGATCCATGGTTCGAACAAGAAGTTCGGTATTGGCATGCGTACCAGCCATGGTTGCTTCCGGATGCTCAACAACAACGTTCTCGAACTGTCGAAGATGGTGCCGGTGGGAACTCCGGTGCGTATCATCAACGAGCCGTACAAGTTCGGCATCAGTGGTGGCAAGGTTTATCTGGAGGCGCACACGCCGTTGGACGATCACGGCAACCCGTCGGTGGTCGACAAGCATACGGCGGTGATCAACGCACTGCTCAAGCGTGAAGACCTGGCCAACAACCTGCGCATGAACTGGGACATGGTGCGTGATGTGGTTGCCGCAGAAGATGGCATGCCGGTGGAGATCGCCGTACCGGTTACAAACCAGGGCGCTGCACCCATGGTATCGAGCATTCCGCCAGAGCTGCAGTAGCGTGAACTCGAGGGCCTGGCCCCAGGCTAAACGTCTGGGCCAGGCCTTTTGCTATCCGTTCGGTGCGTTTGCCGAGGCAATAAAAAAGCCGACCCACAAGTGGGTCGGCTTCTCAACAATCCGTGAGGATTATTACTTGCGGCTGGCTTTGTCCAGCATACGCAGAGCGCGCTCGTTGGCTTCGTCAGCGGTCTGCTGAGCCTTCTGAGCGGCTGCCAGAGCGTCATCAGCCTTACGGTAGGCTTCATCGGCACGGGCTTGAGCGCGAGCTGCTGCGTCTTCAGTCGCAGTCAGACGAGCTTCGGTTTCTTTAGATACGCTGCTGCAACCGGTAGCCAGAACTGCGGCCAGAGCCAGAGCAGAGAATTTCAGAACGTTGTTCATCGTGTTCCCCTTCAAGGACTTTCTATTAAATAGCCATCTCTCGGAAAAGAGAAACTGGCCGGCGTACATAGTACCCATTACTTGTAGTAAGTAAACTGACTGAGCGCAAGAACTGCAAAAAAAATGTTGCTCTAGGGGTGGCCGACAAGATTTGCAGAGGTTTTGTGAAAAAACCGTGTAGCGGCCGCAAGCGATTGTAGAACAGGAACTTTTTTGTGAACTAACGGTGACTTTAACTGTCCCTCGTCGTCTTAACCCCTAGAACATCCGGCTGCTGTTGCGGGCCAGGCAGGGCGTCACCTGCAAGGCGCCGGTCTGCTACTTTTTAAGCGCTAGCAGCTTGAGCAATAGCGGGTGCCGCGCCTACTATTTGGGGGCCCGGCCGGCAGAACCATTGCAATGGGCGTGCGGTCCAAGGGGCAAGAGGTGGCGTAGAGGTTCCTCCGCCGGATAAACCACCATCGGTTAAGGTAAGGGTCTGCCGAAAAGACCTGCGAGGAGTAGTGATGAGTGAAGCGCTGACCATCCACCATGACCAGGCCGGTCATCAGTTCGAGACCAACGTGGACGGTCATCGTGCCTACCTGACGTACATGGACTTGGGAAAGCAGACGCTGGACATCTATCGCACCTTCGTGCCCAACGCCCTGCGCGGCCGCGGCATCGCTGCCGCACTGACCGAGAAGGCCCTGGAGTACGCTGATCAGATGGGTTACACGGTGATTCCGTCCTGCTCGTATGTGGAGCGCTACATGGAGCGCCAGCAGCGCCATTCGAGCAAGGCCTGACGCATTAAAAAAAGCAGGGCCGCTTCACCCCCAGGCGATGGGGGTGAAGCGGCCCTGCTTTTTTATTAGCCGCGCTGACGCTTTGGCAGTACATCCTTGAGCTTGGCGTGCATGCTGCGCAGGGTTTTTTCGGTG
Organism: Pseudomonas sp. KU43P; assembly: GCF_033095865.1. Taxonomy (NCBI): domain Bacteria; kingdom Pseudomonadati; phylum Pseudomonadota; class Gammaproteobacteria; order Pseudomonadales; family Pseudomonadaceae; genus Pseudomonas; species Pseudomonas sp. KU43P. The sequence goes on along the minus strand of NZ_AP019365.1, from coordinate 3,987,675 downwards.
GCCGACCAGTCGATGCAGGCATCGGTGATCGAAACGCCGTACTGCAGTTCGTCCAGATTCTTCGGAATCGACTGGCAGCCCCAGTTCAGGTGGCTTTCGACCATCAGGCCGATGATCGACTGGTTGCCTTCGAGGATCTGGTTGGCGACGTTCTCCATCACCAATGGCTGCAGTGCCGGATCCTTGTTGGAGTTGGCGTGGCTGCAGTCGACCATGATGTTGGGCTTGATCTTGGCCTTGGCCAGATCCTGCTCGCACAGGGCGACGCTGACCGAGTCGTAGTTCGGCTTGCCGTTGCCGCCGCGCAGCACCACATGGCCGTACGGGTTGCCCTTGGTGGTGACGATGGACACGCCGCCTTCCTGGTTGATGCCCAGGAAGCGGTGAGGCTTGGACACCGACTGCAGGGCGTTGATCGCCACGGTCAGGCCGCCATCGGTGCCGTTCTTGAAGCCGACTGCCGAAGAAAGGCCCGAGGCCATTTCACGGTGGGTCTGGGATTCGGTGGTGCGGGCGCCGATGGCCGACCAGCTGATCAGGTCCTGCAGGTACTGCGGGGAAATCGGGTCGAGCGCTTCGGTGGCGGTCGGCAGGCCTTTTTCGGCCAGGTCCAGCAGCAGTTGGCGGCCGATGTGCAGGCCGTCCTGGATCTTGAACGAGTCATCCAGGTACGGGTCGTTGATCAGGCCTTTCCAGCCGACGGTGGTACGCGGCTTCTCGAAGTACACGCGCATGACCAGGTACAGCGTGTCGGACACTTCCTCGGCCAGCACCTTCAGGCGATCGGCATATTCGTGCGCCGCCTTGATGTCGTGGATCGAGCAAGGGCCGACCACCACGAACAGGCGATGGTCCTTGCCGTCAAGAATGTTGCGCACCACTTGGCGCCCGGCAGTCACGGTCTGCAGGGCCTTGGCGCTGAGGGGGATTTCCTTCTTGAGCTGATCGGGGGTGATCAAGGTCTCGTTGGAGGCAACGTTAAGGTCATCGATCGGTAAATCAGCCATCGTGTTACTCGTCAGGTCACGGGTGCCGGCCGCCAGCAATCCCCGTGCGGCCCAGCAGCAAGAATGTTCGCAGCGGGGAGCCGAACCTTAGCGCGTTACAAGGGTTGCGACAATGGGCAAGGCGTGTGCCAGGGCGTACAACCATGGCCAAACAGACAATGGCGCGTTGCAACCCATGTAGGAGCGGATTTATCCGCGATGCGCCGCGCGGGCGCCGCTCGGTACCCGCAACGCCCGAGAAACCAAGACAAGCACCAACGGCCCGGTGTAAAAAAGCCCACCGACCTTAATCAGGAGATCAGCATGGCCCCTCGTAAACCGCGCATCGGCATCATCGGCAGTGGCGCCATCGGAGGCTTTTATGGGTTGATGCTGGCGCGCGCCGGTTTCGACGTGCATTTCCTCTTGCGCAGCGAATATGCCGTGGTCCGCGAGCACGGCCTGAAGCTGGACAGCGCCGTGCATGGTGCCTTGCAGATGCCGGTGCAGGCCTATGCCAACGCTGCCGACATGCCGCCGTGCGACTGGTTGCTGGTGGGCGCCAAGGCGACCAGCAATACCGAGCTGGCGCCGCTGATCGTCCAGGCCGCCGCAGCCGACGCCAAGGTGGTGCTGCTGCAGAATGGCCTGGGAGTGGAGGAGCAGTTGCGTCCTGCCTTGCCCAGCAACCTGCACCTGCTGGGTGGCTTGTGCTTTATCTGCGTCTATCGCCAAGGGCCCGGCGAGATCCGTCACCAGGCGCTGGGGGCGGTCAACCTGGGCTATCACAGCGGGCCCGCCAGCGATGGGGGCAAGGCCATTGTCGAGGAAGGCGCCGGGTTGTTCCATGCTGCGGGCATCGATTCCCAGGCCATGCCCGATCTGGCCCAGGCGCGCTGGCAGAAGCTGGTGTGGAACGTGCCCTACAACGGCCTTTCCGTGCTGCTGGGTGCCAGCACCACGCCGTTGATGGCCGATGCCGACAGCCGCGAACTGATCCAAGCGTTGATGTCGGAGGTGGTGCAGGGGGCTGCAGCCTGTGGCCATGTGCTGCCGGTGGGATACGCCGATCACCTGTTCCGGATCACCGAGCAGATGCCCGACTACTGGCCCAGCATGTACCACGATCACGCGGGGAAACGCCCACTGGAGCTGCAGGCAATCTATGCCGAGCCTCTGGCCCAGGCGCGCGCCGCCGGTTGCAGCCTGCCGCGCATGCATGTGCTCTACCAGACGCTGGCATTCATCGACCGCGCCAACCGCACCGGCTGATACCGCTGCAACCCGCGGCAGCAGCGCGCCGGACGGCAAAGCGAGCGAGCGGCACGCTGCTAAGCTGAAGCTTGCTCTGCCGCAACGGCAGTCGAGGAGGTCGAATGATCCGCTCCATGCTGTACGCCACCGACCTCGGTGTCTACGCCCCGTTCGTCATGCAGCATGCCTTGGCCCTGGCCCGCACCTTTGGTGCGGAGTTGTACGTGATCCATGCCGTGGAGCCCATGGGCCAGTTCGCCGAATCCCTGCTGCAAAGCTACCTCGACGAGCAGACGCTGGATGAGCTGCACAGCGAGGGCGTGAACACGGTGATGGCCAACATCGAGCAGCGGGTGCTGGAGAATTTTCGTGATGAGCTGGGTGAGGACGCCGACCTGGCCGTGATCAAGGCGGTGCGGGTGCGCCAGGGGGACCCGGCCCAGGTGATCCTCGATCAGGCGCAGCGGCTGAGTGTCGATCTGCTGATCTTCGGCAGCCACAGCGCAGGTGCCGGGGTGGACGTGCCACTGGGGCGCACGGCGGTCAGGCTGCTGCAACTGTCGCCGGTTCCGGTGTATATGGTGCCGCTCTCGCAGCACCTCGGGCGTAGGAAAGTGTGAGTCTGGCAGCAGGCTATTTCGGAGTAGCGTGTAACAAAATAGTTCTAGTTTTATTTCGAGAACCACTAATATAGTTATATCTCGTCGCTGCCTGCTGCCGCTGACTTACCGCTGATTCGAGGGAAACCTATGAAGCTTCAACAACTGCGCTACATCTGGGAAGTGGCGCACCATGACCTCAACGTCTCCGCGACGGCGCAAAGTCTGTACACCTCGCAGCCGGGCATCAGCAAGCAGATCCGCCTGCTCGAAGATGAACTCGGTGTTGAAGTCTTTGCCCGCAGCGGCAAGCACCTGACCCGCGTCACCCCGGCCGGCGAGCGCATCATCAATACCGCGGGCGAAATCCTGCGCAAGGTCGAGAGCATCAAGCAGATCGCCCAGGAATTCTCCAACGAGAAGAAGGGTACGCTGTCCATCGCCACGACCCATACCCAGGCACGCTATGCGTTGCCGCCGGTTATCAGCAGCTTCATCAAGCAATACCCGGAAGTGGCCCTGCACATGCACCAGGGTTCGCCCATGCAGATCGCCGAAATGGCGGCCGATGGCACCGTCGATTTCGCCATTGCCACCGAGGCGCTGGAGCTGTTCGGCGACCTGATCATGATGCCGTGCTACAAGTGGAACCGTTGCGTGGTCGTGCCCCAGGGGCACCCGCTGGCCAAGCTGCCGAAGCTGACCCTGGAAGCGGTGGCCGAGTATCCGATCGTGACCTACGTGTTCGGTTTCACCGGCCGTTCGAAACTGGACGAGGCCTTCAACCACCGCGGCCTGACGCCGAAGGTGGTGTTCACCGCCGCCGACGCCGACGTGATCAAGACTTACGTGCGCCTGGGCCTGGGCGTGGGCATCGTGGCCGGCATGGCAGTCGACAGCAAGCTCGACAGCGACCTGGTGGCACTGGATGCCAGCGAGCTGTTCGAGGCGAGCATCACCAAGATCGGCTTCCGCCGTGGCACCTTCCTGCGCGGCTTCATGTGCGACTTCATCGAGAAGTTCGCACCGCACCTGACCCGCGAAGTAATGGCCAAGGCGATTCAGTGCCATAACAAGCAAGAGCTCGAAGAGCTGTTTGAAGGTGTTGAGCTGCCGGTGCACTGATCTGGGAATGCATGGGGCCGCTTTGCGGCCCCAGCTATTTATGCCTTGCTGATCAGGTTGCCGGCGTGCAGCCCGCATTCCTTCTGGGTCGACTCTTCCCACCACCAGCGGCCTTCGCGCTCGTGCTGGTTCGGCAGCACCGGGCGGGTGCACGGCTCGCAACCGATGCTGATGAAGCCGCGCTCGTGCAGGCTGTTGTACGGCAGTTCGAGCATGCGGATGTAGCCCCACACTTCCGCGCTGGTCATCTGCGCCAGCGGGTTGAACTTGTATAGCGTGCGCTCCGGGGTGGAGAAGGCACCGTCAATCTCCAGCGCCGCCACCTGGCTGCGGGTGCCCGGGCTCTGATCGCGACGCTGGCCGGTGGCCCAGGCGTTGACAGTGGCGAGCTTGCGGCGCAGCGGTTCGATCTTGCGGATGCCGCAGCATTCGCCATGGCCGTCCTTGTAGAAGCTGAACAGGCCCTTTTCCTTGACGAACGGGTCGAGCTTGGCGCGGTCCGGGCTGAGAATCTCGATCGGCAGGTTGTACTGCTCGCGAACCTGGTCGATGAAGCGGTAGGTCTCAGGGTGCAGGCGCCCGGTGTCGAGGCTGAACACCTTGACCTGCTTGTTCAGCTTCCAGGCCATGTCGACCAGCACCACATCCTCGGCGCCGCTGAAGGAGATCCACAGGTCGTCGCCGAAATGTTCGAAGGCGAGCTTGAGAATCTCCTGCGGGGACTTGTTGGCATAGGTCGCGGCCAGGGCGGCGACGTCGAAGGGTTGGCTCATCAGGCGGTTTCCATCTTGGCTGTGGCGCTGTGCGCTCGTAGTGGGTTGATGGTAACAAAAAATGGCAGGGTAGACGTGCTGCCTTGGGGCTTTGCAGCGCCTGTAATGGCCCTGTCGCCGGCAAGCCGGCTCCCACAGGTGCTCTTTGTGGAAGCCGGCTTGCCGGCGACAGGGCCATTACAGGCGACCGTCCGATTACAGCCTCTGCAAGGTCTGCATCAGCACCCGCACCTTGGCGATCGATTCTTCGTATTCCGCCCGCCAGTCGGAGTCGGCCACCACGGCGCCGCCGCCCCAGCAGCTGACTTGGCCATCTTTGACCAACAGGCTGCGAATGGCGATGGAGCTGTCCATCTCGCCACGCACATCCGCGTACAGCAGCGACCCGCAATACAACGCACGACGGGACGGCTCGAGTTCGTCGATGATCTGCATGGCACGGATCTTCGGCGCGCCGGTGATCGAGCCACCGGGGAAGCTGTCGCCGATCAGGTCCAGGGCATCCTTGCTGGCGGCCAGCTGGCCGGTGATGCTGCTGACCAGATGGTGCACGTTGGGGTAGCTCTCCAGGCTGAACAGCTCGGGCACCTTGACCGTGCCGATCTCGCAAGTGCGCCCCAGGTCGTTGCGCAGCAGATCGACGATCATCAGGTTTTCCGAGCGGTCCTTTGGGCTGTGGCGCAGCTCCTCGGCATTGCGCGTATCTTCGAGCGGATCGGCCGAGCGCGGGCGAGTGCCCTTGATCGGGCGGGTTTCGACCTGGCCCTGGTTGACGCGGATGAAGCGCTCCGGGGAAAAGCTCAGTAGCGCGCTGCCGTCGGCCAGTTGCTGGTAGCCGGAGAAGGGGGTCGGGCAGGCCTTGCGTAGCGCCTGGTAGGCGCGCCACGGGTCACCTTGGCAAGGGGCGCGAAAGCGTTGAGTGAGGTTGATCTGGTAGCAGTCGCCGGCCTGGATGTACTGCTGTACGCGATCGAAGGCGGCCTGGTATTGCTCGGGCTGCAGATCCCCTCGCATGGGGGCGAGCAGCTGGAAGTCGCCACATGCCGTGTTGTCATCAGCTTCGAACAAGGCGATCAGGCGCTGGCGCTCTGCACAGGCCAGGCTCGGGTGGAATACCAACTGGCTGCTGCCGAGCCGATGGTCGGTGATCAGGGCCCAGGCGTACAGGCCCAGTTGTGCGTCCGGCAGGCCGAGGTCATCGATGGCCTGGCTTGGCAGGTGCTCCAGTCGGCGACCGAAGTCATAGCTCAGGTAACCGATCAGGCCGCCGGCAAACGGCAGTTCGACACCGTCGGGAAGCTGTGCCTGGCCCAGTTCGGCCAAGCTTGCGCGCAGGCGCTGCAGGAAGGTGCGGCCGTGTTCATCGGGCTGGGCTTGCAGGTGGCGCTGTGGCCACGCGCTGAGCAGGTCGAAGCGGCCGCGTTCGGCGCCGGGGCGGGCGCTGTCGAGTAGGATCGCGCCGGGCGCTTGTCGCAAGCGGGCAAAGTAGGCGGCGGGGTCGGACTGGTAGGGCAGGGGGTGAAGCGTACAGGTCGGCATCAGAGTGGACGGCGATGTAAAAGCGAGGAGGGCGATTGTAGACCTGTGTAGGAAAAGCGCCTAGCGTTGGGCGCGACATTAAACCTTCGGGTTGCGCCCAATCGCCGGCTTGCTGGCGATTGGGCGCCGTGGGTCAGCGTGGTCGCACGTGGCCGAACAGGTCCTGGGTCACCCGCACACGCTGCTCTGCATCTTCGCTGATGCCTTGCTTGGCCAGGGCTTCGATGTGCGCCTCGATGGCATGGGTGCGCTGGGTCAGGCCGGTGTCGTTGGCAATCTGGATGTTCAGGCCGGGCCGCGCGTTGAGCTCGAGAATCAGCGGCCCCTTGTCCTGGTCCAGCACCATGTCCACGCCGATATAGCCCAGGCCGCACAGCTCGTAGCAGCCGGCTGCAAGCTTCATGAAGCCGTCCCAGTTCGGCAGCTGCACGCCGTCCACCGCATTGGTGGTGTCCGGGTGCTTGCTGATGATGTTGTTCAGCCAGGTGCCACGCAGGGTCATGCCGGTGGCCAGGTCCACACCCACGCCGATGGCGCCCTGGTGCAGGTTGGCCTTGCCGCCTGACTGGCGGGTCGGCAGGCGCAGCATGGCCATGACCGGGTAACCCATCAGCACGATGATGCGGATGTCCGGCACGCCTTCATAGCTGATGCTCTTGAAGATCTGGTCTGGCGTCACCCGATACTCGATCAACGCGCGGTCGCGGTGCCCGCCCAGCGAGTAGAGGCCGGTGAGGATGCTCGAAATCTGGTGTTCGATCTCCTCGTGGCTGATGATCTTGCCCGATACCGTGCGGTAGCGATCCTCGAAACGGTCGGCGATCACCAGGATGCCATCACCGCCGGCGCCCTGCGCCGGCTTGATGACGAAGTCGTTGCGCCCGCCGATGATCTCGTCGAGCTTTTCGATTTCCTTTTCGGTCTCGATGATGCCGTACATCTCCGGCACGTGGATGCCGGCGGCGAGCGCGCGCTCCTTGGTGATGATCTTGTCGTCGACGATCGGGTACAGGCTGCGCTTGTTGTACTTCAGCACATAATCCGCGTTGCGGCGGTTGATACCCATGATGCCCCGGGCCTCCAGGGCTTTCCACGTCTTGATCAGGCCAAACATCAGGCGTCAGCCTTCTTCACGAATGCCTTGAAGCGAACGAGCTCGGTCAGGCGGTAGCCGCGGTAGCGACCCATTGCCAGCATGAAGCCCACCAGGATCAGCAGAACCGCCGGGAAGGTGAAGACGAAGTAGACCAGCTCCGGCACCATCATCAGCAGGTGCGCAAGCGACGCGGCAAAAAGGGTGCCGATGGCCACTTTCATGGCATGGCCGCCACCGCGCTCTTCCCAGGTGATCGACAGGCGCTCGATGGTCATGGTCAGGATCACCATCGGGAACAGTGCCACCGACAGGCCGCGTTCCAGGCCCAGCTTGTGGCTGAACAGGCTGATGGCGGCAATCAGTACCACGACGAAGGTCAGCACCACCGACAGGCGCGGCAGCATCTGCAGTTTCAGATGCTCCAGGTACGAACGCAGTGACAGGCCCAGCGCGGTGATCACCGTGAACAGCACGATACCGAACCCTAGCTGGGTCTCGCGGAAGGCCAGGGCGATCAGCACCGGGGTGAAGGTGCCGAGGGTCTGGATGCCGATCAGGTTGCGCAGCACCAGGATCACCAGTACGCCGATCGGGATCATCACCATGATCATGAAGGTCTGCTGGGTCTGCAGCGGCAGGCCGTACAGCGAGTACTCGAGGAAGTCGGCGTCGGTGTTCTCGTCGGTCAGCTTGGCCAGGCGGATGGCGTTCATCTCGCTGTTGTTCATGCTGAAGGTGACGTTGGCCTTCTTGCCGCCATCGACGGTGATCAGGTTGTCGTCACCGGTCCACCACAACAGGCGGTCGCTCGGCAGGCCCTGTTCGCCGGTATCCGGGTTGAAGTACAGCCAGTCGTTGCCGTTGAAGCTGCGCAACCACAGTTCAGGGGTTTGCGGAGTGTCGGCAACCAGGCGGATGGTGTGCACCTTCTCCATCGGCACGTGGGCGATGGACAGCAGCAGGTCGATGACCTGGGCTTTCTTCATGGCCGAAGTATCGCCGGCCAGCAGCAGCTTGACGTTGTCGTCGTTGAGGTTGTTGACCCGCTTGATGGTTTCGCTGACGAAGGTCTCGACGTCGGCCGAGTGTTGGCGGATCGGTGCCATCAGGGCTTCGGCGGCGATCTTCTCGGGGCCCTCGACGGCCAGGCTGTCACGGAAGGTCGGGCCCTTGATGGTGGTCTTTTCGTTGCTGTAGCGCTTGGTCAGCACCAGGCGGTAGTAGAGCGTCTGGTTGCCGCTGGCGCGACGGGCGGACCAGGTCACCTTGCGGTTGCCATCGGCGCGGTTGACGCTGACCCCGTAGTTGTTGGAGATGAAGCTCTCGTTGAGGCTGACATAGTCGCGGTTCAGCGGCGGCACGAACATCTGCACCTTGACCGGGTCTTTGGTGCTGGCGACGAATTCGACCTTGGCGTCGATGTTCCACAGGTCGTCGGTTTCATCCTCGGTCACCGGGATGCCGAGGAAGAAGATCTGATAAGCCGTGACCGCCACGCCGAGCAGCACCAGTACGGTGATCAGGACTTTCAGATGGAGGGTAAGAGAGCGCATCGGGATTACTCTGCTTTGGGAGCGTCGGTGGCACAGGCAGGTTTGCCGGCCGCGTATTTAAGGCTTGGGTCGACCAGCGCGTCGAAGTGCTTGAGCGCCTCGGAGCCGATCAGCAGCGGGAACTGGAACGCGCTGCGGTCGGTGAGGTTGACTTCGATGGTGCGCAGGGCCTGGCCCATGCAGATGTCGAGTTCGATGACCGGGCGAGCGGTGTAGGCCTTGCCTGACTCCGCATCATAGTCGCCGGCACGGCGCTTGATCTTGCTGACCCGGGCCAGTGGGCGCTCGATCGGGTGCGAGTGGGCGGCGTCGATGGCCAGGTAGAAACGCACCCAGCTCTCGCCGTTGCGCTTGAAACGCTTGATGTCGCGGGCGCTCAGCGATGCGGTCTTGGCACCGGTGTCCAGCTTGGCGGCCACTTCCAGGTCGAGATCGCCCAGGCGCGCGTATTCGTTCAGACCGTACACGGTCTTGCCCGCCGCCTGGCCTAGGGCCGGCAGCAGGGTGAGGCATAACAGCAATAAAACGGGTGTAAGTCTCATAATCCTGGCGCGGTGCTGTGCAGGGTTCGGGGCAAGGCGACTGGCAACTGCTGCGCAAGCTTCCTCATTAACTGTCAACAACATGAATTGATGACAAACACGCTATCCATACTTCGGAGGCGCGGCATTCTATCACGACGATGTCTTGACGCCAGCGCGTCGCGATCTGACAGCGCGGGGGAGGGGTAAGTTCGTTCTTAGACGATTGTCGACAATATTCATTTTGTCTTTGACTCCAGGCGCTCGATTCGCTAGTTTCTGCCAAAGTGATTAGCAAGGTGTCGACAATATGCTGGACCTCACCACCCCCAGCCCTGCAGCGTCAGACGAAACGGAAACCTTGTCCGAGAATGTATTCCGGCGCATCCAGGCCGCTATCGTCAAAGGCGACATCGCCCCGGGCAGCAAGATCTCCGAGCCTGAGCTGGCACGCACCTATGGCATCAGCCGCGGCCCGCTGCGCGAGGCCATTCACCGCCTGGAGGGTCAACGTCTGCTGGTGCGGGTGCCGCATGTCGGGGCGCGGGTGGTGTCGCTCAACCATGCCGAGCTGATCGAGCTCTACGAAATTCGCGAGTCGCTCGAAGGCATGGCCTGCCGCCTGGCCGCCGAGCGCATGAGCCAGGCCGACATCGACGAGCTGCGCCGGGTACTCGACACCCACGAGCGCGATGCCGCGTTCCAGGCCGGGCAGGGCTACTACCAACAGGAAGGCGACTACGACTTCCACTACCGAATCATTCAAGGCAGCGGCAACCAGACCCTGGTCAAGATGCTCTGCGGCGAGCTGTACCAACTAGTGCGCATGTACCGCATCCAGTTCTCCGCCACGCCCAATCGGCCGCGCCAGGCCTTTGCCGAACACCACCGCATTCTCGATGCCATCGCCGACCGTGACGGCGAGCTGGCAGAACTCCTGATGCGCCGCCACATCGGCGCGTCCAAGCGCAACATCGAGCGTCACTATCTGGACGCCCACAACAACAGCCCACGAGGTGAGAAATGACTGTGAAGAGCACCCCCGGTCAGCGTTTCCGCGACGCCGTTGCCGCCGAACATCCGCTGCAAGTGGTCGGCGCGATCAACGCCAACCACGCCCTGCTGGCCAAGCGCGCCGGTTTCAAGGCCATCTACCTCTCCGGCGGCGGTGTTGCCGCAGGCTCCCTGGGCCTGCCGGACCTTGGCATCACCGGCCTGGACGACGTGCTGACCGACGTGCGGCGCATCACCGATGTCTGCGACCTGCCGCTGCTGGTGGATGTCGACACCGGCTTCGGTGCCTCGGCCTTCAACGTGGCCCGTACCGTGCGCTCGATGATCAAGTTCGGCGCTGCTGCCATTCACATCGAGGACCAGGTGGGCGCCAAGCGCTGTGGCCACCGGCCGAACAAGGAGATCGTTTCCCAGCAGGAGATGGTCGACCGCATCAAGGCGGCGGTGGATGCCCGCACCGATGACAGCTTCGTGATCATGGCGCGTACCGACGCCCTGGCCGTGGAAGGCCTGAACGCTGCACTGGACCGTGCCGCTGCCTGCGTCGAAGCCGGTGCCGACATGGTCTTCCCGGAAGCCATCACCGAGCTTGCGATGTACAAGACCTTCGCCGACCGGGTGAAGGCGCCGATCCTGGCCAACATCACCGAGTTCGGAGCCACGCCGCTGTACACCACCCAGGAGCTGGGCGAGGTCGATGTGTCGCTGGTGCTGTACCCGCTGTCGGCGTTCCGTGCCATGAACAAGGCGGCCGAGAATGTGTACACCGCGCTGCGCCGTGACGGCACCCAGAAGAATGTGATCGACACCATGCAGACCCGCATGGAGCTCTACGATGCCATTGGCTACCACGCCTTCGAGCAGAGCCTGGATGCATTGTTCGCGCAGAAGAAAGGTTGAGCCTGTGCCGGTTCCCACAGGCGCGACACAACCGCTCGGTGTGGGAGCCGGCTTGCCGGCGATAGGGCCGGCAGCAACACCTTCGAATCAGCCAGAAAAGATTCCATAACAAATTCAAGAAAGGAGAAACACCATGGCCGAAGCAAAAGTACTCAGTGGCGCAGGCCTGCGCGGCCAGGTGGCCGGCCAGACCGCGCTGTCGACCGTTGGCCAGGCCGGTGCCGGCCTGACCTACCGTGGCTACGACGTCCGCGACCTGGCGGCCGGGGCCGAATTCGAGGAAGTGGCCTACCTGCTGTTGTACGGCGAGCTGCCGACCCAGGCCGAGCTGGCTGACTACAAGCGCAAGCTCAAGGGCCTGCGCGACCTGCCCCAGGCACTGAAGGAAGTGCTCGAGCGCATCCCGCGTGATGCCCACCCGATGGACGTGATGCGCACCGGCTGCTCGGTGCTCGGCACCCTGGAGCCGGAGCTGACCTTCGAAGCCCAGCGTGAGAAGACCGACCGCCTGCTGGCGCTGTTCCCGGCGGTGATGTGCTACTGGTACCGCTTCAGCCACCATGGCGTGCGCATCGACTGCACCAGTGACGAAGACACCCTCGGCGGCCACTTCCTGCACCTGCTGCACGGCAAGAAGCCGAGCGCACTGCACGTGAAGGTGATGAACGTGTCGCTGATCCTCTATGCAGAGCACGAGTTCAACGCCTCCACCTTCACCGCGCGCGTCTGCGCCTCGACCCTGTCCGACCTGTATTCGTGCGTTACCGCTGCCATCGGCTCGCTGCGCGGCCCGCTGCACGGCGGTGCCAACGAGGCAGCGATGGAGCTGATCGAACGCTTCCAGAGCCCGCAGGAAGCTACCGCCGAGCTGCTGCGCATGCTCGAGCGCAAGGACAAGATCATGGGCTTCGGCCATGCCATCTACAAAGAGTCCGACCCGCGCAACGAGGTGATCAAGGGCTGGTCGAAGCAGCTCGCCGACGAGGTGGGTGACAAGGTCTTGTACCCGGTCTCCGAGGCCATCGACAAGACCATGTGGGAGCAGAAACGCCTGTTCCCCAACGCCGACTTCTATCATGCATCGGCATACCACTTCATGGGTATCCCGACCAAGCTGTTCACCCCGATCTTCGTCTGCTCGCGCCTGACCGGCTGGGCTGCGCACGTGTTCGAGCAGCGCGCCAACAACCGCATCATTCGCCCGAGCGCCGAGTATGTCGGCGTCGAACAGCGCCAGTTCGTGCCGATCGAGCAGCGCTGAGTCGAACAATGGGGCTGGCTGTGCTGGCCTCATTGCCGGCAAGCCGGCTCCCACAGGTACAGCGCCTGTACACCCCTGTGGGAGCCGGATTGCCGGCGATGAGGGCGCCGCTGGCACCCAGGGCCATAAATTCCACGACCGCACCGTGACCGAGCCTGATAACGATATGAATACCACCTACCGCAAGAACCTTCCAGGCACCGACCTGGACTATTTCGACGCCCGCGCCGCGGTCGAGGCGATCAAGCCCGGCGCGTACGATGGCCTGCCCTACACCTCCCGCGTGCTCGCCGAAAACCTGGTGCGCCGCTGTGACCCGGCCACCCTCGACGCCTCGCTGAGCCAGCTGATCGAGCGCAAGCGCGACCTCGACTTCCCCTGGTTCCCGGCCCGCGTGGTGTGCCATGACATCCTCGGCCAGACCGCCCTGGTCGACCTTGCTGGCCTGCGTGACGCCATCGCCGACAAAGGTGGCGACCCCGCCCAGGTCAACCCGGTGGTGCCGGTGCAACTGATCGTCGACCACTCGCTGGCCGTCGAGTGTGGCGGCTACGACCCGCAGGCGTTCGAGAAGAACCGCGCCATCGAAGACCGCCGCAACGAAGACCGCTTCCATTTCATCAACTGGACCAAGAAGGCGTTCAAGAACGTCGACGTGATCCAGCCCGGCAACGGCATCATGCACCAGATCAACCTGGAGAAAATGTCGCCGGTGATCCACAACGACCGCGGCGTGGCCTACCCGGATACCTGCGTCGGCACCGACAGCCACACCCCGCACGTGGATGCCCTGGGCGTGATCGCCATCGGTGTCGGTGGCCTGGAAGCCGAAAACGTCATGCTCGGCCGCGCCTCGTGGATGCGCCTGCCGGAAATCGTCGGTGTCGAGCTCGGCGGCAAGCTGGCCCCGAACATCACCGCCACCGACCTGGTGCTGGCCCTGACCGAGTTCCTGCGCAAGCAGAAGGTGGTGGGTGCCTACCTCGAATTCTACGGTGAGGGTGCGCGCGCCCTGACCCTGGGCGACCGCGCGACCATCTCCAACATGGCCCCGGAATACGGCGCCACCGCTGCGATGTTCGCCATCGATCAGCAAACCATCGACTACCTCAAGCTGACCGGCCGCGAAGAGCAGCAGGTCAAGCTGGTGGAAACCTACGCCAAGGCCACCGGCCTGTGGGCTGACAGCCTGGCCAAGGCCGAATACGAGCGCGTGCTGCACTTCGACCTGTCGAGCGTGGTGCGCAACATGGCCGGCCCGTCCAACCCGCACGCCCGCGTCGCTACCAGCGACCTGGCGGCCAAAGGTATCGCCGGCGCCTGGGAGGAGGTGCCGGGGCAGATGCCGGACGGCGCAGTGATCATCGCGGCCATCACCAGTTGCACCAACACCAGCAACCCGCGCAACGTGATTGCCGCAGGCTTGCTGGCGCGCAACGCCAACAAGCTGGGCCTGGGCCGCAAACCGTGGGTCAAGTCGTCGCTGGCGCCCGGCTCCAAGGCCGTGCAGCTGTACCTGGAAGAGGCGGGCCTGGAGAAGGAGCTGGAGCAACTGGGCTTCGGCATCGTCGCCTTCGCCTGCACCACCTGCAACGGCATGTCCGGTGCCCTGGACCCGGTAATCCAGCAGGAGATCATCGACCGCGACCTGTACGCCACCGCCGTGCTGTCGGGCAACCGCAACTTCGACGGGCGTATCCACCCTTACGCCAAGCAGGCCTTCCTTGCCTCGCCGCCGCTGGTGGTGGCCTACGCCATTGCCGGCACCATCCGCTTCGACATCGAGAAGGATGTGCTGGGCGTGATCGACGGCAAGGAAATCCGCCTCAAGGACATCTGGCCGAGCGACGAAGAGATCGACGCGGTGGTGCGTGCGGCGGTCAAGCCGGAGCAGTTCCGCAAGGTCTACATCCCGATGTTCGCCATCGAGGAAGACCGAGGCCCGAAAGTGGCGCCGCTGTATGACTGGCGCCCGATGAGCACCTACATCCGCCGCCCGCCGTACTGGGAAGGCGCCCTGGCCGGTGAGCGCAGCCTGCGCGGCATGCGCCCACTGGCGGTGCTGCCGGACAACATCACTACCGACCACCTGTCGCCGTCCAACGCCATCATGATGGACAGCGCGGCGGGTGAATACTTGGCGAAAATGGGCCTGCCGGAAGAGGACTTCAACTCCTACGCCACCCACCGCGGCGATCACCTGACCGCCCAGCGCGCCACCTTCGCCAACCCCAAGCTGTTCAACGAAATGGTGCGCAAGGAAGATGGCAGCGTGAAGCAGGGCTCGCTGGCGCGCATCGAGCCGGAAGGCAAGGTGACCCGCATGTGGGAAGCCATCGAGACCTACATGGAGCGCAAGCAGCCGCTGATCATCGTGGCCGGTGCCGACTATGGCCAGGGCTCGTCGCGTGACTGGGCGGCCAAGGGTGTGCGCTTGGCCGGTGTCGAGGCGATCGTTGCCGAAGGCTTCGAGCGTATCCACCGCACCAACCTGGTGGGCATGGGCGTGCTGCCGCTGGAGTTCAAGCCAGGTACCGACCGCAAGACCCTGGGGCTGGATGGCAGCGAAACCTACGATGTGCTGGGTGCGCGTACCCCGCGTGCGACCCTGACCCTGGTGGTCACGCGCGCCAACGGTGAGCGCATCGAGGTGCCGGTGACCTGCCGCCTGGATACCGCCGAGGAAGTGTCGATCTACGAGGCGGGTGGGGTGCTGCAGCGCTTTGCCCAGGACTTCCTCGAAGCTTCGGCTTAAGCAGTAGGGGGCTGCTGTGCAGCCCTATCGCCGGCAAGCCGGCTCCCACACCATCCCGGTGGGAGCCGGCTTGCCGGCGATAGGGCGCATGGCGCCCCCAGCGGCGACTTACCTTCAAGACAGGACACAGCCAATGCCACATGTACCCCAGATCAAAGTCCCTGCCACCTACATCCGTGGCGGCACCAGCAAGGGCGTGTTCTTCCGCCTGCAAGACCTTCCCGAATCCGCCCAGGTTCCTGGCCCGGCCCGTGATGCCCTGCTGCTGCGGGTGATCGGCAGCCCGGATCCTTACGGCAAGCAGATCGACGGCATGGGCGGCGCCACGTCGAGCACCAGCAAGACCGTGATCCTCTCGCCCGGCAGCAAGCCCGACCACGATGTCGACTACCTGTTCGGCCAGGTCTCGATCGACAAGGCTTTCGTCGACTGGAGCGGCAACTGCGGCAACCTGTCCGCCGCTGTCGGTTCCTACGCCATCAGCAGCGGCCTGGTCGACCCGGCGCGCCTTCCGCGCAACGGCATCGCCACCGTGCGCATCTGGCAGGCCAATATCGGCAAGACCATCATCGCCCACGTGCCGATGAGCGAAGGTGAAGTGCAGGAAACCGGCGATTTCGAACTCGACGGTGTCACCTTCCCGGCGGCCGAAGTGCAGCTCGAGTTCCTCGATCCGGCTGCCGATGAAGACGGTGACGGTGGCGCCATGTTCCCCACCGGTAACCTGGTGGACGAGCTGGACGTGCCAGGTGTCGGTTGCTTCAAGGTCACGCTGATCAATGCCGGCATCCCGACCATCTTCGTCAACGCCGCCGATATCGGCTACACCGGTACCGAGTTGCAGGACGCCATCAATGGTGATCCGCAGGCGCTGCTGCGTTTCGAGACGATCCGCGCCTATGGCGCGGTGCGCATGGGCCTGATCGAGAACGTCGACCACGCTGCCGGGCGTCAGCACACGCCCAAGGTCGCTTTCGTTGCGCCGCCAAGCACCTACACTGCGTCCAGTGGCAAGGCTGTCGCAGCAAGTGACATCGACCTGCTGGTGCGTGCGCTGTCCATGGGCAAGCTGCACCACGCAATGATGGGCACTGCCGCGGTGGCGATCGGTACCGCCGCTGCCATTCCTGGCACCCTGGTCAACCTCGCCGCTGGCGGGGGCGAGCGCAGCGCCGTGCGCTTCGGGCATCCGTCCGGCACCCTGCGCGTGGGAGCCGAGGCGCGTCAGGTGAATGGCGAGTGGACGGTGACCAAGGCAATCATGAGCCGCAGTGCTCGCGTGCTGATGGAAGGCTGGGTGAGGGTGCCTGGCGACAGCTTCTGATGCACCACTGGCGCTCGGCTTTCGATGACTGGGGCCGCTCTGCGGCCCATCGCCGGCAAGCCAGCTCCCACGGGTGCAGCGCCTGTTTCAAGGGCGCAGCACTCCTCCTGTGGGAGCCGGCTTGCCGGCGATGGGCTGCAAGGCAGCCCCCATTCACAGGAGCAGAAGATGAGCGCCAACTCGGACCTCAATGACCGCCCGGACTACGACCGGGTGTTGCAAACCCTCGCTGACTACGTCCTCACCTACCGGGTCGAATCCCCCGAGGCGCTGGACACCGCACGCAACTGCCTGATCGACACCCTCGGCTGCGGCCTGCTTGCCCTGCGCTTCCCCGAATGCACCAAACACCTTGGCCCGATCGTCGAAGGTACCGTGGTCCCCAACGGTGCCCGTGTGCCCGGCACCGCCTATCGCCTGGACCCGGTCAAGGCGGCCTGGGACATCGGCTGCACCGTGCGCTGGCTGGATTACAACGACACCTGGCTGGCGGCGGAGTGGGCCCACCCTTCGGACAACCTCGGTGGCATCCTGGCGGTGGCTGATCACCTGTCACAGAAGCACGGGGCCAACGGCGAAGCCCCGCTGAAGATGCGCGAAGTGCTCGAAGCCATGGTCATGGCCCACGAGATCCAGGGTGTGCTGGCGCTGGAGAACGCGTTCAACCGTGTCGGCCTGGACCACGTCATCCTGGTGAAGGTCGCGTCCACTGCAGTGTGCGCCAAGCTGATGGGGGCCAATCGCGAGCAACTGCTTTCGGCGCTGTCCCATGCATTTGTCGACGGCCAGGCCTTGCGCACCTATCGCCATGCGCCCAACGCCGGCTCGCGCAAGTCATGGGCCGCCGGGGACGCCTCCAGCCGTGGTGTGCGCCTGGCTGATATCGCCTTGCGTGGCGAGATGGGCGTGCCGGGGGTGCTGACGGCGCCGCAATGGGGCTTTTATGATGTGTCGTTCAGCCACACCAACAAGGATCTGGCGCTCAAGCCTGCCGCTCAGCAGGCGTTGAGCCTGCCGCAGCCCTTGGCCAGCTACGTGATGGAAAACGTGCTGTTCAAGATCAGCTTCCCCGCCGAATTTCACGCCCAGACCGCCTGCGAGGCGGCGCTGATGCTGCACCGGCAGGTGCGCAATCGCCTGCATGAAATCGACCGGATCGTGATCACCACCCAGGAGTCGGCGATCCGCATCATCTCCAAGGTGGGCCCGCTGGCCAATGCTGCCGACCGCGATCACTGCCTGCAGTACATGGTGGCGGTGCCGTTGATCTTCGGGCGCCTGGAAGCCGAGGATTACGAAGATGCCTTCCACGCCGCGCACCCGAGCATCGATCGGCTGCGCGAGAAAATGGAGGTGGTGGAAGATCCGCGATTCAGCCGCGAATACCTGGAGCCGGACAAGCGTTCGATTGCCAACGCGTTGCAGGTGTTTTTCAAGGATGGGAGCAGTACCGAGCAGGTGGTAGTGGAATACCCGCTGGGGCACCGGCGTCGGCGGGAGGAGGGGATACCGTTGCTGGAGGCGAAGTTCCGGGAGAACCTGGCGACACGGTTTGCGCGGCAGCGGTGTGAGGCGATTTTTGCCTTGTGCAAGGACCAGCAGGCGCTGGAGGGCACGCCAGTGCACAGGTTTGTGGATCTGTTTGTGATCTAGGCTGGCTTCACCGGCCCTATCGCCGGCAAGCCAGCTCCCACAGGTTTGGCGCAACGCCGTACCTGTGGGAGCCGGCTTGCCGGCGATAGGGCCCGAAAGGGCCATAAAAAAACCCCGGCATCTCTACCGGGGTTTTCTTTACACCTTACAGCTCAGCTTACGCCTGGACCACTGGGATCTTGGCGTTGGCAGCCGCTTCGCGGAACTCGGCGATCTGGTCGAAGCTCAGGTAGCGGTAGACGTCGGCAGCCATGCTGTCGATGTCTTTCGCGTACTGCATGTACTCTTCAACGGTCGGCAGCTTGCCGATGATCGAAGCGACAGCGGCCAGCTCTGCCGATGCCAGGTACACGTTGGTCGCGTCGCCCAGGCGGTTCGGGAAGTTACGGGTCGAGGTGGAGACCACGGTCGAACCGGTCTGCACACGTGCCTGGTTACCCATGCACAGCGAGCAGCCTGGCATTTCCATGCGCGCACCGGCCTTGCCGTAGATGCCGTAGTAGCCTTCTTCGGTCAGCTGGTGGGCGTCCATCTTGGTTGGCGGAGCCAGCCACAGACGGGTAGGAATGCCACCCTTGACCTTGTCCAGCAGCTTGCCGGCGGCACGGAAGTGGCCGATGTTGGTCATGCACGAACCGATGAACACTTCGTCGATCTTCTCGCCCTGTACCGAGGACAGCAGGCGGGCATCGTCCGGGTCGTTCGGCGCGCAGAGCACAGGCTCCTTGACGTCGGCCAGGTCGATTTCGATGATTTCGGCGTATTCGGCATCGGCGTCGGCCGACAGCAGCTCAGGCTTGGCCAGCCAGGCTTCCATGGCCTGGGCGCGACGCTCCAGGGTACGGGCATCGCCGTAGCCTTCGCCGATCATCCAGCGCAGCAGGGTGATGTTGGAGGTCAGGTACTCGGCAATGGCCTTCTCTGGCAGCTTGATGGTGCAACCGGCAGCGGAACGCTCGGCCGAAGCGTCGGACAGCTCGAAAGCCTGCTCGACGGTCAGTTCGTCCAGGCCTTCGATTTCCAGGATGCGGCCGGAGAAGGCGTTCTTCTTGCCTTTCTTCTCGACGGTCAGCAGGCCCTTCTGGATGGCGTAGTAAGGGATGGCATGCACCAGGTCACGCAGGGTGATGCCAGGCTGCAGCTTGCCCTTGAAACGAACCAGGATCGACTCAGGCATGTCCAGCGGCATGACGCCGGTGGCGGCGGCGAAGGCCACCAGGCCGGAACCGGCCGGGAACGAGATACCGATCGGGAAGCGGGTGTGCGAGTCGCCACCGGTACCCACGGTGTCAGGCATCAGCATGCGGTTCAGCCAGCTGTGGATGATGCCGTCGCCCGGACGCAGCGACACGCCGCCACGGGTGCGGATGAAGTCTGGCAGGGTGTGGTGGGTGTTGACGTCGATCGGCTTCGGATAGGCCGCGGTGTGGCAGAACGACTGCATCACCAGGTCGGCGGAGAAGCCCAGGCACGCCAGGTCTTTCAGCTCGTCGCGGGTCATCGGGCCAGTGGTGTCCTGGGAGCCGACGGTGGTCATCTTCGGTTCGCAGTAGGCACCTGGGCGTACGCCCTGGCCTTCTGGCAGACCGCAGGCGCGGCCGACCATCTTCTGCGCCAGGGTGAAGCCCTTGCCGCTGTCGGCAGGCTGCTCTGGCTTCTTGAACAGGTCCGATGGGCCCTGGCCCAGTTCGGCACGGGCTTTCTCGGTCAGGCCACGGCCGACGATCAGCGGGATACGACCGCCAGCGCGGACTTCATCCAACAGTACTTCGGTTTTCAGCTGGAAGCTGGTGACCAGCTCATCGCTGCCGTGACGGCGTACTTCACCCTTGAACGGGTAAACGTCGATGACGTCGCCCATGGCCAGGTTGGTGCAGTCGAATTCGATCGGCAGGGCGCCGGCGTCTTCCATGGTGTTGTAGAAGATCGGGGCGATCTTGGTGCCGAAGCAGAAGCCACCGGCGCGCTTGTTCGGCACGTACGGGATGTCGTCGCCGAAGAACCACAGCACCGAGTTGGTAGCGGATTTGCGCGAGGAACCGGTACCGACCACGTCACCGACGTAGGCGACCGGGAAGCCCTTGGCCTTGACCGCTTCGATCTGGGCCAGCGGGCCGACCGAACCTGGCTGCTGCGGCTCGATGCCGTCGCGGGCCATTTTCAGCATGGCCAGGGCGTGCAGCGGGATGTCAGGGCGCGACCAGGCGTCCGGAGCAGGGGACAGGTCGTCGGTGTTGGTTTCGCCAGGCACCTTGAACACGGTCAGGGTGTACTTGTCGGCGATGGCCGGGCGCGAGGTGAACCACTCGCCGGCAGCCCAGGAGTCCAGCACGGCCTTGGCGTGGGTGTTGCCCGCCTTGGCTTTTTCGGCCACGTCGTGGAAGGCATCGAACATCAGCAGGGTGTGCTTGAGCTGTTCGGCCGCGACGGCGCCCAGTTCGGCGTCATCCAGCAGCGCGACCAGCGTCTCGATGTTGTAGCCGCCTTGCATGGTGCCCAGCAGCTCGGTGGCGTGCTTGCGGTCGATCAGTGGCGACTTGGTTTCGCCCTTGGCGACGGCAGACAGGAACGCAGCCTTGACGTAGGCAGCTTCGTCCACGCCTGGCGGAACGCGGTTGGTGATCAGGTCTACGAGGAAGGCTTCTTCGCCGGCCGGCGGGTTTTTCAGCAGCTCGACCAGGCCTGCAGTTTGTTCGGCGTTCAGCGGCTGGGGCACGATACCCAGGGCGGCACGCTCTTCGATGTGTTTGCGGTAGGCTTCAAGCACAGTTATTACCCTCATCAGTGGTCCCTAAAGGGAGTCCGGGACGCTCATCCAGCATTCCCTGCACCCATGCGCTACAACGGCTTTTTGGGCCGCCCAGCCAGGGTCGCAGAGAATCCTTACAGAAGCTGCTTTCAAAGTTTTACGCCTGCAGAACGGGGAGCTGATGAGGGCTGGCACGGGCATGCGAGGGGCATGTCCCGGGCCAACGCCGTTCTACCGGATTAACTGTGCTCGTGACGCTTTGAAAACAGCTTCCAACGGACATTGTTGCCTTTGAAAAGGCCGGATGATTCTACGGCAAAAAAATCCGGAAGGTAAGGCGGTACAGGAGACTTTAACGAGTGACCCTGGTTAGACAAAGGGCTAACATGGGCGCGTGTTCCACCGCCAAGCCGTTGTTTTTTCATGCCCAACCAGTCCATCAAGACCCCTTGCGTCGGCCTTTGCTCGACGGTGTACGGAGACACGGTGTGCCGTGGCTGCAAGCGTTTTCACCATGAAGTGATCCACTGGAATGGTTACGACGAAGAGCAGAAGCGCGCCGTGTGGCTGCGCCTGGAGCAGCTGTTGGCACAGGTGATGATGGCCAAGCTGGAAGTGTTCGACAAAGGCCTGTTGCGTCAGCAGTTGCAGCAGCGTTCGATCCGCTTCGTAGAACAGCAGTCGGAGTATTGCTGGGCGTACCAGCTGATTGCCCGCGGAGCGCGGATGATTCGTGACCTGGAGGCGTACGGGATGGTGTTGCTGCCCGAGTTTCGTGACTGGGAGCTGCCGCAGCTGCGCGATGCCATCGACCGTGAGTTTTTCTTGCTTTCCGAGGCGCATTACCAGCGCTACATCGCGCCGAGTTTCCTGCGTGATGCGGTGGGGGATGGGCAGGGTTGAGGCCGTGTGGTGAGGCTGCTGGCGCTATCGCGGATGAATCCGCTCCTACAAGGGCGATGCTGACCCTGTAGGAGCGGATTCATCCGCGATAGGCCCAGTGAAGATGCCGGATCAGTCGCCGGTATATTCGCACCCGCTGGTGCAAGTCTCGTGAATCCGCACCTTGGACAGCTCAGGCAGCAATGGCTTGACCTGCTCCCAGATCCATTTGGCGATCACTTCGCTGGTCGGGTTCTCCAGGCCAGGAATGTCGTTCAGGTAGTTGTGGTCCAGCTGCTCGTAGAGCGGCTTGAAGATCGCCTTGATTTCGGAAAAATCGCGGATCCAGCCCGTGTGCGGATCAAGCTGCCCGGTCAGGTGCAGCGCTACCTTGAACGAGTGGCCATGCAGGCGGCCGCACTTGTGCCCGGCGGGGACGTTGGGCAGGCGGTGGGCCGATTCGAACGTAAATTCCTTGAAGATTTCCACGCTGTCATAACTCTGTGTGAATCAATAATGCGCGCAGTCTACCAGCATGGCCGCTACAAGGCTTGCAGGCGTTCATGCAGCCGCCCGGTGGCCATCAGCTCCAGCAGTTCGTCGCCCAGGCGCCGGCTTTCGGCAATGGCCTTGTACCAGTAGCGCTTGCGGCTGGGCGCATCGCCCATGAAGCGCTTGAAGTCGTTGCGGTCGGGCAGCTTGCCGAACGGCAGGGCGGCCAGGTACTGCGGTGAGGGGGTCATCAGCAGCACGTTCTGCAGGCGCGTGGCATCGCCTTTGCGCCAGGGCAGGGCCTTGTCGAACCACCCGGGCACGACCTTGTCGGTGAAGTGCGGGTACAGCACCAGGTCGTCGCCGCGGTACGGCAGGTCGAGGTGGTAATCGAGCAACCCGCCATCGCGGTAGGTGCCCGCGCCGGCCCCCGGAATGTCGCGCACACCCTCCATCACCATCGGGATCGAGCCCGAGGCCAGCAGGGCATGGCGCAGGTTCGCCAGGTCCAGCGGCAGGCAGCGCGAGGGGAAGTCGGTGAGCGCATCGAGCGGCGGCGCGGCGCGCTGGTCGTGGAGGATGATGCGCTCGAAATGCCGGGCCAGGCGCGAACGGCCGAGCAGGTTGCTGGCGATCACCGACGACAGGCCCATGCCCAGGCGCCCGCGATGGTCATGGGCGAGCTGGCCGTGGCTCTTCACCACCAGGATGTTCAGGCGGTAGTGCGGGTTGGCGAGGATCTGCCCGTCGCGGCCCTGCAGCAGTGCGTCGAGCATGCGCTGGCAACTGCGGCTGATCTCGGCGGGCGTGACGCCCTTGGCGAAGTCCTGCTCGGTATACAGTTCGCCCAGGCGGCGGATGCCGGCCACCGGGTCATCGAGGCAGGCACTGGCGAAGCGCCAGGAGCCGATCGAGGCGCCGATCAAGGCACGCTGGCGTGGCGCCGTCGGCAGCCACTCGCCGAACAGTGCCAGGTCCAGGCCTTGGATGCCCAACGGTTTCGGGCCGCCGGCAGCACCGGGCAATACGCCGACATCCTCGGCCAGCAAGCCGCGCTCGCGAATCTGGCGCAGCGCGCGCTGGCCGGCCTTGAAGGTCAGGGCAGGGTATTTGATGTGAATGGCGCTCATGACGGATCTCGCGGGCAACAAGGGGGGCATTATAGGGGGTTCGTAGCGCTGATCGCCGGCTTGCCGGCGATCAAGGTAACGCGTTCTCAAGCTGCGCTATCATGGCGCCAGTTGTTTTCAGGTTCAGTTAAGGACCGGTGGTTAATCTTGACCCCGTAGACACATTGCACCTATCGATGGAGACACCTCATGAAAACTTTGACTGCCCTGTTCACTGCCGCTGCCCTGGCTTTCGGTGCCAACGTTGCCCTGGCCAAGGACGTCCAGCCTGACGAAGTGGTCAAGTTGGTCAATGCCAAGACCATCAAGTCGCTCGATGAGCTCAAGGCCACCGCCGTGGCCAAGCACCCTGGCGCCACCGTCAAGGATTCCGAGCTGGAAAACGAATACGGCCGCTACATCTACAAGGTCGAGCTGCGTGATCAGCAGAACGTCGAATGGGACGTCGATCTTGATGCCAAGACCGGTGAAGTACTCAAGGACGCACAAGACAACTGATGATCAACTTACCTCGGCCGGCGCGTTACCTGGCGCTCTCGCTGCTGGCCGTCTGCTCACTGGCCGTTGCCCGCGACCTGGACCAGGATGAAGCCCTCAAGCTGCGCCAGAAGGGCGTCATCCTGCCACTCGAACAGCTGCTGGAAACCGCCCTGGGGCGTTACCCCGGGGCGCGTCTGCTGGAAGCCGAGCTGGAAGAAGACGATGATCGCTACGAATATGAGGTCGAATTGCTGACCACGGAAGGCGTGGTGCGCGAGATCAAGCTCGACGCCAGCACCGGTGCCCTGCTCAAAGATGAGGAAGACGACTGAATGCGCCTGTTGCTTGTCGAGGACAACGTGCCACTGGCCGATGAACTGACCACCGCCCTGCAGCGTCAGGGCTATGCCGTGGACTGGCTGGCGGACGGCCGCGATGCGGTGTACCAGGGCCAGAGCGAGCCTTATGACCTGATCATTCTCGACCTCGGCCTGCCTGGGTTGCCGGGCCTGGAGGTGCTGGCCCAGTGGCGCGCCGGCGGCCTGGCCACCCCTGTGCTGATCCTCACTGCGCGCGGCTCGTGGGCCGAGCGCATCGAAGGGCTCAAGGCCGGTGCCGACGACTACCTGAGCAAGCCCTTCCACCCCGAGGAGCTGCAGTTGCGCATCCAGGCCTTGCTGCGTCGCGCCCGCGGCCTGGCCAACCAGCCAACGCTGGAAGCCGCCGGCCTGCACCTGGATGAAAGCCGCCAATGCGTGAGCCGCGATGGCGTGGATATCCAGCTCACCGCTGCCGAGTTCCGGCTGCTGCGCTACTTCATGCTGCACCCGCAGCAGATCCTCTCCAAGAGCCACCTGGCCGAGCACCTGTACGACGGCGAAACCGAGCGCGACTCCAATGTGCTCGAAGTCCACGTCAATCATCTGCGCCGCAAGCTGGGCCGCAGCGTCATCGAGACGCGCCGCGGGCAAGGCTACCTGTACGCCGGGCACGGCGAATGAAGTCGATCCAGGCACGCCTGAGCCTGGGCCTGGTAGCCGTGCTGGTGGTGGTCGGTGTGATGCTGGCGCAGCTCACCCTGTGGCTATTCGAAGCCGGCTTGCAGCGTTACCTGGAAAACGGCCTGCGCAAGGAAAGCGAGAACCTGCTGGTGGCACTGGTGCGCGGGCCTTCGGGCCTGCAGCTCGATGAGCGCCGTATTTCCGCGGCCTACCAGCGCCCGTTCTCGGGTTATTACTTTCGCATCGATTTCGAGCAGGGCACCTGGCGCTCGCGCTCGCTGTGGGACTTGGACATGCCCAAGCCGGCTGAGCCCGGCCTTTCCGACAGCCACGTGCTAGGGCCGGAAGGGCAGCAGTTGCTGGCCTTGCGCGCCGACTATCGACGCCTGGGGCAGAACATCTCGATCAGCGTGGCGCAGGATTATTCGCCGGTGCGGGAAAGCTTTCGGCGGCTGCAGCAGATCGGCCTGGGCATGGGGCTGGTGGCGCTGTTGCTGGTCCTCGTTCTGCAGCGCATCACTGTCACCCGCTCGCTGCGTCCGCTGGAGCGTGCGCGCCAGCAGATCGCCCAGTTGCAGCAGGGCCAGCGTTCGCAGCTGGACGCCCAGGTGCCCAGCGAGCTGGCGCCGCTGGTGGACCAGATCAACCACTTGCTGAACCATACCGAAGACAGTTTGCGTCGCTCGCGCAATGCGCTGGGCAACCTTGGCCACGCCCTCAAGACGCCGCTGGCGGTGCTGTTGAGCCTGGCGTCCAGTGAGCGCCTCAAGGACCAGCCTGAGGTGCGCGCGCAGCTGCGCGAGCAGCTGGAGCAGATCCAGCAGCGCCTGACGCGTGAGCTCAACCGTGCGCGCCTGGCCGGCGATGCGCTGCCGGGCGCGCAGTTCGACTGCGAAGCCGAGCTGCCGGGTCTGCTCGCCACCTTGGGCATGATCCATGGCGAAGGGCTGCTGCTGACCCGTGATGTCCCACCGGGGCTGCTGCTGCCGTGGGATCGCGAGGACTTCCTGGAACTGCTTGGCAACCTGCTGGACAACGCCTGCAAGTGGGCGGACAGCGAGGTGCGGCTGGGCATTGCGCCCGCTGACAGTGGCTACCAGGTGTGGGTCGACGACGACGGGCCAGGCATTCCTGAAAGCCAGCGGCTGCAGGTGCTGGAGCGCGGGTCGCGGCTCGATGAGCAGGTCGATGGGCATGGGTTGGGGCTAGGTATCGTGCGCGATATCGTCGAGGCCTGGGGTGGCTCGTTGGCACTGCTTGAGAGCCCTTTGGGTGGGTTGCGGGTGAGCATTCAGCTGCCGCGCAAAGGGCGTTGAATCTTGTGGGGCCTATCGCCGGCAAGCCGGCTCCCACAGGTACCCCACTGAACTTAAGAACAGTGGCGTATCTGTGGGAGCCGGCTTGCCGGCGATAGGGCCGGTATCAGCACTGCAAAAAAATTGCAGTACAGCCGCATTTTTTTGAATTGGCCCAAGCCCATCCTCACCCGGCACAATCTCCCTTACGAAACCCTGCGGTTTCCATCTCTCCACGGACGGAACCCCCTAAGGGCCCAGGCCAACCCGGCTGGGCTTTCTTTTTAGCCAGAACATATCGACACGATCATTTAAATGCCTGCCTCGCGTTCCGAAAGTCGTCTGCAGCGGCTGTTGCCCGCGCCCCTGAACATTCCCCCCAGACAATGGTTGCGTGCCGGTATCGGTGCACTGCTCGGTCTGTTTATGGCTGGCTGGTTGACCAGCCTGGCCTTCGGGCCGGGTATCGCCCTGCACTTGCTCGGCCCGCTGGCCGCTTCGGCGGTGCTGGTGTTTGCCGTGCATTCCGGGCCGCTGGCCCAGCCTTGGCCGGTGCTGGGCAGCTATGCCCTGGCCGGCGTAGTGGGCCTGGCCATGCGCGAGGGTTTCGGCGCCGAGCTATGGGTCGCTGCCGCGGCCCTGGGCATTTCGCTGGTGCTGATGTGCCTGTTGCGCTGCCTGCACCCGCCCGGTGGCGGCGTGGCGGTGAGTGCTGTGCTGGCCGATGCGGGGCTCACGGCCATGGGCGACCACCTGCTGGAGCCGGTGATGCTCAATGCGCTGATCCTGGTCGCGGTGGCGGTGCTCTACAACCGCTTGACCGGTGTGCGCTATCCCAAGGGCGCGGCGCCGCGCAAAGACCTGCACCACACCCATGACCCTTTGCCCGGCGAGCGCGTCGGCATCCGCGGCGCAGACCTGGACCAGGCCCTGGAAGAACTGGGCGAGTTCGTCGACGTCACCCGCGACGAGTTGGAACGCATCATCCTGGCCACCGAACAGCATGCCTTGCAGCGCAGCCTTGGCGGGCTCACTGCCGCCTCGGTGATGTCGCGCGACGTGCAGTTCGCCAGCCCCGACACCACCCTGGAGCAGGCCTGGGCCATGCTTGCCAGCCACCATCTGAAGACCTTGCCCGTGCTGGAGCAGGGCAAACTGGTGGGCATCGTCAGCCTCAGCGACCTGGTCGGCCCGGCCATGCAGCGAGGCCAGTTCAGTTGGCGTGGCGTGTTCGGCCGCAAGGGGGTGCGTATGGAACAGGTAATGAGCCGGCGTGTGGTCAGTGTCGGCAGCGCGCATCCGCTGGAGCGCCTGCTGCCGCTGCTATGCGAGCAAGGCCTGCATTGCCTGCCAGTGCTCGACGGCGAAAAGCTGGTTGGCGTGATCACCCAGACCGACCTGATCGCCGGCCTCAAGCGCCAACTGCTCAGCGCCGCCGAGCGCGTTTCAGATCACCGGGTCCCAGCGTTGTGACCAGTCGCTGGCGCCGGCCTCCACCAGCCGGCGCAGCACCGCGAATGCCTGCTGCAGGGCTTCGCTGTCACGCTCGCGTGGGTACACCAGGTAGGTCGGGTAGGTGAACTCCGGCGCCTGCGGCACCCGCTCGAACACCCCGTTGTCCAGGTAGGCCTGCACCACGCGGGTACGGAAATAACCACTGCCACCCTGGTCGAGAATAAACTGCAAGGCCAGCGGCCCGAGGTTGAAGGTCAGCGCCGGGCGGGCGCAATCGGGCAGGGCGGCATCGTGCTGACGCCGGAAGGCCTCGCCCCAGTCGATGTAGATGTACGGCTCGGGGCGGTCGACCCGGCGCACGCGGATCAACTTCTCCTCCATCAATTGCTCCACCTGCAGGCCCGGGCCGTAGGTCGGCTGATACACCAGCGCAGCATCCAACAGGCCCATCTCGACCTTGCGCAGCAGCGACTCGCCATCGCTCACTTCGCTGCGGATCGCATGGCTGGGCAACTCGCGGTGCAGGGCGCTTACCCAATCGAGCAGCATCGGATTGCCCAGGCTCACTTCCGCCCCTATGTGCAGCAACTGCTGGCAGCCCTGGGGCAATGGCAGGTCGCGGCGAGCCGCTTCCCAGGTTTGCACCAGCTGGTTGGCATAGCTGACGAACGCTTCGCCATCGCTGGTCAGGCTGGCGCCGCTGCGGCTGCGCACGAACAGCTGACAACCGAGTTGCTGCTCCAGGCGCTGCACCCGGGCGGTAATGGCGGTCTGCGACACGAACAGGCGTTCGGCGGCGGCGACCAGGCTGCCGCAGCGCACGATTTCCAGAAAAGTTCGGGCCTGATCGATGTCCATGGGCTGCTCGGTGAGGAAAAGGGCTGCCTATTCTAGAGATTTTGCACCGTTATGGGGCGCTTTTGCCCGCGCTGCAAATCTGCATATGGGTTGTGACTTTAGTCCCATGGCAGCCCCAGCGTGGCGGTCCATACTCAAGATTCGCCCTTCAATAACAACAAGTACCGGGTTTTCGTCACCATGACCTACCAGCACAGCTACGACCATTCCATTGCCGACCCAGCCAACTTCTGGGCCGAACAGGCCGACCATCTGGCCTGGTATCGCAAACCCTCCCTGACCTTGCAGGAAAACCCCGATGGCACCCATCGCTGGTTCGCCGACGGGCGCCTGAACAGCTGCTACCTGGCCCTCGACCATCAGATCGAGCAGGGCCGTGGCGAGCAAACTGCGCTGATCTATGACTCTCCCGTCACGGGCGTGCAGCAGTCGTTCACCTACCAGCAGCTGCATGACGAGGTGGCTCGTTTGGCCGGCCTGTTGCGTGAGCTTGGCGTAGGCAAGGGCGATGGGGTGATCATCTACATGCCCATGGTGCCCCAGGCGGCCATGGCCATGCTGGCTTGCGCGCGCATCGGCGCGGTGCATTCGGTGGTTTTCGGCGGCTTTGCCGCCAACGAATTGGCCCTGCGCATCGACGATGCGCGGCCGACGCTGTTGCTCACGGCGTCCTGCGGCCTGGAGTTCGAGCGGGTGATCGAATACAAGCCGCTGGTCGACCGCGCCCTGCAACTGTCCCGCCACCAGCCGCGGCATGTGCTGGTGCTGCAACGGCCCCAGGCCCGCGCCGAGCTGCAGGCGGGGCGTGACCTGGACTGGCATGAAAGGCTGCTGAATGCCCGGCCGGTAGCACCCGTGGAGCTGGAGGCCGGTGACCCGCTGTACATCATGTACACCTCCGGTACCACCGGCAAACCCAAGGGTATCGTTCGCGAAAACGGTGGCAACGCGGTCGCGCTTTGCTATGCCATGCGCCACATCTATGGCATGCAGGCGGGCGATGTGTGGTGGGGCATTTCCGATGTCGGCTGGGTGGTCGGGCATTCGCTGATCGTCTACGGGCCGCTGATGAGCGGCTGCACCACGGTGTTCTATGAGGGCAAGCCGATCCGCACGCCGGATGCTTCGGCCTACTGGCGAGTGGTTGAGCAGTACGGGGTCAATGCCTTGTTCTGCGCGCCGACTGCCATGCGGGCGATCCGCAAGGAAGACCCAGAAGGCGAGTTGATCCGCCAGCACGACCTGAGCACGTTGCGCCAATTGTTTCTGGCCGGGGAGAAGCTCGACTCCAGCACCCACGAATGGCTGCAGCGGGTCAGCGGCAAACCGGTGCACGATCACTGGTGGCAGACCGAGACCGGCTGGCCGGTTACCGCGCCCTGTGTAGGCCTTGAAGGGAGCGCGGCGCGGCCGGGGTCGAGCAACCGTGCGGTGCCGGGCTACCACGTACAGGTACTGGACGACGACGGTCATCTGCTCGGCCCGAACCACCAGGGCGCCATCGTCATTGCATTACCGCTGCCGCCAGGCTGCAGCCAGACCTTGTGGGGCGATCATGAGCGTTACCTGCAGGCGTACCTGCACACCTATCCGGGCTATTACCACACCGGCGATGGCGGCTACCTGGATGACGAGGGCTTCGTCTACATCATGGGGCGTACCGATGATGTGATTAACGTTTCTGGCCATCGGTTGTCTACCGGCGAAATGGAGGACCTGGTGGCGCGGCACCCGGCGGTGGCCGAGTGTGCAGTGATCGGCGTGCATGACGAAATCAAGGGGCAGGTGCCCTTGGCGCTGGTGGTGCTCAAGGATGGCGAGGGTATTGCCGAGTCGCAACTGCTGGTGGAGTTGGTGGGCAGCGTGCGCGAGGAGATCGGGCCGTTGGCGTGTTTCAATCGGGTGCGGTTGGTGAAGCGGCTGCCCAAGACGCGGTCGGGGAAGATCTTGCGGGCGGTGCTGCGCAAGATAGCCGACGGGCAGGCGTATGTGCCGCCGTCGACGCTGGATGATCCGGCGGTATTGGGGGAGATAGAGGCGGTGCTGGCAGATTTGCCACGGGCAGGTTGACGGTTGACTACATCGCCGGCAAGCCGGCTCCCACAGGGGCATGCACAGGCCTCAGGTGCTGTGAGCCCTTTGTGGGAGCCGGCTTGCCGGCGATGAGGCCAATACAGCCACTACAGCTTCAAAGCCCTGTCTGGCGCAACTGCCCCAACCGGCTGCGGGTGCGCATCAGGTCGGCCAGCGGCCCGCCCAGGCTCTGCTCCAGCGGCCGCTGCCCGATCACCGTCACCTGCCGGTCCTGGTCATACAGCACATCCACCAGGTTTGCGAAACGCTGCTGCGCCGCCAGCGTGCATTCCGACAGATCATCCAGCCCATCGATGATCCACTCCTCGTACTGCCCCGCCAGCACCAGATAATCGATCACCGCCGTGGCCTTCTCGCACAAGTCATCGAAGGCGAACACCGCCCGTCGGCCCTCAATGGCCAGGGCGCGTAACGGCCGCTTGTTCACTTCCAGCATCACCGGCTGCTCGACGGGCACTTTCAGCGCCTGGCGCTGCGCCGCATCCCCCGGCCACACATAGTGCCCCTGGGTGAAGCGCTGGTGCTCTCGGTTGGCCGGCAGGCTGCGAAAATCGGTATCGCCGCCCACTTCCAGCACCTGCATGCGGCCATTGATCAGGCGGATCACCGGCAGGAAGCGTTCGTGATAAAGCGGATTGGGTAACAGCCCCTCAGGGGCGTAGTTGGAGGTCACCAGCAAGAAGATGCCACGCTCGAACAGGGCGTTGAACAGCCGCGTCAGCAGCATGGCATCGCCGATGTCGTGCACATGGAATTCGTCGAAGCACAGCACCTGGCAGTTGCCCAGCAGATCGTCGAGGGTCGCGCCCAGTGCATCGTCCAACTGGCGATGGCGATGCATGCCCTGGTGGAGGCGGGCAAAAAAGTCATGGAAGTGCAGGCGCTGCTTGGCTTCGATCGGCACGGCCTGGAAGAACCCGTCGAGCAGCCAGCTCTTGCCGCGTCCTACCGAGCCATGCAGGTAGAGGCTGCATGGCTGGCCGCCCGGCAACAGGGCGAGCTGTTCGGTCATGCTGGCGATGACCCGGCGCTGGCCATCACTGAGCTGATAGCCGCGGCTGCGCGCCTTCTCTTCGAACCAGTCGAGCAGCTCGCTCTGGTGGGGCGACGAACTTCGCAAGCGCTGGCCGAGCAGGCGCAATGGGGAAGGGATCCAAGCGGACAATACTCTGCTCCTCGGGCAATGGCGGGCAGGCCGCAGCTTGCCCGAGGACGACGATTTTGACCAATGGAAAAAATGCCGCAGATCGATCGCCTGGCGCGATAGGTCAGACCTTGCGTTCCAGTTGGCGCTCGATCATGTACTTCACGGTGAGGCGGCGTTCCTTGAGCTGGCGCAGGTCGTCATCCTGGAAGTTGCCCGCCGAGATCGACTCGGCCGCCAGCACCTGGTTGTCGATGTCCATGTACTCGTCGAGCAGGCGGTCGAGGGTCTGGTCCTGCTGGCGGCGTTGCTGAACGATCTCGCGAGGGTAGTGCAAGTCCTGGTACAGGTCGTGTGAAACGGGCATTGGGGGCTTCCTTGGTATTCGCAGTTCGCTTATCTGATTGGAAGGGCGAAATGCGATTGTGTTGAGGCAAGGCAGCGGAAAAACGACGGATGGTTGGCCGGGCTGCCCGGAAATTGGGTAGGGGGACACTAACTTGCTGTTTTAAAGCATTTTTTTTGCGCAAGGGGGTTCACAGGTCAAAAGAATGTTGTTAAAGTGCCGCGCATTCCAAGACAACAACCCAGTTGTCAGCCAGTTGGAATGGTCAGAGCAGCTTCAGCTGCATCCGATACAGGGGCGTCGCCAAGCGGTAAGGCAGCAGGTTTTGATCCTGCCATGCGTTGGTTCGAATCCAGCCGCCCCTGCCATTTTCTCAATACCTGTTTTCTTACTCAGTGCAGATCAAGTCGGCGCTGGGTTTTCGCGTTCCCGGCGTTTGCGTTGGCCCTATCGCCGGCAAGCCGGCTCCCACAGGGGGCTATCTGTGGGAGCCGGCTTGCCGGCGATGAAACCAGTGCAGGCGCTGAAAACCTACCGGTTCACCCGCAGCAGCTCATCCAGCATTCGTGCCAGCTCCTCGGCCTGCACCGGTTTCTGCAGCACCAGGCTGTCTGGCAACTCCAGCCCCTGCAACTCGGCATAACCGGTCAGGAACACCACCGGCAATTGCGGGTGCCGTTCGCGCGCCGCCATGGCCAGCTGGGCGCCGTTGAACTCGGGCATGGCGAAGTCGGTAAGCAACAGGTCGATGCCGTCGTCCAGCAAGGCCAATGCCTGCTCACCGTTGTGAGCCTGGCGCACCTGGTAGCCGTACTGGCGCAGCACATCGCCGAGCAGGTCGCGCACCAGATGGTCGTCGTCCACCAGCAGCACGGTGCGGTCGCGGCCGCTGTCGCCGTCGGCCTGGGTAATCGTCGGGGCGATCGGTTCGCTGGCCAGTTGGTCCTTCACGGCCGGCAGGTATACCGCCACCTGGGTGCCATGGCCTGGCTCGGTATCGATGCGCACACCACCACCGGATTGCTTGGCAAAACCGAACACCTGGGCCAGGCCGAGGCCCGAGCCCTTGCCGATGTCCTTGGTGGTGAAGAACGGTTCGAAAACCTTGGCCAGCACGTCCTCGCTCATGCCGCAGCCGGTGTCGCGAATACTCAGCATCACGTATTCGCCGGGCTCGGGGTCTTCCGGGCGTTGGGCGCGGGCCTTGATCCGCGTGTTGCGGGTCGACAGGGTCAACTGGCCGCCCTCGGGCATGGCATCGCGGGCGTTGATCGCCAGGTTGAGGATGATCATTTCCGTCTGGGTCGGGTCGGTCAGTGCCTGCCACAGGCTGTGGTCCAGGTCCAGGCGCACGGAAATGTTGCCGCCCAGGGTGCGGCGCAGCAGTTCTTCCAGGCCGCTCAAGGTGCGGTTGAGGTTCAGCGGCACCGGCTCCAGGCGCTGGCGCCGGGAGAAGGCCAGCAGTTGCGAGGTCAGCTTGGCACCGCGCTCACCGGCCTCGCGTATGTGCGTGAGGCGCGAGCGGGCCTTGTCCACGTCACCCTTGGCCAGGTCACGTTCGAGGAAACTGGAGCCGGTGAGGATCACGGTCAACAGGTTGTTGAAGTCGTGGGCCACGCCGGCGGTGAGCTGGCCCACCGCTTCCAGGCGCTGCATCTGCTGCAGCGCGGCCTCGATGCGTTCGCGCTCGGTGATCTGCTCGCGCAAGCGGTCGTTGGCTTCGGCGAGGCCCAGGGCGGTTTCCCGTTCGCTGGTGATGTCCCGGGCCACCACATAGAGCAAGGTGTCTTCCGGCACCACCACCCACGACAGCCAGCGCAGTTGGCCGCTGGCATGGCGGATGCGGCCGACGAAGCGGGCGCTGGTGCGGCCATGGGCGAGGGCGGCCAGCTCGGCCAGCAGCGATTCCTGGTCGGGTTCGGGCAGCAGCTGCAACAGCGAGGCCTGGCTCAGGCGCTCGCGGGAAAAGCCCAGGCTGGCTTCCCAGGCCGGGTTGAGGGCGACGGGGGTAAGGTCCTTGTTGAGCACGGCGAGCAAGTCCTGGGACAGCTCCCAGGCGCGGTCACGTTCGCGGGTGCGGCGCTCGACCCGTTCGCCGAGCATCTCGTTGAGCTGCTTGAGCGCCTGGGTCGCCAGGCGCTGGGTGTGGATGTCCTGCAGCACACCGGAAAAGCGTATGCACTGGCCATCGACGAACTGGCACTGGCCGCTGCTGAGCAGCCAGCGAGGCTCCAGCCCGCGAGGCTGGGCAATGCGGAACTCGACACGGTATAGGCCGTCGCTGTCCGGGCGCATGGCCTGCTCCACGGCATCGCGCACCCGCGGCAGGTCATCGGGGTAAATGCCGCCGTAGAACACCGCCAAGCTCATCTCGGTGTCCACGGGCAGGCCGAACAGGGTTTTGCAGCGGTCGTCCCAGACCAGCAGGTTTTCCTGCGGGCGCAGGTCCCAGGTGCCCATGCCTGCGGCATCGATGGCGATACGTGCGCGCGCTTCGACGTCGGCCAGGGCCTCTTCGGCGCGCCGTCGCCGCTGGCGTTCCTGCACTTCGGTGAGCGCGCGGCGCACGGCCTTGGGCAGCAGCGGCAGGTTCTTCTTCAGCACATAGTCGGTGGCGCCCAGGCGGATCATCTCCACCGCGTGCTCTTCACCATAAATGCCGGAGAGGAAGATGAACGGGGTGTCCGGGACCAGGCGCTGGGCGATGGCCAGCACATCGGTGCCGGACGAGCCGGGCAGCACGCAGTCGCACAGGATCAGGTCATAGTTGCTTTCGAGTAGCGCATGCTCGGCGGCCTGGTGGTCGAACACCAGCCGCGAGCGGACCTGCAACCCGCTGCGCTCCAGGCTCAGCAGGGTTAGTTCGGCATCCATCGAACTGTCTTCGACCATCAGCAGCTTAAGCGGCGTTGGCAGCATCTTTGCGGTGGCCTCAGTTACTGCCACGCCGGTTCAGGCGCAGTGAGCCGGGGGGCGGTTCGTTAAGCACGGCCCAGAACACCCCGAGGTCGGAGATGGCGGCGACGAATTCCTTGAATTCCACGGGCTTGACCACGTAGGCGTTGACCCCCAGTTCATAGGCGCGCTCAAGGTCGGGCTCCTCGCGCGAGGAGGTCAGCATCACCGTGGGGATGCTGCGCAGTTCGGCGGTGGCGCGCACTTCCCTGAGCACCTCCAGGCCGTCGACCTTCGGCAGTTTCAGGTCCAGCAGCAGCACTGCGGGGTTGCCGTCGTCACGGTCGGCGTAGGCATTGCGGCGCAGCAGGTAGTCGAGCGCTTCGGCACCGTCACGCAGGACGATGACTTCGTTGGCCAACTGGCTGCGCTCCAGGGCCAGGAGCGTCAGCTCCAGGTCCCGAGGGTTGTCTTCTACCAGCAGGATGGGTTTAAGCATGATCGTACGGGTGCCTCAGTTTGTTTCTGGATGACGGGGAAGGGTGAAATGAAAACACGCGCCCTGGCCGACCTGGCCTTCGGCCCAGACGCGGCCGTCGTGGCGCTCGATGATCCGGCGCACGCTGGCCAGGCCGATCCCGGTGCCTTCGAAGTCCTCCATGCGGTGCAGGCGCTGGAACACACCGAACAATTTGTTGGCGTAGGCCATGTCGAAGCCGACGCCATTATCGCGAATATAGACCTCGGTTTCCCCCTTGTGCTCGCGCGCGCCGATTTCGATGCGCGCCTGCGAACGCTCGCGGGTGTACTTGAGGGCATTGGCAATCAGGTTATGCAGGGCCAGGTTGATGAAGGCCGGGTCACCGTACACCTTGGGCAGCGGGTCGATCGCCCAGATGACGTCGCGGCCCTCGTAGTCCGGCGCCAGTTCCTGGCGAATGGTTTCGACCAGGGCATTGAGGTCGACATCCGACAGGCGCAGGGCCGAGCGGCCCATCTGCGAGAAGTTCAGCAGGTTGTCCACCAGGCTGCCGGCGAAGCGGGCCGCTTCCTCGATATGGGCGAGGAAGCGGCGGCCGCGTTCGCTCATGCCTTGGCCTTCGATCTCGCTGAGCAGCTCGGTGTAGCCGGCAATGTGCCGCAACGGCGCACGCAGATCGTGGGACACACTGTAGGAGAAGGCCTCGAGTTCCTTGTTGGAGTGGCGCAACTCGTTGGTCAGTTGCGCCAGCTCCTCGGCTTTGCGCAACACAATGCCGAGCACGGCACTGCGCAGTTCCAGCACGCCTTCGATGATCAGCGGATCCCAGGCCTGGCAGTAGCCGCTGACCTGTTCCTGCCAATGCTCGAAGCTGTGCCGGGGGTTCAGCGCGCCTTGCGGGCCGATCTGCTTGTCGGGCCGCCCGGCCCAGTTCACGGTGCGTACCTGCTCTGGGCGGAACCACACCAGGTAGTGCGAATGGATCTGCGAGATCGCCACCGCCAGCACGCCGCCGACATGTGCGGCCAGTTCCGGCAGTGCGTCGATATCGCGGCGCACATTGTCACTGTGGAATACCGTTTCATCACCCCGCTCGGCCAGCCAGTCGACCAGGGCATTGACCTGGGCGGCGGGCGGGGTCGTGCCGAACAGGTCGCAGCGCTCGGCGGAGATCACCGCGGCGCCGCTGGCTCCGGCAAAATCCAGCAGCACCTCGGGCAGGGCGCGCAAGCCATCGCTGACACTGTCGTGGTCGGCCATGGAAGAAATCATTCGCACGATGTGCTGGCGCAGGTCGAGCAGTTGCTGGGTATTGGCGTGGGACTCGCGCGATTCGATCTGCAGCGACAGTACGCTGGCCAGCAGTTCGCACGCCGTGCGGGTGCGCAGGTCGACTTGGCGCGGTTGCGCGTGGTGGCATGACACCAGGCCCCAGAGCTGCCCGTCGACCACGATCGACAGCGACATCGAGGCCAGGGTGCCCATGTTGCGCATGTATTGCAGGTGTACCGGTGACACGCTGCGCAAGGCGGCGAAGCTCATGTCCAGCGGTTTGCCGGTGCGCGGGTTCACGGCGGGCACCAAGGGTGAGGCCTGGTAGTTGGCATCCTCGATCACCCGGATGCGGTTGACCCGGTACAGCTCGCGGGCCTGACGCGGGATGTCGGACGCCGGAAAGCACAGGCCCAGGTAGCACGGGTAACCGGCGTCGGCCACTTCGGCCAGCACCTGGCCGTTGCCTTCGGCATCGAAGCGGTAGGCCTTTACCCGCCCGAAGCCGGTGATGCGCTTGAGCTGTTGCACGGTCTGCTGCAGCAGTGCCTGCAGGTCGCTGGCAGTGTTCAGGCTGCCGACGAATTCCCTTACCAGCGGGTAGTAGTCGCCGTGGTCGCTGAGTTCGGTGGGTAAGCCCAGGGGTTCGAATTCGGCGATCAGCACCTGGTCGTGGCGGTGGGTCAGCAAGCGCAGCTTGTTGTTGAAGGGGGCATCCGGGCGCAAGCGCACATCGCCGAGGTGAAAGGGGAAGACCTGTTCACTCGGAAGGCGAGCGAGCTGGGCCCGCAGGTCGAAGCTGGCGCTGACCACCTCGGCGAAGCTGCAACCTAGCAGCGCCTGAGCAGGTATGCCCAACCAGCGTTCGGCGTTTTCGCTGGCCTGGACAATCCGCAGGCCCGGTTCTTCCAGCACCAGCATGAAGCCCTGCGGCTGGATGCTGCCTGGCACCTGGATCGGCTCCTGGGCGCAGCGTTCCACGGCTTCGGCGAGTAGCTTGTCTGCGGTGCTCAATGAATACGCTCCTGTCATGTTCGTCCATGCATGGCGCATGCGATTGATACTGGGTGACTGCCCGAGGTGCACCGTAACAGAATGTGCGGTGCTTTGCCGGCCCATGGCCATTGGAGGCGCAGGATGTGCATGGGTTCGCTGCCGTTCGGAAAAATGTTCGTCGCCGTTCATTCTTTGTCGCTAGCACCAAAGAATGGCAGCCCGCCAGCACGCCTTTTGGCAGTGGCTGCTACGCTCAAACCTAGAAGAAAAGAACAAGGACCACGAAGTGACGGAACGCTTTTTGGCCGCGCTGTTAGGCCTGTCGTTGAGCGGCTTGGCGGGGGCGGCAGATTTTCTCGTGGACGTGCGTGTGCTGGTGCAACGCGGTTGCATGCTGGTCGGTCAGCAACGCGATGCGGGCGCGCAGGCCCTGGGTCAGATCGACCTGGGCGCGACGGCGCGCCTGGATGGCCCCGGCGCTCCACTGGGCGGCGTGTTGCTCGGCAACCGCCCGCCACGCCTTGAGTGCAACCCTGACACGCCTTATCAAGTCCGCATCGACGGCGGCCAGCACGGCGGCGTCGGCGAATTGCGTTTCCTTGCCAGCAGCGATGCCAAGGCCCGGCCGATTCCCTATCGTCTTTACCGCGACGCGGCCTGGCGTGACCCGGTAGTGGTCGGCGAGGCCCACGCGGCGCGCGTGCCGGACAGCGGCAGTGTCGAGCTGCCGCTCTATGCCCGAATCGACAAACTGGCTTGGGTGCCCCGCGCCGGGCAGTACGCCGACCTGCTCAAAGTCACGGTCACCTGGTAGCGAGGCCGCCATGCACAAGGACGTCACGCCATGAACCGCTCTTCTATCCTGTTGCTCAGCCTCGGCCCACTGCTGTTGCCTGCAGCAACCGTGCATGGCACCACCACCGGTTTCATCCAGGCACGCCTGGTGATCAGCGCCGCCTGCCAGATCGACAGCGGCGACCAGCCGCCGGCCACCTTGGGCAACCCCGGCCTGATGGACTTCGGCGACCGCGGCCCGAACTGGGATCAGCCACTGCGCACCCGCGTCGACGAGGCGGGGGGTGAGGGCAGCCTGCAAATCAGCTGTACGCCCGAAGTCAGGGCTTTCAACGTGCGTATCAACGGCGGCCTCAACGGCAGCGATGGCGTGCGGCGCTTGAGCAACGGGCGCGAAACCATTCCTTATCAGTTGGCGGTCGACCCAGGCGGCAACAGCCGTTACGGCATCGGCCAGGCGCGCGCCTTCACCATCAGGGGCACCGAACAGATTCCGATCCCCATCTACGGCGTAGTGGTGGCGCAACCGCGCGCGCTGCCTGCCGGGCTGTACCGCGACACCTTGAGAGTGACCCTGGACTGGTAACAACCGCAAGGAGACTCCGATGCGAACGAACCTGACCCATTGCATCCTCGCCGGCCTTGGCCTGGCCATGGCAGCCCACAGCCACGCAGCCACGGTAACCGGCACCATCAGTTCGACCCTGACGCTGACGGCCGCCTGCCAGGTCAATGGCAGCGGCGGCACCTCGGGGCTGAACTTCGGCGCCCTCAACTTCGGCACCCAGGACGCCTTGTTCACCACCGCCAATGGCCAGGTGCTCGGCGGCGGCGGGGGGGCCATGAGCATCCTCTGCTCGGCCGGCACGGTGCCGGCGATCCGCGTGCGAGCCGGCAGTCACGATGGCCAGTCGGCCGGCGGCACCCGGGCGCTTGCCGATGGCAGCGGCAACTTCGTGCCCTACGACTTCTACACCGACGCCGGCCACACTCAGCTGCTGGCCATCGACGGCACCATCACCCTGCCGACCAGTACCGGCGTGGCACAGACCGTCAACCTGTATGGCCAGGCCCGCGGCAAGGCCGGCCTGCCGGCAGGGGTGTACACCGACACGGTGGCAGTCGAGCTGTCGTTCTGAGGCGCGCTCATGAATGCCTGGCTGGGTGGGTGCCTGACGGGCCTCGGCCTGCTGTTGGCCACGCCGCTGGATGCCGCGACCACCAGCACCTTCCAGGTGACCGCGCAGATCGTCGCCGGCTGCCTGGTGGTCGGTGGGGTGACCAACTATGGCGTGCTCAACTACGGCTCCCAGTCGGCGCTTTCGACCGGGATTCTCAGCACCTCCCTGGGCGGCAGCACGGTGACCTTTCAATGCACGCCGGGGGTGAGCCTGAGCATGAGCCTGGACGGCGGCCAGAACAGCGCCAGCGGCACGCGTTACCTCAAGCGCAGCGGTGGCACACAGGTGCTGGCCTATCAGCTTTACCGCGATGCGGCCTACAGCCAGGTTCTGGGGATCGGCCAGAGCGTGGTGGTGAGCTACAGCGACCCGACGGCGATCAAGCTACCGGTCTATGGCCGCACCCAACTGACCGGCACTCTGCCGGCCGGGACTTATACCGACGTAGTGCAAGTGACGGTGACCTGGTGATGGCACCGCCACCCCTGACAAGCAATCAAGGAGAGCGGCATGCGGGCAGGCGCGAAGTGGGCGCAGGGAGTAATGGGATTGTTGCTGCTGGCAAGCCTGCCGGCGGGTGCGGCTACCTCGGTATTGATCTGGCCCATCGACCCGGTGCTGGAGGCTGATCAGAAGGCCGGCGCTCTGTGGCTGGAAAACCGTGGTACGGCGCCTGCAAGCCTGCAAGTGCGGGTGTTCGCATGGCGCCAAGGCGATTACCAGGAGCAGTTCCAGGCCCAGCGCGAGATCATCGGCAGCCCGCCGGTGGCCACCATCGCCCCAGGGCAGAAGCAGCTCATTCGCCTCACCCGCACCGGCAGTTCACCCGCCGGCCAGGAACAGGCCTACCGGATCATCATCGACGAAATCCCCTCACCTCTGCCGGCCGATACCGGCAACCAGGGCACCACCGCCGCCATCCGCCTGCAGATGCGCTACTCGGTGCCGCTGTTCGTGTATGGCGAAGGCTTATGGGGCAAGCCGGACCCAGAGGGCAAGCGCAACGCCGATGGCGTGGGCAAGCCGCAGCTGAGCTGGCGCCCGGTGACGGTGCAAGGCAAGCCCTATGTCGAACTGCGCAACACCGGCCCGGTCCATGCCCGGCTGACCGATGTGGTGGTGCAGCAGGGCGGCCAGGCCAAGCCCCTGGCCGAGGGTTTGCTCGGCTATGTGCTGCCCGGCGCCAGCATGCGCTGGCCGGCTCCCATGGCGTCGGGTGTGCTCAAGGGGAGGGTCAACGGCCAGGAGGTAGCCGAAGCGATCCGACAGGGGCAATGACGCCGTTCGTGAACAAGGGCCCAGGGAGGACCCGTAAATGGTCGGAATCCGTGCGTGAAATGGTTGTCGCGGGCGACCCGCAGCTGCCTCGGGCTGGCCTTGCTAGGCCCGTGCCTGGCGCTGGCCGACGACCTGCCGCCACCGCCCACGGAAGCTGCCGCTATCGCCGATGCCACGCTCTACCTCGACCTGCTGGTGAACCAGATGCCCAGGGCTGAGTTGGTGCCGGTGCAGCAACGGGCTGGGCGCCTGTACCTGGGCAGCGAGGTATTGCGTGCTGCCGGTGTCAAATTGCCCGGCGACCCGCAGGGCGAAGTCGCCCTGGATGAAGTCGACGGCCTGCACACCGACTACGACAGCGCGAATCAACGGCTGCTGCTGCAGGTGCCCCCGGCCTGGCTGCCGGACCAACAAGTCGGCGACCGCAACCTGTACCCGCCCAGCGAGGCGCGCAGCAGCTTCGGCGCCTTGTTCAACTACGACCTGTACCTCAATGACACCGATGACGGCGGCACCTACCTGGCTGCCTGGAACGAACTGCGCCTGTTCGACAGCTGGGGCACCTTTGCCAGCACCGGCCAGTGGCGTCAGTCGTTCAATGGTGCGCAAAGCGACGACAGCCGCCAGGGCTTCCTGCGCTACGACACCACCTGGCGCTTCACCGACGAACAGCGCCTGCTGACCTACGAGGCCGGTGATTTCGTCACCGGTGCCTTGCCCTGGACCAGCTCGGTGCGAGTGGGTGGCCTGCAGCTGTCCCGCGATTTCGCCGCCCGCCCGGACCTGGTCACCTATCCGCTGCCCGCGTTCGCTGGCGAGGCGGCGGTGCCGACGTCGCTGGACCTGTTCATCAATGGCTACAAGTCCAGCACCACCGAACTGCAACCTGGCCCCTACACCCTGACCAACGTGCCGTTCATCAACGGCGCCGGCGAAGCGGTGGTGGTGACTACCGATGCTCTTGGCCGCCAGGTGTCCACCACGTTGCCGTTCTACGTCACCAGCAGCCTGCTGCAAAAAGGCCTGTCGGACTTCTCGGTGGCCGCCGGCAGCTTGCGCCGTGACTACGCCATCGAGGACTTCAGCTATGGCCCTGGTGTCGCCTCGGCCAATCTGCGCCACGGCATCAGCGACTTCTTTACCCTGGAAAGCCATGTCGAAACGGCCGAATCGCTGCTGCTCGGCGGCCTGGGCGGCAACATGCGTCTGGGCAACTTCGGCGTGCTCAATGCGGCGCTGGCGCAGAGCCAGTTCGACGGCGAAAAGGGCCATCAAGTCGCCCTGGGCTACCAGTACAACAGCCAGCGCATCGGCTTCAGCTACCAGCGCCTGCAGCGCCACGGCGACTACGCCGACCTCAGCCGCGTCGATATCCCCGACATGCAGCTGAGCCAGCGCAGCGAGCAAGTCACCGTCAGCCTCAACCTCGACCAGTACGGCAGCCTCGGTGCAGGTTACTTCGACGTACGCGCCGGTGACGGCACGCGCACCCGGCTGATCAACCTGAGCTGGAGCAAGCCGCTGTGGGGCAACAGCAGCGTATACCTGTCGGCCAACCGCGAGGTCGGTGACAGCCAGTGGGCGGTGCAGGCGCAACTGGTGATCCCGTTCGACTTCAACGGCACGCTGGCCGTGGGCGTGGAACGTAGCAAGGACGGCGAAGACCTGCAGCGAGTCAACTACAGCCGCGCGGTGCCGGTGGGCACCGGCGTTGGCTACAACCTCGGCTATGCCACCGGCAGCGACCGCGATGCCTATCGCCAGGCCGACGTCACCTGGCGCCTGCAGTCGGTGCAACTGCAGGCCGGTGTGTACGGCAGCAGCGACGATATGACCCGTTGGGCCGATGCCAGCGGCTCGCTGGTCTGGATGGACGCCGGCATGTTTGCCGCCAACCGCATCGACGATGCCTTCGTGGTGGTCAGCACCGATGGCTATGCCGACGTGCCGGTGCGTTACGAGAACCAAGAGATCGGCCGCACTGACAAGAGCGGCCACCTGCTGGTGCCATACAGCAGCGGCTACTACCGCGGCAAATACGAGATTGACCCGATGGACCTGCCGCCCGATGTACTGGCCCCCGAGGTGGAGCAGCGCGTGGCCGTGCGCCGCGGCAGTGGCTACCTGCTGGAATTCCCGCTCAAGCGCGTGCTGGCGGCGAGCATCGAATTGGTGGATGGCAGCCGGCAGCCGCTGAAGCTGGGCAGCAAGGTGACCCACCAGGAAAGCGGCGGCCAGGCTGTGGTGGGTTGGGACGGCCTGGTGTACCTGGAAAACCTGGCGCCGCATAACCGTCTGCAGGTGGCGATCGAAGGGGGCGGGCAGTGCCAGGTCGAGTTCGATTTGCCGCAACAGGAGGGCTCGATTCCCTTGATCGGCCCGCTGGAGTGCCGATGAACAGGTTTGTGCGTGCGCTATTGCCCGGCCTTCTGCTGCTGCCGGCAGGTTCTGCCTGGGCGTTATGTTCCGTGGTAGTGACCAGCCCGATCGCGTTGGGTACCGTCAATTCCACTGCGATACGCACCACCGTACAAAACGCTTCCACCACTAATGCCGGGCTGCAATGCACCGGCTCGCTGCTGAGCCTGCTTACGTCCACCGACCATGTCTACCTCACCATCAGTTCCAGCACCGGCGGCCTGGTAGGGCCAACGGGCGATGTCATCAGTTACACCCTGTACGCCGACAACAGCACCAACTACCCGATCACCCGCAACGTTCAGTTCGACTTGGCACGCAATGGCATTATCGACCTGCTCGGCCTGCTGGGCAGCTCCACGCCCAAGACCGTGCCGCTATACCTGCGCACACAGATCGGCAGCAATGTGGCCGCGGGCTTGTACAATGAAACCCTGACAGTCGCCTGGAGCTGGAACTACTGTTCAGGGATTGGCATTGGCAGCATCTGCCTGGGGCGTGATATCGGCTCCGGCAATCAGACCATCAACGTCAGCCTGACGGTAAGCAACGACTGCCAGATCACCACGCCCAACATCAGTTTCGGCAGCGCGCCGGTGGTGGCCGGGTTCGGAACGGTGAACCAGAGCGTGAGCCTGTCGTGCACCAAGGGCAGCGCCTACACGGTGGGTTTGGATGACGGGCTGAATGTTTCGGGCGGGCGACGCAGGATGAAATCCAGCGCCGGCAATTACCTGGCTTACGACATCTTCAAGAGCGCCGGTGCTACTCGCTGGGGCTCTGTCAGCACGACACGCCGCGCCAGCAGCGATGCCGATGTGAACCCCGGGGCGGGGACGGGGACTGGCAGCCAGGTGTTCAATTACAACGCCAAAGTCTATACAGACCAGGCCACGCCACCGGCGGCGACCTATACCGAT
Organism: Pseudomonas sp. KU43P; assembly: GCF_033095865.1. Lineage (NCBI taxonomy): Bacteria > Pseudomonadati > Pseudomonadota > Gammaproteobacteria > Pseudomonadales > Pseudomonadaceae > Pseudomonas > Pseudomonas sp. KU43P. The sequence continues at coordinate 3,943,160 of NZ_AP019365.1, read as the reverse complement.
ACCGTGATACTGGATGTGCAGTTCTGAGGCCGTATCCAGTGCTGGCCTCATCGCCGGCAAGCCGGCTCCACAGAAAAAGCGCAACCTTCAAGACCTGCGCTGTACCTGTGGGAGCCGGCTTGCCGGCGATGAGGCCAGTAGCTTCAACGCAAATCGTCAACCACCTTCAAAAGCGTTTCCAGCACCGCCCCTGCCAACATCCTCGACCGCTCGCCCGACCACCCGGTAACCGGGTTGGGCGCATCGTCATGGTCCTTGAACGGCATCTCCAGGGTCAGCGACAGGCAGTCATACGCCATCCCCACCGCATTGCATGCCAGCGTCGTGTTGGCCTGCCCCGGCAGATCGCGGGTATAGCCATACTTCGTCTGGAAGTCCGCCGTCACGCTGCACAACGTGCTGCGGAACTGCTCCTCCAGTTTGGCCAGCCGCGGCGTATACCCTGGGTTACCCTCGCAAGCCGCCGTGAACACATGGGGGATTTCCTCATCCCCATGCACATCGATGAACGCATCCACGCCGTACTGCTTCATCTGCGCCTGGGCAAAGAACACCTCGGGGCTCGCCTCGATACTGGCATCCTGCCAGGCCCGGTTGAGGTCCTTGCCCTTGAAGTTGGTGCGTAGGTGCCCGAGGAAGGCGCCATCCGGGTTCATGTTGGGGATCAGATACAGATCGGCTTTCGCCAGCAGCGCCTGCACCGTCGCATCATTGCCCTGCAGCCGGTTGATTACACCTTCCATGAACCACTCGGCCATGTGTTCGCCCGGGTGTTGCTGAGCAATCAGCCACAGCTTGCGCTTGCCCACCGCACCGTCGCCGGCGCGCAGCAGCGGAATATCCCGTCCTTGCACGCTGCGCCCGATGGCCAGCAGTTCGACACCCGGAATCTGCTTCGCACGCTCGATCAGCTGATTGTGGCGCGCGCGCGGGTAGGGTTCGAAATAGGCGAACCAGACCTGCTCCTGCTCGGCTTTGATTTCAAACGACAGGGCTTTGCCATCGAACTGGCTGGGGACGCGGAACCAGGTGTTCTGGTCGTAGGAGGCCACGGCGTTGTAGCCGCTCCAGGCGTTCTTGTAGGAAGACTCGCTGGCATTGTCCAGGCTGAAGCGGTGGACCTTGCCGGGGGTGAGGCCGCTGACCTTGAAGTGAAACCACTGGAAGTGGCCGCTGTGGGTGTCCGGGCGAATCGCCAGGTGAACCTGGGAAGGGTTGCTGGCGTCCAGGACCTGGATGTTGCCGGAGTCGAAATCACAGTCGATCTGCAGGGGGGACAGCGTCACGGTCATTGGCGGGCTCCTTGGGATTTGTTGTGGAGGTACTGTACACCGCTTGAGGGATTGCGGGTGTGTTGGAGTACGAAAGCCGTGCTTGCTCGGCTAGAAAAACATTCCTGTTATCAGAGACAGTGCCTGATTACTGCCGGCTCCGCTAAATAATGGATACAGAGCGCAGTCTTGAGGTTGCGGATGCTTAGCGGAAAGATAGGTTGTGACTAATTAAGTGAGGTAAGTCAAAAATTCCTACAAATCCCGGGGAGTTTTCATTCAACTTCTAAGCTTGTGCACCTTGTTTTAATGGCTACCATCAGAAGTTTCGCAATGATGCGGCATTCAATGGAGAAGCAAAAATGAAAGAAGTGAAAATGGAGTCGAAAAAACTGGCCAATTTGGCTCATCTGGTTGTGAAGGCCAAGTAAACGTTCGGTAGTTAGTGCCAAGCACAGTGCCGGCCTATGCTTGGCTATGCTGGAGGTGTCTGTGATCAGTGAAAATTGTTTTTTTTATTGTTGTTGGTTCATCTCTGGTGTGTGAGGCCTTTCAAAGGCATAAGCAGTATGAGTTGTCTCTGGCTCACGCACACCGCTTGGTTTCCCTGGCGGCTAATGAGTGTTGTTTGGATCTAGAAAATCCGCTTGATAAGGACTTGGTGCGAGCCGGAATAGTGGGGGTCGGAGGCGAAGAGTCAGCAGTCTGGGGGCGTGACATCCTGTCTAGGATTTACCACTTTGGTACGAAAAATATCCCCTTTGACGACAGTCCTGAAAATGAGGGGGAGTGGGCGAAATCTTACTTGGCGCACTGCGAAGAAGTGTGGAGTAAGGAGGTGCCAATAGAAACTGCAGTGAGCTTCTGTAAAGAAGGCATTACTTTGCCCCGCCAGCATCGGAGGGGCCCAGTTGAACAAGTGTTGCTGGCTCGCTCGACTGCCAGAGAATTTCTTAATATTCCACTGGGTCTGGAAATGCTCGCCCAGATTCTAGAATACACGCTCGGGTTTGTGGAGGAACGTCAGATTCCTGAATCAGGTGGTTTGCCGGATGCGCTTAGAAAACGACGCTGCAGCCCGTCTGGTGGCGGCCTGAATTCAACTGAAGGTTATGTTCTGGTCAGAAATGTTGAAGGGTTAGAGGTAGGGTTGTATTACTACAATCCTTTTAATCATCAGTTGATTCTAACCTCTTCAAAGACACCTCCGGTAGGGCGACTGCTGTCAGGGCAGCACTTTGCCGATGCTGTTCCGGTGGGTGTTTTCTTTACGTCCAGGGTTGATAAGCTGTGGTGGAAACATGAGCATTCACGCGCTTATCGTAATGCCTTGTTGGAGGTTGGGCATATTGCGCAGACGTTTCAGATTATGAGTGCTTCTTTTGGGTTGGGTACTTGGTTGACAGGTGCACTCTGTGAAAAGGATATAGAACCTTTGTTAGGGTTGAATAGCGATCGCGAGCAAGTTCATTTTGTTGTGGGGGTGTTGTACACCCAGTGGGTGGCTTGTGGTTGATCCTCAGCATGCGGATGCTTTCAGACGCATGAGCCCTCAATATCACCTCGTGAATAGTACACCTGTTTTGTTTGTGTAAGTTAAAGTCTGAGGTATGATTCTGTAGTCTGTTTCCTACAAGCTTTTGTAAACACTTTGTGTGATTGAAATTTATCGCATGACGATCCTCTACTTGTGCCTGGATGCGCTGGTTGAGAATTTTTAGACGTGTCCGACAGACAAAATAATCTGACATCAGTAGGCTGTCTCTTTCGCGGGCACAAGCCAAAAGTCAATTGCGAAAGCATGGCAGGCGATGACAATGAACGGTCTGTATCTGAACGCCAGCAACGGTTTTTGGTGGGCTTTCTACGCATTGGCTTCAATCGAGATGAAGATCTTTATAGGGCGAGACGTGAATTGATTGCGATAAAGAGTCGACTCAAGTTGAGGCCGGCGCGGGGGTACGCGATGGCGATGAATAATACTTATTATTATGTTCTAAATGGTCGTGATCATCTCGCTTGGAGGGTGGTATGAGAGCGTCTGTAATTATAAGCGTAAGAGTGTTTGTGATATCTCTGGGGTTTAATCTTCTGAGTGCATGCAAGCCAGCGGATAGGGCACCTGAGGCAGAGCAAGCGACGGCGAATGTCGATGAACTGGACACCTTTGTTTCAAAGGTCAAGGGGGACTTGGTTTTCGTGACGGGAGGAAAATTTTGGATGGGGGACTACGGCGTGAGGTTTGGTCCGGAGCGTTTACCCTATGATGCCAATAGTGATAGCAAGCCTTTGCATGAAGTTGAATTGTCAAATTTTTCAATTCAAAAATACAAGGTTGATAATGAGTCGTTTGGGTTGTATTTGAAATACAACGGACTAACGCTTAGACCATATGTTGGCGCCACAAAGTATTGGGATGATTTCAATCGCCTTCCTATCACGCCGGCTCATTTGGATTGGTATGAGGCTGAAAAGTACTGCGCCTGGCTTGCAGCTATTACCGATTTGCCATTTGTGGGAAATTGCACCTGAATTGACCAAGCGTTTGCATCGCACTTGACCACCCATTTGCATTCGACTTGACCAGCCATTTGCATTGGATGTGACCACTCAAGGTACGCAGTAACGGAGAGCTATAAAAGCGATGTGGGCGGCACCACCTGAGGCGTGCCATCAATGATGCACATCCAGCCCCAGACTCTGAGTGCTGACGTCTTGTTGAACTCGTTCACTAAATCGCTTGCGATTTCGCCGATGTCGGCTCGCAGAGCGAACTGCGGACGCATAGCGTGCATTACGTCCACTCCCATATCGCCGGCCAGAAGCTTGCACATCAGTCTGGTGCGTAGCTTCCAGGGAAGGCTCTTTCCGCGTCGTTCCGGATGCTGGAAGACCATGGTGTTCAGATGGGCTGACGCGTGAATGTAGTCAGTGCTAGTCATCCAAACCTCTAAGTGTGCAGGCACACCAAGGGGGAGCACATTGAGGACTAGCCAGTCAATCAAGCCCACTGCGACCCCACGTGCTTGTAGCTCCATGGCGAGCATTAAGAGCACTTTGTGCAACGAATCTGCTGCTTTGATAGCAAGGGCACGACGGCCCATCTGATCTGCTTCCATCACTATGGCTACCACCGCCGCGAGGCTATCTAAGCTCGCCCTGCGCTCAAGCTTTTCGAGCAGGTTTTGAGTGACCGATTCGCGCTGTAAAATGCCCCACGCCATGTCGCTGGCGGTTCGGAACAACACACCCTGTACTTCGGCATTCAACGTTCCAAAAAACTGGTCGAAGTCGACGTCCTCTCGCTTGATCCTCAGCTTGAGCAGTGTCCATAGCGGATGATTCAGATCGCGAGAAGATCCCGGTGCCTGAAGCTCGACCTTAGCCAAGGTATTGGCCTTGGGCGATACCATTTTTTGTTCGTACCTTGACCACTTGCTTCGGTAATGCCGAATAGTCCCATTGCTGTTCCTTCGAAACGAATCCTCTTCGAAATACTGTTCAAGCGCGTAGGCCGTTTTGAGACCTGTCCGCTGCCTCAGCCCCTCGAACCAATAGCCCACGGCGAGCATTTCCACAGTGTTACTGCGGGGGTTTGTATTTTCCGGTATTTGTTCGCGCACGTTATCTGCGAAATCCGAGTAAATTTTCGCAATTCGTTTGAAGTCAGACACTTACAAATTTCCAGCTGATGTTTGTACCGTAAAAAATGTAGGCGCCTTACGGCTGGAGTGCAAGAACGTGGTTTATTACTATTAGCTGTGACCAAACCGGACATTAAGTGCGATGCGCGAGCCTCTTGAAATCCACAACCTGGCATCCGAACTAGAGCTTGATCTCAAAGATCGATATGGCCTGATGGTGGGTGGCAGTGCGCTGTGGAGAGAGTTGGGATACGCCTCGTATGACGCGTTCCGAAAAGCCAAGCAGCGTGGAACTATCGAAGTTCCGCTTTTTGAAGTGCCCAATCGTCGAGGCTTTTTCGCCCTGTCCAAAGAAGTCGCCTGCTGGATAGCCACGCAACGCTGCGCTAGACAGCAAGCCGTGTAAATCAAACAGATAGGAGTTTCACAATGAGCCCAGGCTAAGAGTTAGCCGGTAGAGTTGGGACACAAAAAAGCCCAGGGGTGGAGCCCTAGGCTTTTTTGATGGTGTTAGGTTTTGAGCCCTACGCACCACCATTCTGTGTTCCCTCGCGTTCGACGTCAAGTCGGCCACCTTCCGTTTGTCTGCAATATTCACACGGTGCGACCGGTGAGGCTTTGGCACGCCTGTCGCGAGGAGGACACATGAGGCTGCCAGTACAAACGCAGCGCGAGGTACTGCGTCTCGCTTGCGACGCCAGTTTGTCGAACAGATCAATCGGTCGCCTGGCTAAGGTTTCCCATAATACCGTTCGCACGATTCGCGATCAGTTGACGCTGTGCGGACAAACTTGGGAACAGCTGCGACATCTCGACGATAAAGCGCTTGCGGAATGCCTACATACTCAGCCCAGGCCCACAGCGCAGAGAAAAGTGTACCCCCCTTGGGTCGCCATTCACGAACAGCTGAAACTGCCTGACATCACCCTTGAATTGCTTTGGCAAGAGTTTCGGGAAACGGAGCCAGATGGCCCCTCATACGCCCAATTTACGAGGGTTTATCGTGAGTGGCTGAATAAACAAAAGCTAAGCATGAGGCAGATCCACCTTCCCGGTGACAAGTGCTTCGTGGACTTCTGCGGACGGACTATGCCTGTGACAAACCCGGACACAGGAGAAATTGCCCAGGCTCAGGTATTCGTAGCCACGCTAGGAGCTTCCGGCTACATATTCGCCACGGCAGTGGACAATCAGACGACACCCAACTGGCTCAGGTGTAACGTGCTGGCGCTTGAGTATTTTGACGGGGTTCCACGCTTCATTGTCCCCGACAATTTGAAATCGGCGATCACGAAAAACACTCGGGATCAGGTCGTTCTGAACCGTGCTTACTCCGAGCTCTCCGAGCACTACGGATTTCAGATATTTCCTGCTAGGCCTCGCAAACCCAAGGACAAATCGCTAGGTGAAATTGCTGTCCAGATCGTGCAGCGGTTTGTGCTCGCAAGGCTGAGGGCGAGGACATTTTTCTCGTTGCAAGAGCTGAATGAGCAGATCGAATTCTGGGTCGATCAGCTCAACAACCGCGTCACTAGGACGTACCCCAAGAGTAGGGCCAGCCGTTATCTTGAACTGGACTACCCCGCGCTTGGCCCTCTTCCCGACCAGCGGTACAGCTACAGTCAGTGGGTCTATCAGGTTCGCGTGGGCGCTGACTACCACGTCGAGTTTGAACAGCACAGCTACTCAGTCCCTTACCACTTTGCGAACCTGCTCGTCGATCTTCGTATGCGTGACGATTGGCTCGATATTGTCTACCAACGCCGCGTCATCAGCACTCACAAGCTCAGCCGGAATCGTGGAACTAGCACCCTGAATGAACACCTGGCCCCTAACCACAGCCAGTTCCAAGACTCGCAACCAGACGCACTGATGGCTTGGGCTGAAACTATAGGCCAGGAGACGTTGCGGTACGTGAAAGACAATCTCACTCTGCGCCGAGACTTTGCGACTGGCATGAAGGCAGTCATAGGCTTGAAGCGAGATGTCCGCAAGGGGGACATCTCACCCTCCCGGCTGGAATCAGCCTGCGCGTATGCCAATAGCCTGAAAATCCTAAGTTCAGAGCGCCTGCGGGCAATCATTCGTAACGAGTCCGATCTGCGGCCCAGCTTCCAACGATCCGCCCCCTTGGTCGAACACGCCAACATTCGTGGCGCGGAATATTACGCCACACAAGGAGATGAGCCGCTATGAAACCAGTATTCAACACTGTTCAGAATTTGCTGAGCCTTGGGCTGCACGGCATGGCAGTGGCTTACGAGCGTCAGCTGGAAACCCCGGCATTGTTGAAAGAGGCGTTCGACACAAGGCTCGGATTGATGGTTGACGCCGAAAACAGCGAACGAGAAAGCAGGAAGATTGCGCGTTTGTTGAAAGCTGCAAGGCTTCGTGAAAGCGAGGCCACAATGGACACGATTGAATTCAAAGCATCCCGTGGTCTAGACCGAAATACCGTGATGTCTCTCGGAGAGTGCGACTGGCTGACACGCCACCAAAACGTGATCATCACAGGGGCGACCGGCACCGGAAAAACCTGGCTGGCTTGTGCCTTGGCGAACCAAGCCTGCCGACTTGGGCGACCCACGCTTTATCGCACCGCGACCAAGCTCTTCGAAGAAATCTCCCTGTCTTACGCTGACCACACCATGCCGAAGCTACGCCGGCAATTGATTCGCGCCGAGCTGCTGATCATTGATGACTTGGGCATTGGCGGTATCGATGCCCAGCTCGGCCCTTTTCTACTAGACGTCATCGATCAGCAGTCACAAAACGGTTCATTGCTGATCACTAGCCAGTATCCGAAGGAAAAATGGTATGACTTGTTTTCCGACCCCACAATCGCGGACGCGATTCTCGACAGGATCGTTCACAAATCCCACGTCATCGAGTTGAAGGGTGAATCAATGCGTAGGGTAAAAAGCCGCCGCCGCGCTTGAAGGATCTGCCTCGCGCCAAGGATGGTCACCACGAATGCAATTGGTCACGTCGAATGCAAACAGGTGGTCAAGTGCAATGCAATCGTTTGAATTCAGAGCACTTTTTCCGCTTTCCATGAGGGCTCAAGCATTTTGGGTTGCCAACGCCACTGACGCGACGCTGTCAGAATGGATCGGGGCCACCCTCGACGCCGGTAAACGTGATCTCAGGAGGTTCACCCGTGCGCTGCCACCCGAATTGGTAATGCAGCCACTGATGAGCATCTTCCTGGCGGTCAGCTACGAGTAACAGCGTCGATCCGGCCCGGAGTAGCAGGTTTGCGTTTTCTTCACTGCGGGTGCTGATCAGTTGCGTTGTCTTGTCGATCCTCATCAGATGGCCTTAAAGCTGAGACGGTCTGAATACGATAGCTCAAGCAGCCACTCTCCTCGACTATTGGGGCATTGGGGATATCCTAAGCCCAAGAATGAGGGGCCGGCAGCTCTCGGTCCAGGCTGTGTGAGAACGCCTGCGATTGTCTAACCTTCTGATCGTAGAGATCGTGGTGGGGGCAATCATGAAGCGATTCATCGAGGGCTAGGCTCGGACGCAAGTTACACTGCTGCCTGAGTGCCTGGACGAATACGTTACCGATGAAAACCCAGTGCGCGTGGTCGACGTCTTCGTCGACGAACTCGACCTGAGCGCGCTCCGCTTCGCGCGCGGGAACTGATAGCCGTAGCCCTGTAGGCCAACCATACCAATGTGCCGCCCTCAAGGTAGAGCGGTTAGATAGACCGCTGGAGATCATTTTGAAGTGTCTGTTGCCAAGGGAACCGGCGCAGATCGTCAATGATATCAAAGCCTTGACGGCCCCGGCTCCCGCACGATCATAGACAAACCCGCACCTTATCCGGCGCCACCTATTGTGATAGTGAAACCTCGCGGACACCAAACGTCACTGATTCGTCTCGATGAGTCATCTGGCGCCTTTCAATCAGAGGCTATTACTAAGTGATCTGCCTGGGGAGGTACGAGCCATGCAAAAGAGATTCGTTATCGTTCCGGCTGTGCCGGTCGACAAAGAATGCTTCCAGTCTGGTTCTCGGTACTATGCAACTACCGTGTCCGGTGGCTTCGATATTTACGACAATCAGGAAAAATTACGATTGAAGCCGAGTTATTTCATGAGGTCGCTCGCAGAAGCCGCCTGTGAGCAGTTGAACGGTGAATGCAGTGATCCAAACGAGCTTTTCCCCTTCTTACGGGTGGACTGCTCCGTCAAAGATTAATAACTTGAGAATTGCGCTATGTCTTGCTACCCGCCAAAGTGGAGCGCAACGGCCAATCCCAGGCGAGCCGCCATCAGATTGAGCCATCAGGCCAACCTCGTGAGTGCCTGCTATGGGTCGACAGCGGCCAGTCGCGAATGACCGCCTTCGACCCTTGCGGACGTTCGAGCATGACCCAAAGAATCCACCTGAACCAGTGTCTGCCCCTCAGGCACCTTCCGTGGGTTCCGCAGTTTTTGGCGGCAGTGGGCCGATGAACATCACTTTCAGTCGATCACGACCAATTACTCGTGCCAACTCTGCGATGACGCAGTACATGAAGATCAGGGTGATCAACAGGATCTGAATCGCCCAGAAGCGCGGCCAGTTCATCGACGACCATAACAAAGCATTGGCATCCACAAACCCGGGCGACTCTTTCCAGTAATCGTACAGTCGCTCCAGATAGTGAACGATCAGGGCTACCAAGGCATACATTGCGGTTTTCCAGGCGACGTTCCAGATCAGCGGCTTGTCGGGAAATCGATTGATGAACGGCAGCATGTCAGCAACGAGTACTGACTTGCCAAGGACCATGGACGCGATCAGCACGGAAGCTGAAACAGGCAACTCGACCCCTGAGCCCTTGATCATCAGTGCACGAATCAGCGCCACGATGTGCAGGATCACAAAAAAGAATAGGGTCGGGGGAAGCACCTTCATGAATTCATGTTTGAGCTTTAGCAACACGGTATTCATTGTCGCCCCTCCAGTAAGTGAAGCCTCTCACTTGAAATCTACTCAAAGCCTCTAAGTCCTCCTGCCGCGGCCAGCACACCAGGAGGACATAAGAGTTATTTCTTCAGCGCCTGGAATGCATTAACCATGTCTCTCGCCCAACCATCAAGCACCACGCGAGCATCCTTCGCCTGCATCACTTGCGAGGAGTTTTCAAGGTCGGTACCGGCGCCTTTGCGTACCACCTCGGCGACGACTTCATTGGAGCGACCATCAATGAATGCAGCCTCGGTCGCAACGCTGGTGTCCTGGTCGCGGATACCGGTGGCCGTGCTGATGCCCGCAGCAACCAGCGCAATCGGAATCACTTCATAAGGACGTAGGCCCTTGGTCTTGGCGCTTACCCCAGTGATTGCCGGGCGCACCACCAGCACCCCCGGTCCTGGGCTGGTGGCCAAAGGCAGGGCTTTGGAGAACTGGGTTTTCAACGCCTGATCGTAGTACTGGGTGATCCCTGTCAGCGTCTGTTGCGGGATCTTTTCAGTTGGCTGTGGCTTGGGATAGAACTGGCTGGGCTCGACATACACACTGCTGAACTGGTTGGTATCAATTCCTGGTTTGATCCATCGCATGACCGCCGCGCCCGATGACGATTTGTCCTCCTTGAGTTTGCTGTAGTCTTTCAGAAAGCCCGAATACTGGTCCGGCTCGACGTACTTGCTTGCGCAGCCATGCAGCAGCAGTGATGCGAGGCACACTGTTGCAACCAACGATTTGCTCTTCATACCGCTTCTCCTTTTGCTTTATATGGTATTCAGCACACAATCATTTAGAAGCGCCATGTCGCGCCTCCGCCAACGATGTGTAGGGCGGCATTGTCATAACTGCCCGACAGGGAGTTGCCGGAGCGCGCTTTGGTCTGCTCTACGTCCATGTCGCCAAGCCAGACCAAGGTGTAGGCCATGTGCAAGTCGAAGCCTTCCTCAACCTGATAGTTCACCCCGGTCGCGAAGCGCCAGGCTTCCCCCATCGGGTTGTCGACAGTGCGATCCTTGTCATCGACAGCCGAACTGTCGTAGCCCACGCCGAAGCTCCAACGCAGTTGTTTGCTCATCTGGTACTGAGCGCCGACCGAGGCATGCCAGGTGTCCTTGTATTGGCGGTCGACCGTGCGGCTGACGTCTGCGGCGTTGGCGTCCACCTCCACGCCTATATCGCCGAATTCGCTCCAATCCTGCCAGTCCAGACTGCTCAGCAGGGTCCACTGATCATCGAGTTGGTAGGCCACGCTGAAGGTCGCAGTCTGCGGAACGTTCATGTCCAGTTCCAGGGTATCCACGGCCAAGCGGTTCAGTGCAGCGTTGATGATCGGGTTGTTTATGTCGCTGACGTGCGGGCTGTCCTCGAACTCCAACTTCACCTTGCTGGTGTAGGCAAAGCCCAAGCGCGTGCGCGGATTAAGCTGGTACATCAGGCCCAAGTTCACACCCATGCCGAAGTCGGTGTCCTTGTACTCAAGCTGGCCGTCCGGGCGGTCAACCAGCCCCAACAGGCTGTTGTCGATGGCCATCTCGGTTCGGTAATAACCGAGCATCATGCGCGGGCCGATGCCTAGAGAGAGATCGTCGCTAAACCTGTAGGCAAATGTCGGCTGAAATGACACCCCGATTACTGCTGCCTCTTGGGTGAAATAGCGCCCAGTCCAGTCATCGTCATAGTCCAGGGCCAGACCGAAGTTGCCGTACATACCGAAACCGATGGCCGAGCGCTCATCGATTTGATGGCTGATGAAAAGGCTAGCCCCCGGCAAATACTGCAAGGCGTTGCCGCCTTCGTTGCCATCAAACTGGTTGTTACTGCTGCGGGAGAAGCCAATGTCTCCGAAGATCACCTGTGCATTGGCGCTGATCTGCGTGCCGGGTAGCAGAGCGATGCCGGCGGGGTTACTCATCAGCACACTGGGATCCATAGCTAGCGCCGCCGAGCCGGCGTTGGCCAAACCGTTGCTTTCCTGTCCGGCTTCATAGATGAAGATGCCGCCGGCCAGCACATTGCTGCTGTGAAGCGACAAATAAAGCAGTGTTGCGGGCACCAACCTTTTAGCAAGCTTGACTGGAAATGTCGTGGTCATAGTCCCTTACTCCACACTTTAAAAAAGAGCAGGACACCGATTATTCGGTGCCCTGCCTGACGCACAGCTGCGTCAAGGGAGCATTTAAGGTGTGACGATCGGGAACCAGAAGTCGAAGTTGTCCATGTAGCTCATCAACTCCTCAAGCTTGCCCTCGTTGCCGTTGACCTTCACGTCGCCTTTACTGACTGCGTCCTTGAGCGTGGTCTGCTTGAGCATGATGTTGTTCAAAGTGTCGCGGGTCAGGGTGATGGTCGCGTCGGCGTCTTTGGCTTGCATGCCTTCGGTGTGGTTGAGTACACCGTTGACCATTTCCAGTGTGTACTTCTGTTTCAGGTCAGTGAAGTCCAGGTTCAAGGTGATGTGCTTGTCGCCCACCTCAGGCCCTTTCAGACGCATGGCCAGGAAGTCGAAGAACAGGTCCAGGTCCATCGCCTTGACGGTGTCGGGGCTGGCGGTGTCCGGTGTCGGCAGTTTCTGCACTCCATTACGCAGTTCTTGCGCACCGGTGAGGTAGAAGTTGCGCCATGGGCCACTCTCGGCCTGGTAGCCCAGCTGCTCCAGCGTGTCGGCTTGCAGGTTCTTGGCCGCCTGATTGCTCGGGTCGGCGAAGACCACATGGTTGACCACTTCAGCCACCCAGCGATAGTCACCCTTGTCGTAGTATTCCTTGGCCTTTTTCAGCACAGCGTCGGCACCGCCCATCATGTCGACGTAGCGCTTGGCTTGTTCATCCGGGGGCAGCTCCCACAAGGTGGCGGGGTTACCGATGAACCAGCCCAGGTGCAGCACGTAGGTGGCCTTGACGTTGTGGTTTAACGAACCGTAGTAGCCTCGGTTGGAGAAGCGGTTGGCAATCGAAGGCGGCAGTTTTACCTGCTCGGCGATCTCGGTCATGGTGTAACCCTTGTTGGCCAAGCGCAGGGTTTCGTCGTTGATGTAGCGGTACATGTCGCGTTGCGACGACAGCTGTTCTTTTACTTCCTTGTTGCCCCAGACCGGCCAATGGTGCATGGCGTACATCACCTGTACGTCATCACCCCACAGCTTCAAGGTTTCGTTGAGGTACTTGGACCACGGCAGCGGTTCGCGAATCTTCGCGCCACGCAGCGAGTAAGTGTTGTGCAGGGTATGGGTAGAGTCTTCGGCGGTGTTGAGGGCTTTTTTCTCCTTGATGTAAAAGAGCATCTCCGCCGGCGCTTCGCTGCCCGGAGCGTAGAGGAACTCGTATGTCAGGCCGTCGATCACGTGCTTCTCACCGGTCTTTTCGATGATGTCGGTCGGCGGGATCAGGGTCACGGTACCGGCGGAGGTGGTGGTCCCCAAGCCTGCACCCAGCTGACCGGTTTCACTTGGCGGTAGCAGGTTGCCGTACATATAGCTAGCACGACGGCTCATCGCGGTACCGGCCATGACGTTCTCGGCCACAGCATGTTCGAGGAAGCCTTTGGGCGCGTAGATTTTGACCTTGCCGGCTTTGACGTCGTCCTCGTTTACCACGCCGCGCACCCCGCCATAATGGTCGACGTGGCTGTGGGTGTAGATCACCGCGACCACCGGCTTCTTCGGCCGGTGTTTGAAATACAGCTCCAGGGCCGCCTTGGCGGTCTCCGAGGAGATCAACGGGTCCATGATGGTGATGCCTTCCTTGCCCTCGACGATGGTCATGTTTGACAGGTCGTAGTTGCGCACCTGGTAAAGACCGTCGGTGACCTCGAACAGGCCGGAAATATTGATCAGCTGCGACTGCCGCCACAAGCTCGGGTTGGTGGAGGCCGGTGCTGTTGTACCTTCCTTGATGAAACCATATTTAGCCGGGTCCCAGATCATGTTGCCGGAGGGGCCCTTGATCGGCTCCGCAGGCAAAGGGGCGATAAAGCCCTTGTGGGCCAGCTCGAAAGAAGTCTTGTCGTTGAATGGCAGCTCCTTTAGAAGCGCGTCGTTAGCCGCCTTCGTTGCATCTGTGGCTGGTTTGGCCTTTTCTTCCGCCCAGGCCTGCGATGCCATGGCAATAGCGCTCGCCAGGAAGAAAGTCGAACTGAGTTTCCAGAGTCTGCCCGCCGACACAGAGCGGCCGTAGGTGCTGAACGGTTTCGCGAATAATGTCATTACAAGCTCCTTTTGAATGGACGCGCTGTACCGGTTCGGCAACTGCCAGCGAAAGATTCGTGCTGCTTAGACAGGCTAGCTAGGAATTTGAATTAGTCCAAATCGCGATGAGCAGCGCCCCCATCAGCGGGCGAGCCCTCTCCCACAGCTGCCTTGAAGGTGAACAGAACGCTTAACTAGGCAGATAATTGCTGGACAGACGGAGACTTTTTCGTCAATTGATTGATCGAGATTAAGGCGCGACCGGCTACACCTTGACCCGATCATATCGGCGCCACAGACTTTACTTCTCTCATGAATTTTCGGAGGTCTGTCCGATGCGTAAGTCATTGTGTGTCGTTGCGTTTAGTCTTTTTGCATCTCTTTACGCTTTCGCCGATGAAACAACGAATACGGCTATTGGCGGAGGGCTTGGCGGAGCCCTCGGAAGTGTTGCAGGCCAGGCCGTAGGTGGCAGCACAGGTGCCGCAATCGGCGCAGGTATCGGTGGTGCAGCCGGTGGCGCAATGACAGCCAAACACGGCAACAAGACAGAGTCAGCTATTGGAGGAGGGCTTGGGGCTGTGGGCGGTCAAGTGATTGGAAGCAGCGTTGGCGGTTCTACTGGTGGCTTGATCGGCGCAGGACTCGGAGGGGCGGCGGGAGGTGCAGTTGGCAACAGTTTGGCCAACGATGATGGCCATAGCCACAAACACAATCATAAACATAAACATAAGCATGGGCACTAGCTGCCGCGTAAGGCAGCTTTGGGTCGATTTCTGCCGGTCAAGACGTACCCGTGCGCTGGTCACATCCGATGCAAATGGCTGGTCAAGTCGAATGCAAATGGGTGGTCAAGTCCATGCAATTACTCAATTTGCGCTCCCGACAGAGGCTCAGTGGGAATATGCTGCCCGAAGTAGGGGCAAATTTTTTATGGTGGCGACGGATGATGGGACTTACAGATTTACTAGGGAGGCGGATGAAAATGGAGGGCTTAGAGTGAGGGGGGTTAATATTTCAAGTTTGGACGATAGGGAAGAATTTTCAATCAGCATGGGGTTAACGACAACAGATATAACTCCCATGCCAGTTAATTGTTATCCCCCCAATCCACTTGGCTTGTACTCAATGTCGGATGATGGCTATGAATGGGTTAAAGATTGGTATGATCCGGAATATTATCGACGGTCTGTGTATCTAGATCCTCAAGGTCCAGAAATTCCGATGTACAAAGATGAAAAAACGAATTATGAATATGCGAAGGTGTTGCGTGGGAATAGTCAGGCACAACCTTTGTGGGGCGGCGGTGTTAACGTTCAGCGCAGATATGCTAGCCCTAGTGCTATGAGGCATAGCGGAATGTTGGGCAAGGCCAAGGCATATCTTCTGGATAAAACGGTTCGTTGCGCTGTAAATGCACCGGATGCTATTAACTAAGCGTCGGTGATTGAGCAATGATCAGTGACGTGGAGTAAGGCTATAGAGCAATAGCGCTCAAGCACTAACATAAAGCGCAATCAGCGAAACTATAGTCAAACCCACCCGCAACCGAACACCCACCCAACGAAATCGCCGCACGCCCTTGCCGATACCAGCTATCGCGCCCCAGTTCACGGGCCGGTGCAAGCAGGCTGCGCCAGCGCAACTCGGTGTCATGGAGTGCCTGCAGGTGTGCAGGGTCAGCATCCAGCCAGCGGCGAAAATCGATGCGTTCGCAGGAGGTCACCTCGGGGCTTTGCAGCCGTACTGAAATCTTTCACAGCAGCCGACCATCAATGTCAAACCCAGTAACCAAACAGTAAAAACGCAGCCACACCCAGCCCGACAGCAACCGAACACCCACCCAACGAAATCGCCGCACGCCCTTGCCGGTACCAGCCATCCTGTCCCAGCTCACGCGCCGGTGCGAGCAGGCTGCGCCAGCGCAGTTCAGTGTCATGGAATGCCTGCAGGTGCGCCGGGTTGGCATCCAGCCAACGGCGGAAATCGATGCGCTCGCAGGAAGTAGCCTCCGGGCTTTGCAGGCGCACATACCATTGCGCGGCAACGTCGGCCAGCGCATCTGCGCGAGGGCGGGTGGTTTGCAGGGCCTGATTCATGTGCCGCTCGATGCTCAGCAAGGGCAGCTCGAGGCGTGCGGCGATGTTGGCGAAGTCGAGGTTATCGAGTCGATTGAGCAGGAACACTTGCTGTACACGCCGTGGCAAGCGCTTGAGGCCATGCAGCAGTGCGCGTTCGGCATCGTGCTCGGCAGTGGGCGTAGGGTGCTCAAGGGGCAGCAGCAGGCGGCTCATGGACAGCTCCTTGCTCAAGAGGGTAGGGGTGGGGGCATCGTCCTTGATGCGGAACCAGAGTAGGTGAAACGAGATTGATTCTCAAGTGCTGATTCCGCAAAGTTTTGTAATGAGCGTTCACGCTCTGACACACTTTTGCTATCATGGCGGCCATCAACGATCTTCATTAGCCTGAAGAGCCAAAAAAAATGACCCGGCAAAAAGCCGGGTCAAAAACCGTGATTAGCCTGATGAGGAGATAATCTGAGAGCGACCTAAGCTCCAGGTTATCCAGCAGATCTCGCGATCAGCTGAGTGCAATAATAATCGTTATCATTTGCCAGTCAAATGAATTTTCACTTATCCGGTAAAAAGTTTTACCGGAGCGCTTCCTTTTCCTGGCAATCGGCGCCCCTGCTTTCGCCCAACTATCACGTTTCTCCCTTCCTTCCTCCCCTACAAGCCGCTGTTTACGGGGCGCGGGTGCTCCAACAGGGCCCTGGCCATGTCCATCATGTGCATGAGCGCGAAGATCAGCTCGCGGGTGCTGCCTTCCTGGTGAATGGCAGTTTCGTGGGCTGTGGCGGCCGCGCAGCGCAGCAGGGAGATGGCGTGTGCCTGCGCCTGTTCGCTGCTGACCCCTTCATGCAGGGTCCAGATCTGGTTGTGCTCGCTGGGGCGGGTGGGGCTTGGATTGAGGTAATAGTCGAGGGCGCGGCGGGCGGCTTCGCTGTCGAGATCTGTTACGTCGTTTTTCGTTGGTTTCATCCTGATACCTGCGCATGCCAATAGGGAAAAGCTCCTGCGTGAGTCTAATACTTAAGGTATTTGAAAGCATTTCGTTAAATAATACTGAATGTTTATTGAGCGCCAGAAGGCAGTCCGTATCGTGCCAGCGATGAATATGGATAAATGGATTGCCCTCGTCCGAGACCGGATGGAGGAGCTCGATATCTCCCAGGAACAGCTCGCCGAACGTGTCGGGGTGTCCCAGGGCAGCGTGGGGCATTGGGTGAACAAGCGGCGTCAGCCCAAGGTCGATTCGATGAACCGTGTGTTCGTCGAGTTGGGCATGCCCCATTATCACGTCAGCCTGCAGCTTCGCGTCCTTGGCCAGGTGGGTGAGGACAAGGGGCGCTACGTGCTCGATGAAGACGAGGACGATATCGACCTGATGCAATACATCGTGTGTTTTCGTTACCCGTTGCGTGACTGGGATGCTCTGGCCGACGCGGCGCCGGAAGAGGGCACCGTGTACGAGCAGACCGAATACCTGGCCCAGGGCAAGGCGTTCTGGCTGACGGTGGAGAACGATGCGATGAGTTCGGCCAGTGGCCGCAGCGTGCCCCAGGGCATGCGCATTCTGGTCGATCCGGGGCTGGAGGCTGAGCCGGGGCGCCTGGTGATAGCGTGCCAGCCTGGCAAGACGGCGATTTTGCGCGAGCTGGCCGAAGAGGGTGGGCAGCGATATCTGAAAGCGCTGAACAGCACCTATCCGGCGCTGGTGTGTGAGGAGGGTTGCGAGTTTCTAGGGGTGGTTGTGCGGGTGCACGGGGCCTTTTGATATCGCGGCTGTTTGCGGTAGCGATTGCGTAATGGCTGGAAGGGGTACGGCGAGGAAGTGTGGGTGGCCGTGAGATCGAGCGCCGCCCGCGCGGCGCATCGCGGATAAATCCGCTCCTACATTTGTTGCAACGTGCCTCGGCCTGTCAGGCCATGGTTGTCCGCTTTTCAGCGCTCACCGAGATATCGCGTCGGACTCACAAAGCAGGCAACCATGGCCTATCAGACATAGGCACGTTGCAACAAATGTAGGAGCGGATTTATCCGCGATGCGCCGCGCGGGCGGCGCGCGATCTCAAAGACGCCAAAAACGCTCAGGCGAGCACCCTAGATCACTCCACCAACTCGACCAGCACCGTCCCTTCGCTGACCATATCCCCTTCCTGGCAGAACAACGCCTTCACCGTCCCGCTGTGCGGCGCACGGATGCTGTGCTCCATCTTCATGGCCTCCAGCACCACCAGCGCCGTACCCACTTCCACCTCCTGCCCGGGCTCCACCAGCACGCGCACGATGCTGCCATTCATGGGGGCGCCCAAACCGCCTTGATGGCTGTGGCTGGCTTCGGCCTCGGCGATCGGGTCGAAGGCCTCGACGGCATGCACCTCGCCGTCCCAGCGCAAGTACAGCGTGCCGCCCCGGCGTACCGCCAGATGCCGGCGGCGTACGCCACCTTCATCATGCCCAAGCTGCTCGCCATCCAGGTGCCAGGTCGAGGCGGCGCTGCGCTCCAATGCCACGGCCTGGCATTCGCCGCCGCTTTGCAGGTGCAGGGTGCTGCGTGTAGGCATGCCCAGACGCAGGCCGGTGCGTGGCGCCCACGGTGAATGCCGGTCATCGGCACGCTCATGGGCGGCCTGGCCTTGCAACCAGGCCTCGGCGGCCGCTTCCCAGAAGCTCGCTGGCAAAGCCTTCGGCGCCGGCAGCAACACCTCCTGATGACGCGGTATGAACCCGGTATCCAGTTCGGCCGCAGCAAATGCGGGGTGCGCGAGAATGCGGCGCAGGAAGGCGATGTTGGTCTTCAGCCCGCCAATGGCGAACTCGTCGAGCATCGCCAGCAAGCGCAGGCGGGCCTGCTCGCGGTTCTCGCCCCAGGCGATCAGCTTGCCCAGCATCGGGTCGTAGAACGGCGACACCACGTCGCCCTCGCTGACGCCACTGTCCACCCGGCGCCCTTCGCCCGGCGCCGATTCGCGGTACAGCGCCAGGGTGCCGGTGGCCGGCAGGAATTCGTTGGCCGGGTCTTCGGCATACAGCCGCACTTCGATGGCATGGCCGATCAAGGGCACCTGCGCCTGGGTGATCGGCAGCGGTTCGCCGCAGGCCACGCGGATCTGCCAGGCCACCAGGTCGAGGCCGGTGATGGCCTCGGTGACCGGATGCTCCACCTGCAGGCGGGTATTCATCTCCATGAAGAAGAACTCGCCACGGGCATCGAGCAGGAATTCCACGGTGCCGGCGCCGACGTAGCCGATGGCCTGGGCAGCCCGTACCGCGGCTTCACCCATGGCCTGGCGCAGCTCCGGAGACAGGCCTGGGGCCGGGGCTTCCTCGACCACCTTCTGGTGACGCCGCTGGATCGAGCAGTCACGTTCGTTGAGGTACAGGCAGTTGCCGTGCTGGTCGGCGAACACCTGGATTTCCACGTGGCGGGGCTTGAGCACATACTTTTCCACCAGCATGCGCGCATCGCCGAACGAGGCCTTTGCCTCGCGCTGGGCCGAGGCCAGGGCGTCGGCCAACTGGCTTTCCTCCTCGACCACCTTCATGCCCTTGCCGCCCCCGCCTGCACTGGCCTTGAGCAGCACCGGGTAGCCGATGCGCTCGGCTGCGGCGCGGAAGGTTTCCAGGTCCTGGGCTTCGCCGTGGTAGCCCGGCACCAGCGGTACACCGGCAGCTTCCATCAGCGCCTTGGCCGCCGATTTGCTGCCCATCGCGTCGATGGCGCTGGCCGGCGGGCCGAGGAAGATCAGCCCGGCTTCTTCGATGGCGCGGGCAAAACCCGCGTTCTCCGAAAGAAAGCCATAACCGGGGTGGATCGCCTGGGCACCGCTGGCTTTGGCTGCGGCCAGCAGTTTTTCGACTACCAGGTAGCTCTCGGCGGCCTTGCTGCCGCCCAGGTCGACGCGAATATCCGCTTCGCGGCTGTGCCGTGCGTCACGGTCGGTGGCACTGTGCACGGCCACGGTGGTCAGGCCCATGGCCTTGGCGGTGCGCATGACCCGGCAGGCGATTTCGCCGCGGTTGGCGACCAGCAGGGTGGTGAGGGTGGGGCGGCTCATGGGCGCGGCTCCTTCTTGTGCTCGGTTTGCCAGGCGGGGCGGCGTTTTTCCAGGAAGGCGTTCAAGCCTTCCTGGCCTTCGGCGCTGACGCGGATGCGGGCGATGGTGTTTTCGCAGTAGCGGCGCAGGGCCGGGCTGAGCTCGCCGTCGTCCACTTCGCGCAGCAGGTCTTTGGTGGCGCGCAGCGCTTGCGGGCTGTTCAGCAACAGGTTGTCGACCCAGGCTTCGACCTGTGCCTGCAGTTCGCTCGCTGGGTACACCTCGGCCAGAAGGCCCAGTTCACGGGCACGCACGCCGCTAAATCGTTCGGCGGTGAGGGCGTAGCGGCGGGCGGCGCGCTCGCCGATGGCCTTGACCACGAACGGGCTGATCACCGCTGGCGCCAGGCCGATGCGCACTTCCGACAGGCACAGTTGTGCATCGTCGGCGCCGATGGCCATGTCGCAGCAGCTGATCAGCCCCAGTGCACCGCCAAAGGCTGCGCCTTGCACCACGGCCAGGGTCGGTGCCTTGAGGCGGTGCAGGGCATACATCAGCTCGCCCAGTTCATGGGCGTCGTCCAGGTTGCTGTTGAAGTCCAGTTGCGCCGACTGCTGCATCCATGCCAGGTCTGCCCCGGCGCTGAAGTGCCGGCCACGGCCGCGCAGCAGCAGAAAACGCAGACTGGTGTCTTCGGCCAGCTGGTCGAGGGCTTTGATCAGCTCGTGGATCATCTGCGCGTTGAAGGCGTTGTTCTTGTCCTCGCGGCTCAGCCACAAGGTGGCGAAGCCGCGCGGGTCGCGAGTCACTTCAATAGTGCTGAAATCGCTCATGGGTCACATCCGGAAAATGCCGAAGCGGCTCTGTTCGATCGGCGCGTTCAACGCGGCGGACAACGCCAGGCCAAGCACGTCGCGGGTTTGCGCCGGGTCGATGACGCCGTCGTCCCACAGCCTTGCACTGGAGTAGTAGGGGTGGCCCTGGTGCTCGTACTGGTCGAGGATCGGCTGCTTGAGCTTCGCCTCGTCTTCGGCGCTGAAGGCCTGGCCGCTGCGTTCGCTCTGCTCGCGCTTGACTTGGGCCAGCACCCCGGCGGCCTGTTCGGCGCCCATCACGCCAATGCGTGCGTTGGGCCACATCCACAGGAAACGCGGGTCGTAGGCGCGGCCGCACATGCCATAGTTGCCGGCGCCGAAGCTGCCACCGATGATCACCGTGAACTTCGGCACCTGGGCGCAGGCCACGGCGGTGACCAGCTTGGCGCCGTGCTTGGCGATGCCGCCTTCTTCGTACTTCTTGCCGACCATGAAGCCGGTGATGTTCTGCAGGAACAGCAGCGGGATGCCGCGCTGGCAGGCCAGTTCGATGAAGTGCGCGCCTTTTTGCGCGGCTTCGGCGAAGAGGATGCCGTTGTTGGCCAGGATCGCCACCGGGTAGCCGTGCAGGTGGGCGAAGCCGCACACCAGGGTGGTGCCGAACAGCGCCTTGAACTCATCGAACACCGAGCCGTCGACCAGGCGCGCGATCACTTCGCGCACATCGAACGGCTGCTTGGCATCGGCTGGCACCACGCCGTACAGCTCATCGGCGTCATACAGCGGTGCCACCGGTGCCAGGCGTTGCAGCTTGCCGAGCTTGTGCCAGTTGAGGTTGGCGACACTGCGCCGGGCCAGGGCCAGGGCGTGTTCGTCGTTGTCGGCATAGTGATCGGCCACACCGCTGGTGCGGCAGTGCACGTCGGCGCCGCCGAGGTCTTCGGCGCTCACCACTTCGCCGGTGGCCGCCTTCACCAGTGGCGGGCCTGCGAGGAAGATGGTCGCCTGCTGGCGCACCATGATCGCCTCGTCGGCCATGGCCGGCACATAGGCGCCACCGGCGGTGCACGAGCCCATCACCACGGCGATCTGCGGGATGCCGAGGGCGCTCATGTTGGCCTGGTTGAAGAAGATCCGCCCGAAGTGCTCGCGGTCGGGGAACACTTCGTCCTGGCGTGGCAGGTTGGCGCCGCCGGAATCTACCAAGTAGATGCAAGGCAGGCGGTTCTGCAGGGCGATGGTCTGCGCCCGCAGGTGCTTCTTTACCGTCAGCGGGTAATAGGAGCCGCCTTTTACCGTGGCGTCGTTGGCCACGATCATGCATTCCACGCCTTCGACCCGGCCGATGCCGGCGATCACGCCGGCAGCGGGCACGTCTTCGCCGTACACCTCATGGGCGGCCAGTTGGCCGATCTCGAGGAACGGCGAGCCCGCGTCGAGCAGGCGGTCGATGCGTTCGCGCGGCAGCAGTTTGCCACGCGAGGTGTGCCGCTCCTGGGCCTTGGGCCCGCCGCCCTGAGCCACCTGGGCGAGCAGGCCGCGCAGGGCCTGGACCTGGTCGAGCATGGCCGCGCTGTTGCCGGCGAACTCCGCCGAACGCGGGTTGATCTGGGTGTGCAAGGTAGCCATATGCGCCCGTCCCCTGTGCTCAGCGGGTTTCGTTGAACAGTTCGCGGCCGATCAGCATCCGGCGAATTTCGCTGGTGCCGGCGCCGATTTCGTACAGCTTGGCATCGCGCAGCAGGCGGCCGGCCGGGAATTCGTTGATGTAACCGTTGCCGCCGAGAATCTGGATGGCTTCCAGGGCCATCTGGGTGGCGCGTTCGGCGGTGTAGAGGATCACCCCGGCGGCGTCTTTGCGGGTGGTCTCGCCACGGTCGCAGGCCTGGGCCACGGCATACAGGTAGGCGCGGCTGGCGTTGAGCTGGGTGTACATGTCGGCGATCTTGCCCTGGATCAGCTGGAACTCGCCGATGCTCTGGCCGAACTGCTTGCGGTCATGGATGTAGGGCACCACCAGGTCCATGCAGCTTTGCATGATGCCGGTCGGGCCGCCGGAGAGCACCACGCGCTCGTAGTCCAGGCCGCTCATCAGCACCCGCACGCCACCGTTGAGCTGGCCGAGGATGTTTTCTTCAGGCACTTCGACACCGTCGAAGAACAGCTCGCAGGTGTTGGAGCCACGCATGCCCAGCTTGTCGAACTTGTTGCTGCGGCTGAAGCCTTTCCAGTCGCGCTCGACGATGAAGGCGGTGATGCCGTGGGCGCCCTTGTCCAGGTCGGTCTTGGCGTAGATCACGTAGGTGTTGGCGTCGGGGCCGTTGGTGATCCAGGTCTTGCTGCCGTTGAGCACATAGTGATCGCCGCGTTTCTCGGCGCGCAGCTTCATCGACACCACGTCGGAGCCGGCGTTGGGCTCGCTCATGGCCAGGGCGCCGATGTGCTCGCCGCTGATCAGCTTGGGCAGGTACTTGAGCTTCTGCTCGTGGGTGCCGTTGCGGTTGATCTGGTTGACGCACAGGTTGGAGTGGGCGCCGTAGGACAGGGCCACGGAGGCCGAGCCGCGGCTGATTTCTTCCATCGACACCACGTGGGCCAGGTAGCCCAGGCCGGCACCGCCGTACTCTTCCGACACGGTGATGCCGAGCAGGCCCATGTCGCCGAACTTGCGCCACATGTCGGCGGGGAACAGGTTGTCGTGGTCGATCTGCGCGGCACGTGGCGCCAGTTCGGCGGCAACGAAGGTGCGCACCTGGTCGCGGAGCATGTCGATGGTTTCGCCCAGGGCGAAGTTCAGGGTTGGGTAATGCATGCGGGGGCACCTTCTTGTTCTTGAAATAAGGAAACACCGTAGCTCATGGATTCGCCGCCGAACCCCGAGGGAGCAGGTGTGGTTGATCACCTTTACGTTAACGTAAACCTGCCTTTGGTCAGTGTCAATCGGATCATCACCTTTACGTAAACGTAAATCTGCGCCAGAGTAATTGGCGCTTGCTTCAGCCGTGCCCAGAACAACCACAAGAAGGGACACCCATGAGTCAACCCAGCTACACCCGCGGTCGCCAAGACCACCCTTTGCTGACCCTGACCATCGGTCAGGCCTTCGATGCCACCGTGGCCCGCTGCACCGATGGCGAAGCACTGGTGGTGCGCCACCAGGGCGTTCGTTACACCTGGCTAGAACTGGCCGAACAGGTCGACCTCCATGCCCGCGCGCTGATGGCGCTGGGCGTGGCTACCGGTGACCGCGTCGGCATCTGGGCGCCCAACTGCGCCCAGTGGTGCATCCTGCAACTGGCCAGCGCCAAAGTCGGTGCGATCCTGGTCAACATCAACCCGGCCTATCGCGTCGGTGAGCTGGAGTACGTGCTGCGCCAGTCCGGTTGCCGCTGGCTGGTCTGCGCCGATGCCTTCAAGACCTCCGATTACCACGCCATGGTTCAGCAGCTGGTAGCGGAACTGGCCAGCGCCGCGCCGGGTGAGCTGGCCTGCGAATGCCTGCCTGACCTGCGTGGCGTGGTGAGCCTGGCGGCCACCCCGCCAAGTGGTTTCCTGCCCTGGCAGGCGCTGGCCGAACGGGCAGGGCAGACCAGCGACGAGGCGTATCAGGCCCGCCAAGCCAGCCTGCAGTTCGACCAGCCGGTGAATATCCAGTACACCTCAGGCACCACTGGCGCACCCAAAGGGGCCACGCTCAGTCACTACAACATTCTCAACAACGGTTTCATGGTCGGTGAAAGCCTGGGGCTGACCCACGCCGACCGCATGGTGATCCCGGTGCCGCTGTACCACTGCTTCGGCATGGTCATGGCCAACCTCGGTTGCATCACCCACGGCAGCACCATGGTCTACCCCAACGACGCCTTCGATGCCGAGCTGACCCTCAAGGCCGTGGCTGAAGAGCGCGCCAGCATCCTCTATGGCGTGCCGACCATGTTCATCGCCATGCTCGACCACCCCTCGCGCACCCAGCTCGACCTTTCCACCCTGCGCAGCGGCATCATGGCCGGCGCCACCTGCCCGATCGAGGTGATGCGCCGGGTGATCGACCAGATGCACATGGCCGAAGTACAGATCGCCTATGGCATGACCGAAACCAGCCCGGTATCGCTGCAGACCGGCCCGGACGACGACCTGGAACTGCGCGTGACCACGGTCGGGCGCACCCACCCGCAGCTGGAAACCAAGCTGGTGGACGCCGACGGCTGCATCGTCGCCCGCGGCGAGATCGGCGAGCTGTGTACCCGCGGCTACAGCGTGATGCTCGGGTACTGGAACAACCCCCAGGCCACGGCAGACGCCATCGACCCTGCTGGCTGGATGCATTCGGGTGACCTGGCGGTGATGGATGAGCACGGCTATGTGCGTATCGTTGGGCGCAACAAGGACATGATCATTCGCGGGGGTGAGAACATCTACCCGCGTGAATTGGAGGAATTCTTCTACACCCACCCGGCCGTGGCCGATGCGCAGGTGATCGGCATACCGTGCAGCAAGTACGGCGAAGAAGTGGTGGCGTGGATCAAGCTGCATCCCGGGCATGTTGCCAGCGCTGAAGAGCTGCAGGCCTGGTGCAAGGCACGCATCGCGCACTTCAAGGTGCCGCGGCATTACCGCTTTGTTGATGAATTCCCGATGACGGTGACCGGCAAGGTGCAGAAATTTCGCATGCGTGAGATCAGTGTGGAGGAACTGTCTGCGCAATGACCTCAAGGCCCCATCGCCGGCAAGCCGACCCCCACAGCCTCAGTGGAATATCTGTGGGAGCCGGCTTGCCGGCGATAGGGCCAGTAAAACCTACACAAAATCCTTGTCTACTCTTAGACCTTCACCGGTGGCTCATCACTCGGTGGGTCCCCCACCGTCGGCGGTACGGTCGGCTTGATCGGCAGCTCGTCCGGGTCTTCTTCCGGCACGGGCGGCGGCAGGCTGGGGTCGTCGATGTTGGGATCTGGTGTTTCCGGTGGAATGGGAATGTTCATGGCCTGACCTTGCGTGTGGTGGATGTGAAGAGGTAGTGCAGGCTTCGACTTCGGGCTGCTGCCATTCGCTCAATTTTTTTGAACCCCCACGCCCGCGCTCGGCTCTGAACCCTTACCGCCACCAGCCTAAGGGAGCAAGGTCCGATGTCACGAAACGAGCCCTTCGAAAGCGTGCCCATGGCGAACGACCACCCGGATCAGGCCGTGAGCCTGTCCCAGGCGCTGCTCGCGCCGCGCATCGTGGTCGAGGACACCCAGCCCGCGCTCGATGGCGGCATGTTCGCCGCCAAGGCCATCAGCGGCCAGCCGGTGGCGGTCAGCAGCAAGGTCTACAGCGACGGCCACGACCGCCTTGCGGTGATGCTCAACTGGCGCCAAGCCAACAGCCGCCGCTGGCACTGCGTGCCAATGCATTCGCCGGGCAACGACCTGTGGCTGGCCGAATTCACCCCCCTCGAACTGGGCCCGCACCTGTTCAGCATCGAAGCCTGGATCGACCCGTTCGCCACCTATTGCCACGACCTGGAGAAGAAGTACCACGCCGGGGTCGAGGTCAAGCTCGAATTGGAGGAGGGCAGGCTGCTGCTGGGCCAGGGCGCAGCGCGCAGCGAAGGGGTGCTGCGCGAAGAGATCGAGGCCCTGCAGGCGCGCCTGCTCGGCTTGCCGGTCGACGAGCAGGTGGCGCTGTTGCTGGGTGGGGAGGCCACGCGCCTGATGGTCGAGGCCGAGCACCGCAGCTACCTCACCCGCAGTGTCGAGTTTCCGCTGGATGTCGACCGCCCGGCGGCGCAGTTCGCCAGCTGGTACGAGCTGTTCCCTCGTTCGATCACCGACAGCCCCGAGCGCCACGGCACCTTCAACGACGTGCACGAACGCCTGCCGATGATCCGCGACATGGGTTTCGACGTGCTGTACTTCCCGCCGATCCACCCGATCGGCACGCAGTTTCGC
Source organism: Pseudomonas sp. KU43P (assembly GCF_033095865.1). Taxonomy (NCBI): domain Bacteria; kingdom Pseudomonadati; phylum Pseudomonadota; class Gammaproteobacteria; order Pseudomonadales; family Pseudomonadaceae; genus Pseudomonas; species Pseudomonas sp. KU43P. The sequence goes on along the minus strand of NZ_AP019365.1, from coordinate 3,916,247 downwards.
AAGGGCCGCAACAACGCCCTGCGCGCTGAGCCCGGCGACCCTGGCAGCCCCTACGCCATCGGCAGCCCCGAAGGTGGCCACGATGCCATCCACCCGCAATTGGGCACGCGCGAGGACTTCCGCAGCCTGGTAGCCGCCGCCGCCGAGCATGGCCTGGAAATCGCCCTGGACTTCGCCATCCAGTGCTCTCAGGATCACCCCTGGCTCAAGGAGCACCCCGGCTGGTTCAGCTGGCGCCCCGACGGCACCATCCGCTACGCCGAGAACCCGCCGAAAAAGTACCAGGACATCGTCAACGTCGATTTCTACGCCGCCGATGCCGTGCCCTCACTGTGGCTGGCGCTGCGCGATGTGGTAATCGGCTGGGTGGAGGAGGGTGTGAAGACCTTCCGCGTCGACAACCCGCACACCAAGCCGCTGCCGTTCTGGCAATGGCTGATCGCCAATGTACGTAGCCAGTACCCCGAGGTGCTCTTTCTCGCCGAAGCCTTCACCAAGCCGGCCATGATGGCGCGCCTGGGCAAGGTGGGTTACGCCCAGAGCTACACCTACTTCACCTGGCGTAACACCAAGCAGGAGCTGCGCGAGTATTTCGAAGAACTCAATCAGCCACCGTGGAGTCAGTGCTACCGGCCGAACTTCTTCGTCAACACGCCCGATATCAACCCGTTCTTCCTGCACACCTCGGGCCGCGCTGGCTTTCTCATCCGCGCAGCCCTCGCGACCATGGGCTCGGGCCTGTGGGGCATGTATTCGGGCTTCGAGCTGTGCGAAGCCACGCCGCTGCCGGGCAAGGAAGAGTACATGGACTCGGAAAAATACGAGATCCGTCCGCGCGACTTCACCGAGCCCGGCAACATCATCGCCGAGATCGCCCAGCTCAACCGCATCCGCCGGCAGAACCGCGCCCTGCAGACCCACCTGGGCGTGGCGTTCTTCAACTGCTGGAACGACAACATCCTGTACTTCGGCAAACGCACCCCCGAGCGCGACAACTACATCCTCGTGGCGATCAGCCTCGACCCGCACAACGCGCAGGAGGCGAGCTTCGAGCTGCCATTGTGGGAGCTGGGCCTGGGTGACGATGCCGACACCTTGGGTGAAGACCTGATGAACGGTCACCGCTGGACCTGGCATGGCAAGACCCAGTGGATGCGCATCGAGCCGTGGCACCAGCCCTTCGGTATCTGGCGTATCGAGAAGGCGAGGTAGGGGCTCGCTGCGCAGCCCATCGCCGGCAAGCCGGCTCCCACACCCACTGAGGGGGCCAGGCGCTATTCGTGAAATCTGCACTGAACCTGTGGGAGCCGGCTTGCCGGCGATGGGCTGCAAAGCAGCCCCGCAGAATTGAAAGGAGTCGCACATGGCCAAGCGTTCCCGCCCGGCAGCCTTCATCGACGACCCGCTGTGGTACAAGGACGCCGTGATCTACCAGCTGCACGTCAAATCGTTCTTCGATGCCAACAACGACGGCATCGGCGATTTTGCCGGCCTTATCAGCAAGCTCGACTACATCGCCGACCTGGGCGTCAACACCCTCTGGCTGCTGCCGTTCTACCCCTCGCCCCGGCGCGACGATGGCTACGACATTGCCGAATACAAGGCCGTGCACCCCGACTACGGCAGCATGGCCGACGCCAGGCGCTTCATCGGCGAGGCGCACAAGCGCGGCCTGCGAGTGATCACCGAGCTGGTCATCAACCACACCTCCGACCAGCACCCTTGGTTCCAGCGCGCCCGCCACGCCAAGCGCGGCAGCAAGGCGCGCGACTTCTACGTGTGGTCGGACGACGATCAGAAATACGACGGCACGCGGATCATCTTCCTCGACACTGAAAAGTCCAACTGGACCTGGGACCCGGTAGCCGGCCAGTACTTCTGGCACCGCTTCTATTCCCACCAGCCGGACCTGAACTTCGACAACCCGCAGGTGCTCAAGGCCGTCATCGACGTCATGCGTTTCTGGCTCGACCTGGGGGTCGATGGCCTGCGCCTGGACGCCATCCCGTACCTGATCGAGCGCGACGGCACCAACAACGAGAACCTGCCCGAAACCCACCAGGTGCTCAAGGCGATCCGCGCCGAGATCGACGCCAACTACCCCGACCGCATGCTGCTGGCCGAGGCCAACCAGTGGCCCGAAGACACCCGCCCGTATTTCGGCGAAGGCGATGGCGACGAGTGCCACATGGCCTTCCACTTCCCGCTGATGCCGCGCATGTACATGGCGCTGGCCATGGAAGACCGTTTTCCGATCACCGACATCCTGCGCCAGACTCCGGAAATCCCGGCCAACTGCCAATGGGCGATCTTCCTGCGCAACCACGATGAGCTGACCTTGGAGATGGTCACCGACCGCGAGCGCGACTACCTCTGGAACTACTACGCCGAAGACCGCCGCGCCCGCATCAACCTGGGCATACGCCGCCGCCTGGCGCCTTTGCTGCAACGCGATCGCCGGCGTATCGAGCTGCTCACCAGCCTGCTGCTGTCGATGCCCGGCACGCCGACCCTGTACTACGGCGACGAGCTGGGCATGGGCGATAACATCTACCTGGGCGATCGCGATGGCGTGCGTACGCCCATGCAGTGGTCCCCGGACCGCAATGGCGGTTACTCCAAGGCCGACCCGCAACGCCTTGTGCTGCCGCCGATCATGGACCCGCTGTATGGCTACCAGACCGTCAACGTCGAGGCCCAATCCCACGACCCGCATTCGCTGTTGAACTGGAACCGCCGCCTGCTGGCCGTGCGCAACCAGCAGAAGGCCTTCGGCCGCGGCAGCCTGCGCACGCTCACCCCGAGCAACCGGCGCATCCTGGCGTACATCCGCGAATACACCGATGCCGAGGGCAACAGCGAAACCATCCTGTGTGTCGCCAACGTCTCGCGTGCGGCGCAGGCAGCGGAGCTGGAACTGTCACAGTACGCTGACAAGGTGCCGGTGGAGATGCTCGGTGGCAGCGCTTTCCCGCCGATCGGCCAGTTGCCGTTCCTGCTCACCTTGCCGCCCTACGCCTTCTACTGGTTCTTGCTGGCCGCACACGACCGCATGCCCAGTTGGCACGTCCAAGCCACCGAGGGGATGCCCGAATTGACCACACTGGTGCTGCGCAAACGCATGGAAGAACTGCTTGAAGCGCCGTCGCGCGATACCCTCGAAAGCGCGGTGCTGCCGCAATACCTGCCCAAGCGGCGCTGGTTCGCTGGCAAGGAAGGGCCGATCGACCAGGTGCGCCTGCGCTACGGCGTGCGCTTTGGCACGGCCAGCACGCCGGTGCTGCTGAGCGAGATCGAAGTGCTTGGCGATGGCGTGGCCAACCAGTACCAACTGCCATTCGGCTTCCTGCCCGAAGAGCAGATCAGCACGGCGCTGCCGCAACAACTGGCGCTGTCGCGTGTGCGTCGCGGCCGCCAGGTCGGCCTGATCACCGATGCCTTCGTCCTCGAACCCTTCATCCGCGCCGTGCTGCGCGCCTGTCAGGACGGCATGCGCCTGCCTTGCGGCAACGGCCAGGGTGAACTGCGCTTCGCCTGTACCGAGCAACTGGCCACGCTGGCGCTCGATGACGACAGCCCGGTGCGCTACCTGAGCGCCGAACAGTCCAACAGCTCTGTGGTGGTTGCCGATCGCCTGGTGCTCAAGCTGATCCGTCGGGTCAACCCAGGCATCCACCCGGAACTTGAAATGAGCGCTTACCTCACGGCCGCCGGCTTTGCCAACATCTCGCCGCTGCTGGCCTGGGTCAGCCGCGTGGACGACAGCGACGCGCCCCATCTACTGATGATCGCCCAGGGCTACCTGAGCAACCAGGGCGACGCCTGGGCCTGGACCCAGAACACCCTGGAGCGGGCGATCCGCGACGAAATGGAGCCCACCAGCAGCGACGCCGAGGCGCACACCGATGCGCTGGCCGAGCTCACCGGTTTCGCGGCCCTGCTCGGCCAACGCCTGGGCGAGATGCATCTGTTGCTGGCCGCGCCAAGCGAAGACCCGGCCTTCCAGCCCCGCGCCAGCGATGGCGACGACAGCGCCCGCTGGAGCACGCAGATCAACGCAGAGCTGGGCCATGCGCTGGACCTGCTGGCCCAGCACCGCGACCACCTCGACAATGACAGCCAGGCCCTGGTCGACGACCTGCAGCAACAGCGCGAGGGCCTTGCCCAGCACATCGACGCGCTCGCCCACCAGGCCCAGGGTGGCCTGCTGATGCGGGTGCACGGCGACCTGCACCTGGGCCAGGTGCTGGTGGTGCAAGGCGATGCCTACCTGATCGATTTCGAGGGCGAGCCTTCACGCCCGCTGCCGGAACGCCGGGCCAAGCACAGCCCGTACAAGGATGTCAGCGGCGTCCTGCGATCCTTCGACTATGCTGCTGCGATGATCCTGCGCAGCGCCTCGGCGGTAGACCTCTCCGACGCGGCGCGCCAGGCTCGTCAGCGGGTCGCCCGGCAGTACCTGCATCAGTCGCGCCACGCCTTCGTCGAAGCCTACGGCCTGGCCACCGCCGCCATGCCCCATGCCTGGCAACAGGCCGAGGGCGAGCGCGCCGCACTGGAACTGTTCTGCCTGGAAAAAGCCGCCTACGAGATTACCTATGAAGCCGAGAACCGGCCTAGTTGGCTGGCCGTGCCTTTGCATGGCCTGCATGGATTGATCAGTACCTGGGGAGAGTCGTAGATGAATGCAAGCACGCGTGACAACGGTGGCCTTCGGCAGCGGGAGCTCGATGCCCTTGCCCGCGCCGAGCACGCCGATCCGTTCGCAGTACTGGGCCCCCATGGCGATGGTGCGGGTGGCAGTTGGGTCCGTGCCTTCCTGCCCGGTGCCTTGAATGCGCGAGTAGTGGCCCGGCATGACGGTCGGGTGTTGGCCGAAATGGCGCAGGGCAGCCTGCCCGGATTGTTCACCGCGCACCTTGATGAGGCGCAGGCGTACCTGTTGCAGATCGGCTGGGCCGGTGGCGAGCAGGTCACCGAAGACCCTTACAGCTTCGGCCCGCAACTGGGCGACATGGACCTGTACCTGTTCGCAGAAGGGAACCACCGCGACCTGTCCGGGCGCTTTGGTGCTCAGCCGATCGAGGTCGATGGCATCCAGGGCGTGTGCTTCTCGGTGTGGGCACCGAACGCCCGGCGGGTATCGGTGGTGGGCGACTTCAACAACTGGGACGGCCGCCGCCACCCCATGCGCCTGCGCCACAGTGCCGGGGTGTGGGAGCTGTTCGTGCCGCGCCTGAATGTGGGCGAAACCTACAAGTACGAGGTGCTGGGCAAGGAGGGCATCCTGCCACTGAAGGCCGACCCTCTGGCTCGCGCCACCGAGTTGCCACCGAGTACCGCGTCGAAGGTGGCGGGCGCCTTGAGCCACGAATGGCACGACCACCATTGGATGGAGCACCGTGCACAGCGTCATGCCTACAGCGCGCCGCTGTCGATCTACGAGCTGCATCCCGGCTCCTGGCAGTGCGAGCTGGACGACTTGGGCGAAGTGTCGCGCTTCTACAACTGGCGTGAATTGGCCGAGCGCCTGGTGCCCTATGTGCAACAGCTCAACTTCACCCATATCGAGCTGATGCCGATCATGGAGCATCCGTTCGGTGGCTCGTGGGGTTACCAGCCGTTGTCGATGTTCGCACCGACCTCGCGCTACGGCACCCCGGAAGACTTCGCAGCCTTCATCGACGCCTGCCACCAGGGCGGTATCGGCGTGATCCTCGACTGGGTGCCAGCGCATTTCCCCACCGACGAACATGGCCTGGCACGCTTCGATGGCACCGCGCTGTACGAGTACGACAACCCCCTCGAAGGCTTTCACCAGGACTGGAACACGCTGATCTACAACCTGGGCCGCAACGAGGTGCGCGGCTTCATGCTGGCCTCGGCGTTGCACTGGCTCAAGCACTTCCACATCGACGGTTTGCGCGTCGATGCGGTGGCTTCGATGCTGTACCGCGACTATTCGCGCAAGGCCGGTGAGTGGGTGCCCAACCGCCATGGCGGGCGCGAAAACCTCGAAGCCATCGACTTCATCCGCCACCTCAACGGCGTGGCCGCCGTCGAGGCGCCGGGTGCGCTGATCATCGCCGAGGAATCCACCGCCTGGCCGGGCGTCAGCCAGCCGACCCAGCAGGGCGGTCTGGGCTTTGCCTACAAGTGGAACATGGGCTGGATGCATGACACCCTGCACTACATCCAGAACGACCCGGTGCACCGTGCTCATCACCACAACGAGATGAGTTTCGGCCTGATCTATGCCTATTCCGAACACTTCATCCTGCCGATCTCCCACGACGAAGTGGTGCACGGCAAGCACTCGCTGATCGACAAGATGCCCGGTGACCGCTGGCAGAAATTCGCCAACCTGCGTGCCTACCTGGCCTTCATGTGGACCCACCCGGGCAAGAAGCTGCTGTTCATGGGCTGCGAGTTCGGCCAGTGGCGCGAGTGGAACCATGACCACCAGTTGGACTGGTACCTGCTGCAGTACCCCGAGCACCAGGGTGTGCAGCGCCTGGTCGGTGACCTCAACCGGCTGTATCGCGACCTGCCGGCGCTGCACGAGCAGGACTGCCAGCCCCAGGGCTTCCAGTGGCTGATCGGCGATGACGCACGCAACAGCGTGTATGCCTGGTTGCGCTGGAGCAGCCAGGGCGAGCCGTTGCTGGTGGTGGCCAACTTCACGCCGGTGCCACGTGAGGGGTATCGGATCGGGGTGCCGTTCGGCGAGCGTTGGCAGGAGTTGCTTAACAGTGATGCCGAGCTGTATGCAGGGTCGAACGTGGGCAACCTGGGGGCGGTGGAGAGCGAAGATGTCGCCAGCCATGGGCAGCCGTTGTCGTTGGCCTTGAACCTGCCGCCGCTTGGGGTGCTGGTGATGAAGCCGGCCTGATGGGGTGAGTCTGCTGGCCCTATCGCCGGCGAGCCGGCTCCCACAAGTACCGCATGAGTGTGCTGGCCCTATCGCCGGCGAACCGGCTCCCACAAGTACCCCACAGTGCTCAGGTTCGGTGGGGTACCTGTGGGAGCCGGCTTGCCGGCGATAGGGCCGCAGCCTACCAGCGCATCCGCACCCCCAGGCTGCCGATCAACCCGTTCAGGTCATTGTCATCCACATCACTGCTGTAATCGGCACTCACGAACAACGCCACCGTAGGCGTCACCCGCGCCACCAGGCCCAACCCCAATTCCACCGTGGTCGAATAGCGCGAGCTGGAGATCTTGTCGACCTGGTCCAGCTTGACTTCTTCAGCGTTGCTGAAGTCATGCCACACGTTGGTCCGCACATAGGGTTCGATCGGCATGCCACGCACTTCGTAGCGCCCGGACAACTTGGCGCCGACCCGGCCGCTCCAGGTAGGTTGGCTGTCGAAAGCTCGCAGGGTTTCTTCCTGCACCTGGTTTCCGGGGAAGAACTGCTGGTTGATCAACTGCGCCTGCGGCTCGATCACCCAGCTGCCGCCCAGGCGAATCGGGATGCCGCCTTCCACCGAAAAGGTCATGGCATGACCGCTGTCGTCCAGGCGCTGGCCACTGTCGCCGCGGCCCATCACATCGATGCGCGAGCCCATGGCCACGGCATCGAGGTGCCAACCCTGCTCGTGGGTCATGCTCCAGTACACGCCCAGGCTCTCGCCGCTGAGGTTGACCGCGTTGCGTTGCTTGTCGCCGAGCAACGGACGGGTGCCGTTGAGGCTGCTTTGCAGGTTGTTATGGCCAACGAAGATCCCCGCACGGTGCACATTGCCACCGGCGGTTTCACGCACGAACAGGTCCGGGCCGATCATCAGTTGCTGGCTGGGGGCTTCCAGCTGCTCGGGTGGCTGCGCGCCTGGGCGTGTGGTGGACGGGAAGAACTGGGTCCATTGGCTGGCCATCGGGTCGGGCGACGCTTGGCCATGGCGCTGGGTCATCGTGTCAGTGAATGCTGTCAGCGTGCCCAGGCTCAGGCCGCTGGCCGTGACAGGGTCGAGCGACAGTTGTGGCATCGCCGGTTGTTGCAGAAAACCCGGGGACGTCGGGTCGTCCTGCAGGTCGAAGGCGAAGGTTTCCACCGGGGTTGCCAGAAGCATCGACGTGGAAACCGCGTAGAAAATACGATCGAAACGCAAAGGGTTCGAGGTTCTTTTCATGGCGGATCTCCTCTGGTTTTTTTGTTGTACAGCCCAAGGACCTGGCCGGTTGTCACGAGCTGTACGGCAAAAACAGAGGGCGACCCAAACCATCACGCCAGCTTTCGCGGACGCGCACGAAGGCGCGAGCTAGAGGCCCGGCGCGAGTTTTCTACGACTAGGTAATAGTTCAGCTAAGGTGAGGCGAGGGGTTGCGTCAAGAATGTGTTAAGCCAGCGTACAGGTTGTGTGAAAGGCATCAACCCTTTGATTTGGCTGAAAAACAGCTACTGGATAGTGGGGTTCGTTATTTGCCGCTGCGCGGCTATGCCGAATGATTGCTACAACCTGACTTCCACGGCCAGAGGCAGATGGTCGGAGAGATGGGTCCAGGGTTTGTGGCCGAGAATTCTGGGCGCATGGCTCTGGGCGTTGCGCAGGTAGATGCGGTCCAGGGCCAGCAATGGCAGGCGCGCCGGATACGTGCGCGCGAGCAATCCATGGTGCCGCTCGAATGCTTCGTGCAGATCGCGTTGCAGGCGCAGGGTACGGTTGCCCCGCAGCTTCCAGTCGTTGAAGTCGCCGGCGATGATCACCGGGTCATCCTTGGGCAACCCGTCGAGCAGCTTGCGCAACAGTTGCAGTTGCTGTTGCCGGTGGCTCTCGAGCAACGACAGGTGCACGCAGATGGCGTGCACCTGGTGACGCCCAGGCACATCAAGCACGCAGTGCAGCAGGCCGCGCCGCTCGGGGCCGGTGATCGACACGTCGAGGTTGCGGTGCTCGATGATCGGGTATTTCGACAGCAGCGCGTTGCCGTGGTGGCCGTCGGGGTAGACGGCGTTGCGGCCGTAGGCAAAGTCGCTCCACATGCTGTCGGCGAGAAATTCGTACTGCGAGGTCTGCGGCCATCCGGGGTAGCGCGCGGCATGCCGGTCGTGGCTGCCGAGCACTTCCTGGAGGAACACGAGATCGGCCTGGGTACTGCGCACCGCCTCGCGCAGTTCAGGCAGGATGAAGCGCCGGTTGAAAGCCGTGAAACCCTTGTGCGTGTTGACCGTCAGTACCCGCAGCCGATTCACGGCTGCGGTCTGGTTGACGCTGGCGAAACCTGGACGTCCGGCTTCGGGGTTCACGGTGGCTCCTTGGTCGCGGTTGGTCCTTAGCGGCCCTATCGCCGGCAAGCCGGCTCCCACAGCTACCCCACAGTGCTCAAGACCTATGCTGGACCTGCGGGAGCCGGCTTGCCGGCGATAGGGCCGGTACAGGCCACAGATAACGTTCGGACAGGCGAAGGCACCCGGGGTTCAGTCTTCCTCACGCTGCAACACCATCAGCAGGAACGACCGCCCCTTGACCTCGAAGGTGCTGTCAAACTGCAGATGCTGCGGTTTGCGCATCTCCGGCCGGTCTGTGTCGACCAGGCAGCTCCAGTAGTCACCCTCCGGCACGGTCGGCAACTGGAACGGCACCACATCATGGTGCGCGTTGACGATCAGCAGCATGGTCGCCTCCGACCCCGGTCGGGCAATGCCGCTGACCTGTGCGCGCCCGTCGATCAGCATGCCCAGGCACCGGCCGTGTGGATCCTCCCACTGTTCCACTGTCATCTCGCTGCCGTCCGGCGCCAGCCAGGTCACGTCCTTGACCCCGATCGCCTCGTTGTAGTCGCCGACCAGAAAGCGCGAGCGGCGCAGCACCGGGTAGGCCAGGCGCAGGCGGGTCAGGCGCTTGACGAAGGCCAGCAGCTCCTTGCCGTTCTGGTCCAGGTCCCAGTTGATCCAGCCGATCTCGCTGTCCTGGCAATAGGCATTGTTGTTGCCATGCTGGGTGCGGCTGAACTCGTCACCTGCGACGATCATCGGCGTGCCCTGGGCCAGCAGCAGGGTGGCGAAGTAGTTGCGCATCTGGCGCATGCGCAAGGCGTTGATCTCGGGGTCGTCGGTGGGGCCTTCGACGCCGCAGTTCCACGAGAGGTTGTTGTCGGTGCCGTCCTGGTTGTTCTCGTCGTTGTCTTCGTTGTGCTTGCTGTTGTACGACACCAGGTCGCGCAGGGTGAAGCCATCGTGGGCAGTGACGAAGTTGACCGAGGCATAGGGGCGGCGGCCCCGGTTGTTGAACATGTCGCCCGAGGCGGTCATGCGCGAGGCGAAGTCGGCCAGCTGGCCCTCGTCGCCTTTCCAGAAGGCGCGCACGGTGTCGCGGAACCGGTCGTTCCACTCCGCCCAGCCTGGGGCGAAGTTGCCCACCTGGTAGCCGCCCGGGCCGCAGTCCCAGGGCTCTGCGATGAGTTTGACCTGGCTGAGCATCGGGTCCTGGCGGCAGGCGACGAGGAAACCATGGCGTTCGCTGTAGCCATCGTGATAGCGGCCGAGGATGGTCGCCAGGTCGAAGCGGAAACCGTCCACGTGCATTTCGCCGGCCCAGTAGCGCAGCGAATCGGTAACCAGTTGCAGCACGCACGGGTGGCTGAGGTCGAGGGTGTTGCCGGTGCCCGAATCGTTGATGTAGAAGCGCTTGTCGTCGGGCATCAGGCGGTAGTAAGAGGCGTTGTCGATGCCGCGCATCGACAGGGTCGGGCCACGTTCGTTGCCTTCGGCGGTGTGGTTGTAGACCACGTCGAGTATCACCTCCAGGCCGGCATCGTGCAGGTGGGCGACCATCTCCTTGAACTCGGCGATCTTGCCGCTGGCCAGGTAGCGTGGGTGCGGGGCGAAGAAGGCGATGCTGTTGTAGCCCCAGTAATTGTTCAGACCCTTGTCGAGCAGGTGCTGGTCGTTGACGAAAGCATGGATCGGCAGCAGCTCGATGCTCGACACGCCCAGGTCTTTGATGTGCTTGAGCAGCTCGTCGTTGGCCAGCCCCGCGAAGGTGCCACGCAGTTCTTCGGGCACCGCAGGGTGGCGCATGCTGATGCCGCGGGCATGGGCCTCGTAGAGAATGGTGCGTTCCCAGGGGATCTGTACGCGCTGGTCGCGGCCCCAGGTGAAGGCTGGGTCGATCACCTTGCATTTGGGCACGAAGGGCGCGCTGTCGCGCTCATCGAACGACAGGTCGCCGTCGGGGTGGCCGATGGTGTAGCCGAACAGCGCTTCGGACCATTTCAGGCTGCCGACCAGCTGCTTGGCGTAGGGATCGATCAGCAACTTGTTGGGGTTGAAGCGGTGGCCGTTCTGCGGCTCGTAGGGGCCGTGCACGCGGTAGCCGTAGATTTGCCCCGGGTGCGCGTCGGGTAGGTAGCCGTGGTAGATCTCGTCGGTGTATTCGGGCAGCTCGATGCGCTCGATTTCATGCTCGCCGGTATCGTCGAACAGGCACAGCTCGACTTTGGTGGCGTTGGCCGAGAAGAGGGCGAAGTTGACACCCAGGCCGTCCCAGGTGGCGCCGAGTGGGAAGGGCATGCCTTCACGGATGCGCGACGGGGCGACGGAGCGGGTTTTCTTCGGGGTGCGGGGGCTCATGGCAGTCCTCGATTGGCCGGGGGGAGTGGGGTGTCAGTGGGGCCTATCGCCGACAAGCCAGCTTCCCCAGGAACAGCGCTGCATCCTTGTGGGAGCCGGCTTGCCGGCGATAGGGCCGGGCCATGCTCAGCCGGCAGTAGGCTTCTTCACCGCCCGTGGCTTCTTGGCAACGGCCGGCTTGCCCCCCGGCAACGCTGCCGTCTTGGGCTCGGCAGGCGCTTTCGGCTTGGCAGCCGCTTTCTTGCGCGGCGCCGCCTTCGGCGCTAGCGCCTCGGCTTCGGCCAGCTTGCGCGCCATGTCCCAATGGCGGTCTTCCTGGCCGGCAGGCTTACCCTCCGACTCCCAGATCTGGTAGGCGAATTCGCGAATACGTTTTTCATCGACACTCATCATGACGCTCCTGATGCTCAAGATTGTTGTATCAACAGATTGACCGGAAACTCCGCCAGTACCGCGCGCAACATCAGTTCCTTTGAAGGGCTGACCGCAGCAGTGGAGAAAAGTCCCGTCGAGTTGGCAGGCGACAAGGCAAACGGCAAGATCACCCGGGTGTCGTCCCAGTTCTGCGCCGGGATCAACGGTGTTGCAGCACCCCCCAACAGGCCACTGGCCAGGCGTGGGGCGATGACGATGGCGCGCTGGCCTTCACCCAGGCGGGCGAACGCCAGCACCTTGTCGGCATGCCGCCCTTGCACCGTCAGCGGCAGGTAGGCCCCGCGTCGGAACAGCTCGGCGTGGGCCAGGCGGCAGTCCAGCACCCGGGCCACCAGGGCCTGCTTGATACGGCCGTCACGCCAGTGCGCGAGCAGCTCGGCGGGCGCGCAGGCGTCGTCCAGGGTGCGACGCCTGCAAGCGTAGTCCACAGGCAGGCGGTTGTCCGGGTCGACCAGGCTGAAATCCCAGTATTCGTTGCCTTGGTAGAGGTCGGGCACGCCCGGCACGGTCATGCGCAGCAGCGCCTGCACCAACCCGTTGAGCGCACCGGGGCAGGCAATGAGGTGCGCGGCATCGGCCAGCGACTGGCGTAGCTGCTGGTTCTCGCGGCCTTGCAGCAGGCCATCGACGTAAGCGGCGCAGGCCGCTTCGTAGGCCTCGTTCGGCGCATTCCAGCTACTGCGCAGCTTGGCCTCGCGCAGGGCCTTCTGCTGCCACTGGCGGATGCGCTCGGCGTAGCGCTGCAGGGCGCCGGAGTCGTTCAAATCCAAGTCCAGCGGCCAGCTGCCGAGCAGGGTCTGCAGCAACAGCATCTCGTCGCCGGGGCTCGGCGCCGGGCCATCGTCCAGTTGCTCGCGAAGGGGCGCCGACAGTTCGCGCCAGTGCTCCATCCGGCTGGCCAGCCAGGGCCCGCGTTCACTCAGCACCGCCAGGCGCGCGCGGGTGTCTTCGCCGCGCTTGTGGTCGTGGGTGGCGGTGGCCAGCAGGTTGTCGGGGAAGTCGCGCAGGCGGCGCTGGGCTTCGTTGTGGAAGTAATCGGGGCCGGCACTGAACCGTTCGGCCTCGAAGCCGACATCGTTGCGCGACAGCAGCCGTGCCGAACGGTAGAAGGCGGTATCTTCGACCGCCTTGGCGGCGCTGGGGGCAGTGAGCTGCTGGAAGCGCACGCAGGCATGGCGCAGGTGCTTGCGCGGGCGGCCGGGCGGTAGCTGGCGCCAGGGCTGGCCACCTAGCCAGTGCGCCAGTTGGTCGAGCAGCGGCCAGTCGGCTTCGGCGAGGTCCTGGCGGGCATTGGCCAAGGCCTGCTGGAAGAACTTCTCGTCCTCGGCCGGGCGGCCGCAGGCGTTGAAGTAGGTGCGGTACACCGGGTAATGCGCGACCAGTGCTTGCAGCGCCCGGCGAATCGCGCCCAGGGTCAGGTCGCGGGTCATCAGGTCGTCGCGAGCCACCTGCAGCAGCGCCAGGGCCACCGATTCGCAGTCGCCGGCCAGGCTGGCATTGAGCACCAGGTGGCGGGCCTGGCGCACTTCCTCGGCAAATTCCGGGCGCTCGCTGAACGTTCCCCAGAGCTCGGTCAGCGGTGCTTCGCCGGCCGGGTCGTGCTGCAACAGTGACACCTGGTTCATGAACTCGTAGCCGGTGGTGCCGTCGGTGAGCCAGTCGCGGTGCAAGTGTTCGCCGCTGCCCAGGATCTTTTCCACATAGATGGGGAAGTGTTCCACGGCTGCCGACACCGGCCTCCGGGCGAGCAGCCCGTTGACCCGGCGCCGCAGCTTGCGGCAGTAGCCACGCGGGTCGGCCAGGCCGTCGATATGGTCGATGCGCAGGCCGTCCACCAGGCCGCGCTCGACCAGCTCGAACAGCTTGGCGTGGGTAGCCTCGAACACCACCGCACGCTCCACCCGCAGGCCGCCCAGTTCATTGATGTCGAAGAAGCGTCGCCAATTGATGTCGTCGGCGGCGGTACGCCAGCTGGCCAGGCGGTAGGTCTGGCGTTCCAGCAGCAGGTGCAGGCGCTTGAAGCCGTTTTCGCAGCGGCTGTCGAAGGCCACCAGGGCCGATTCGAGGTCGGCGCCTTCGGCGACCAGGCGCGCCAGCTCGGCGTGCAGCGGCTGGGCGGCGGCCAAGGGCGCGGCATTGTCGCTCAGGGCGGTGAAGTGTTCGGCCAATGCTTGCAGGGCAGGCTCCGGGCTCAGGGACAGTATCCAGCCGTAATCGACCGGGCAGATCGGGAAGCGGTGGTCGTGGTGGGCGACCTGCAGCACGCCGTGCTGGGCATCGAACTGCAGCGGCATCTCGCCGTTCTTCAGCACCAGACCATAGTCGTTGGCGAGAAACGGCAGCAGCAACTGGCCCGCCAGCAGCGGGTCGCTGGAATGCCACTGGATGTCGAAGAACTCGGCATAGGGGCTGCGCCGGCCCCAGGCCAGCAGGCTTTGCCACCAGGGGTTGTCGGCGCCGCCCACGGCCATGTGGTTGGAAACCGTGTCGAGGATCAGCCCCATGCCGTGCTGGCGCAACGCGGCCACCAGGCGCTCCAGCGCGGCCTCGCCGCCCAGCTCCGGGTTGACCCGGGTCGGGTCGACCACGTCGTAGCCGTGGCGTGAGCCGGCGCGGGCTTTGAGGATAGGCGAGGCATACAGGTGGCTGATGCCGAGCTGGGCGAAGTAAGGCACCAGCGGCACGGCATGGTCGAGGGTGAAGTCACTGTGAAATTGCAGGCGCAGAGTCGCGGTCAACGGCTTCATCGGTCACGCTCCCAGGCTTGTTCGCGGGCCTGGGCCAGCAGTTCCAGGCGGCGTGCGGCATCTTGATCGTCGAGCAGCTCGTTCACGGGGGCCGCGAAGCGTCGGCGCCAGTTGGGGTGGCCTTCGGTGGTGCCGGGCAGGTTGGGCTGTTCATCGCTGCCCAGCAGGTCTTCCAGTGGGATCAGTACCAGCGGGGCGCGGGTGTGGCCGACGTAACGGATGGCGGTATCGATCAGAGCGTCGTTGTCCGCTTGCGGGCCGTAGTTGGCCTCCAGGGTGCGGCGCAGGCCTTCGCGCTCCTTTTGCCGTTCGTGGCGCCAGTGCAGTTCGGTGGTGGCGTCGATCAGCTTCAGGCGCTGGCTCCAGTCGATGTCGCGGCTTTGCAACCAGCCGGCCAGGGGCGCCAGGTCGTGGGTGCCGGTGGTGGCCAGGGCGTTGTCAGGCCAGTCGAGAATCGGCTTGAAATGCCCAGGCTGGGTCTGCTCGAAGGGCAGCACGCGCATGCCCAGCACGGCCTTGTCGGCCAGTGCCTCGCGCAGGCCTTCGGGCACCGTGCCCAGGTCTTCGCCGAGGATGATCGCCTGATGCCGCTGGGACTCCAGGGCCAGCAGGCGCAGCAGATCCTGCAGCGGGTAGTGCAGGTAGGCGCCCTCGCTGGGCTTGCAGCCCTGCGGGATCAGCCACAGCCGGCGCAGGCCCATCACATGGTCGATGCGCAGGCCGCCCGCGTGCGCCAGGTTGGCCCGCAGCATTTCGATGAAGGCGCGGTAGCCATTGCGCTTGAGCCCTTCCGGGGAGAAGGCGCAGATGCCCCAATCCTGCCCAGAACGGTTGAGAATGTCGGGTGGTGCGCCGACCTTGAGGTTGGCCAGCAGTTCGTCCTGGCGGCTCCAGGCCTGGCTACCGGCACCGTCGGCGCCCACCGCCAGGTCGGCGATCAGGCCGACCGCCATGCCATTGCTGCGTGCAGCCTCCTGGGCGCGTTGCAGGCTGCGTTCGGTGAGCCACTGGCAGAAGGCGTGGAACTCGACCTTGGCCGGGTAGGCATTGGCGAAGGCTTCGACTTCGGGGTGGTAGGGGTCGTGCCAGGCGCTGGGCCAGTTGCGCCAGTCGCCGCCCAGGCCATGGTCGACGGCTTGCGCCTGCAGCACCTCGAAGCGGCAATGGTGCTCCAGGGCTTCGCCTGCGGCGGCGCGGTAGCTGTCGAAATCTTTGCGCAACGGATGGTCGCCTTGGCTGAAGTCCTGGTACAGCGCTTCGAGCAGGTTCAGCCGGGCATTGGCGGCGCGCGGCCAGTCGACCAGCGGGCGCTGCTCCAGGTCTTCGAGGGTCTGTTCCAGGCCGCAGGCTTCGATGGCCATGCGCACGGCGCGCTCGCCGAGCAGGGCGGCGGGGCTGGCATACAGGGTGTTGAGCAGCAGGCGACTGGAGGGTGAATAGGGGCTGTAGTGCAGTTGATCGACTGCCGACAAGGCATGGATCGGGCTGATGGCCAGTGCATCGGCACCGCGCTCGGCGGCGCTGCGTGCCAGTTGTTCCAGCGCCAGGCAGTCGCCAAAGCCGCCGTCGCCGTTGCGGCGCAGGCTGTAGAGCTGCACGGCGATGCCCCAGCAGCGTGGCGGCGGCTCTTGCACGGCGTCCTCCAGGCTGTGGCAGCGTGCAGGGGCAACGGCCAGGGTGAAGGTGCGGTCTTCGATCTCCACCTGGTGATAGCCGACCGGCAGCTCGCCGGGCAGACGCGCCTCGGTGTCGAGGGCGATGCTGCGCTGGCTGCCATCTTCCAGCGTGCAACGCGCGCTACTGGCGGGCAGGAAGTAGTGCGCCAGAGGCAGCGGCTGGCCAGCGTCGGCGGTCAGCATGGGCGGCAGGTGCTGGCTGTCCTCGGCGGCTTCCACCGCTTGCAGACTGCCGTGCACGTCGCGGTCGTCGGCGGCCGGGTGGCCCAGGCCTTCGAGGACCTTGCGCATCACGTCGTCGGTGACCTGTTGCGGCCGGTTGTTGGCATCGATCCAGTCGCGGGCAAGGCCTACGCGGGCGGCCAGGCGGTGCAGGGCGGTTTCGCTCATGGGCTCTCCTGGCCAGGTGCAAGCAGGCTGACCACGCAGCTGTAGGCCGACAGTGCGGTGTCCGGGTGCGAGGTGTCGCTGCTGTCGAACAAGCGCTGTTCGGCGGCGGGCAATTCGACGGCCTGGGGCGTGGCCGCCAGGTTCAGGTCGATGC
This sequence comes from Pseudomonas sp. KU43P, assembly GCF_033095865.1. Lineage (NCBI taxonomy): Bacteria > Pseudomonadati > Pseudomonadota > Gammaproteobacteria > Pseudomonadales > Pseudomonadaceae > Pseudomonas > Pseudomonas sp. KU43P. The sequence continues at coordinate 3,899,273 of NZ_AP019365.1, read as the reverse complement.
GCAGGGTGTTGCCGTCGCCCAGGCGCCAGCGTGCGGTCAGGGCCTTGTCGCCCAGCACGTCGGCACCCAATGCACGGCTGCCGGGCAAGTGCGGGATCACATGGATGCGGCGCAGCGCGAGTAGCTGCTGGTAGAGGCCATGCCAGCCGGCGATCACTTCCTGGCGTTGTGGCCGCGAGGCCTCGAAGGTCTGCTCGGCGTTGGGGTCGGGGATGCGCTCGCGCTGGGCGGGGTCGGCGAATGCGTTGAAGTGGGCGAACTCGCCGCGGCGGCCTTCGCGCACGGCATCGGCCAGTTCGTCGTGGAAGTCGGTGAAGAACAGGAACGGCCGGCAACTGCCGTCGTCGTCACCCATGAACAGCAGCGGGATCATCGGCGCCAGCAGCAACAGGCTGGTCGCGGCACGCAGGGCCGGGGGCGGGCACAGGCGGGTAAGGCGCTCGCCCAGGGCACGGTTGCCGATCTGGTCGTGGTTCTGCAGGAACAGCACGAATGAGCTGGGTTCAAGGTGGCCGCTGGGTTCGCCGCGTGGCGTGCCGTGGCGGTTGGCCTGGCCCTGGAACACGAAGCCTTCGGCCAGGCAGCGGGCCAGCTTGTCGATCGGCCGCTGCTGGTAGTCGGCGTAATAGCCTTCGGTTTCACCGGTCAGCAGCACGTGCAAGGCGTTGTGGCCGTCGTCGTTCCATTGCGCGTCGAAGCCTTGTTCCAGCAACGAGGCCTGGTTGTGCTCGTTCTCCAGCACCAGCCAGACGTGCCGCCCAGGCTCCACGGCGGCGCGTACCCGTTGCGCCAGTTCGACAAGAAAATCGGGCGCGTCGATGGCGTGCACGGCATCCAGGCGCAGGCCGTCGCAGCGGTATTCGCACAGCCACATCAGAGCGTTCTGGATGAAGAACTCGCGCACTTCGGGGCGGCGAAAATCGATGGCCGCGCCCCAGGGCGTCTGCCGGTCCTCGCGAAAGAACGGGCTGGCGTACTGGTGCAGGTAGTTGCCGTCCGGGCCGAAATGGTTGTAGACCACATCCACCAACACCATCAGGCCCTGGCCATGGGCCTTGTCGATCAGCGCGCACAACTGCTCGGGGCTGCCGTAGTTGTGCTGCGGTGCATACGGCAGCACGCCGTCGTAGCCCCAATTGCGTTCGCCAGGGAACTGCCCGATGGGCATCAGCTCGATGGCGCTGATGCCCAGCTCGGCCAGGCGTGGCAGTTGCCGGGCTACGCCGTCGTAGCCTTGCAGCACGCCGACGTGCAATTCCTGGATCACCGCTTCGTGCCAGGGCCGGCCCTGCCAGGGGTGTTGCCAGGCGTAGGCCTGAGTGTCGACCACCTGGCTCGGCCCCTGTACCCCTTCGGGCTGGTAGCGCGACGCGGGGTCGGCCACCTGCAGCTGGCCGTCGATGCGGTAGTGGTAGCGGTCACCGGCCTGGCACGCCGCCACACCGGTGAACCAGCCATTGTCGTCGGGCAGCAGCGCAATCGCCGGCTGCTGCTCCAGTTCCAAGCTCACGCTGCGCGCGTCAGGTGCCCAGAGGGCGAAGCGCGCCGACGTGGCGTCCAGCAGGTGTGCGCCATGCCTGTGCATCTTCGACTCCTGCTCAGTAGTGGCTGAACTGTGCCTGCTTGACCAGGTCCTCGTAGAGGCGGGCATAGGGTTCGACCGCCTGGCACCAGTTGAACGGCTGGGTCATGGACAGGCAGCGCATGGCGTTGAGCAGGTTCTTCTTGCCGTAGACATAGAAGGCCCGGCTCAACGCCTCGCGGTAGCTTTCCACCGTCGATTCGTCGAACAGAAAGCCCGTGACGCCATTCTCGATGGTGTCGGCCAGGCCGCCGGTGTTGCGCGCCACCGGCAACGAACCGAAACGTTGTGCGTACATCTGGCTCAGGCCGCACGGCTCGTAGCGTGACGGCATGAGCAGGAAGTCGCTGCCGGCGAACATGCGCCGTGCGTCGGTCTCGTTGAAACCGATGCGCACGCCGATGCGGCCCGGGTGGCGCAGCGCCAGTTCGCGCATGGCCTGTTCTTCTTCCGGCTCGCCGCGGCCGATGATCGCGATCTGGCCGCCTTGTTCGACGATGTAGTCGGCAACCCCCAGCGTCAGGTCCAGGCCCTTCTGGTAGACCAGGCGCGAAACCACAGCGAACAGCGGCCCGGTGGACGGTTCGAGCTCGAATAGCTGGCGTACGGCTTCGGCGTTGCGCGCCTTGCCATCCCAGTCATTGATGCTGAAGTTGTGCTGCAGGTGGGTGTCGGTGGCCGAGTCCCAGCTTTCGTCGATGCCGTTGGGAATGCCGCCGAGCAGCCCTTGCTGGGCCTTGCTGGCGAGGAAGCCGTGCAGGCCGCAGCCGAATTCCGGGGTGGTGATCTCACGGGCGTAGGTGGCGCTGACCGTGGTGATATGGCTGGAGTAGGCAAGGCCGGCCTTGAGGAACGACAACTTGCCGTAGAACTCCATGCCTTCCTGCTGCATGGCATGATCGGGGATTGCCAACTCCGGGCTGCAGGCACGGCTGTACACGCCCTGGTAGGCCAGGTTGTGGATGGTGAACAGGGTCGGTGTGTTCAGCCCGCGCCAGTGCATGTAGGCCGGGGCCAGGCCAGCAGGCCAGTCATGGGCGTGCACCACTTCGGGCTTCCAGTGGATCCTGCCTTCGCCGGCGGCAATCTCGGCGGCCGCCAGGCCCAGGCGGGCGAAACGGATGTGGTTGTCGGGCCAGTCGCGACCGTTGTTGGCACCATAGGGTGTGCCGTCGCGCTGGTACAGCTCGGGGCAGATGAGTACATAGATGACCAGGCCGTCGGCCATGTCCATGCGGCCGATCTTGCACGGCGGCAGGGCAGCGTGGCCACCGAGTTCGCCGACGATATGAATGGGGTTGTCGCTTTCCATCACCTGGCGGTAGCCGGGAATCAGTACCCGTACATCATGCAGGTGCGCCAGTGCCCGTGGCAGCGCGGCGGAGACGTCGCCGAGGCCGCCGGTTTTCACCAGATCGGCGATTTCCGAGGTGACGAACAGAATCTTGCGTTTGTTGGGGTTGTTCTGGCGCTGGGCGCCGGGTGCCTTAGCTGTCGTGGCGAAGTCCGGGGTGAGGGGTTCGCGGTTTTCCGGGTTGAATGAATCTACGTGAGGTTCGACAGCGGCACTGATCATACTTCTCTCCGTCCCTATGTTGTGGCCGGGTGCTGGCACCCGTTGCTCTTATTTCGTGTTGGTGGTCTCTGGTTCGTATCTTCGTAGTGCGGTCCTTGCCCCAGGGTCGTGCGCACAGGCACGGCGCGATCGGCATTCCGGCCGAAGGCGAGTGATCTCATTGGGGTGGGTCAGCTTTGGCGAGGGGAGTCCCTTTGCCATGGCCTACTTATGTTGCTGACCCGCCACTGTTTGCAAAAGTTCGACTTTTTTCTGTCGCATCTTCCCTGAGCAAATGGCGGGCCGAAAACCCAGTGTAGGAGAGCTGGAGATAAAAAGGTGACCCACTGGTCACTTTCGTTATGACGCGGGCTAGACGCAAACGTTGGCGTGTGTGACGGGATGTGAGTGGGGGTGAAAATGGAGTAAATGAGCCGCGCAGTTGTGCATCATTTTGCAGCAGTTAGGTCCAGGTGTTGCTCCGATACGGGGCGCTACGATATCGCGCCGTACAGACAAGGCCGGCGACCATGGCCTATCAGAAATAGGTACGTTGCAATAAATGTAGGAGCGGATTCATCCGCGATGCGCCGCGCGGGCGGCGCTCGATCTCCAAACCGACAAAAAACTCCCGGCATGCACCCCCGAATTCCCCTCGTTCAACTCGAAGGCAATAGCGAAGAGTGGTGGTGCCTGATCAGCCATTGCTGGCCATCCCAGCCATAGGTAAAGCTGTAACGCGCCGCAACCCGCTTGCCACTCCCTGCGAATTCGAAGGTATATAGACCCGCCAAAGTAGCCGTGTTGCAGGCGGCTTGAAAGTGGTGGCTGTCGAGCGTGCCGCTGGGTTCATCAGCCAGGAAGTGCTCGAAATAGTCGATACGTTCCTGCTGGGTCAGGCGTGGCTGCTTCGACACCGTGGGCAACAGCAAAGCGTCGTGCTGGTAGAGCTGGGCAACCTGCTTTGGGTCGCCACTCCTGAGGCTGTCATTCCACGTTTCGAACAGGGCCAGGGCTTGCTGTTCGGTAACGGTCTGGCAACTTTGGGCGGCAGCGTGCAGGGGTAGCATGGCGAGGCCGAGCAAGGCCAAGGGCAGGCAGTGTTTCGCGAGGTTCATGGTAGCTCCGTGGTGCGGGCACCTGTGCGGGCCCTTGACGGTGGCTACTGTATAAAGCGCCCCGGCACGGAACTATCGGAGATCCCTTGGGCAGAGCGGTGTTTGTATAACGTGCAGGGTGGGAGCGATGACGCCCCCACGCCAGAAAGGCGTCAGAAGCTGACGGATTTGTCGCCGGAACGCGCCTGTTCCAGCAGCATGTGCAACTGAGCGACCTGTTGGCGCAACTGGTCGCGTTCGTCCTTCAACTTACGCAGCTCATCACGGCGCACGGAGACGTAAAGTGTCTGGGTTGGGGTGGCAGGCATCAAGGTACCCATGAATACACCTCGCAGTTTTGGCTGGTGACAGTTAAAGCGTAGTCGCTTCATGCGGCGCGCATTCTGAATTCTTTCGCTGCCCTTGGGAACTTTTTTGTTTGACGTTGTCTCGCCGTTCGTCGCTGAACCCCTGGGCCGCACGCTGGACTAATCTGTGAAGCTGAACTGCGTTGTCATCCATTCTAGAAAGGGGAGCATCGGCTCATGCAACTGGGAATCGTCGGGCTGGGCCGCATGGGCGGCAATATCGCAAGGCGCCTGATGCGCGCCGGCCACCGCACGGTGGTCAACGACCGCAACCGTGAGGCCATCGTGGCATTGGAGGGCGAGGGCGCCCAGGGTGCCCACGACCTGGGTGCGCTGGTACAGAAGCTGAAGGCGCCGCGTGCGGTGTGGGTGATGCTGCCGGCGGGCGAGCCCACCGAGCAGACCATCGCGCAACTGGCCGAGCTGCTGGAGCCGGGCGATGCGATCATCGACGGCGGCAACACCTTCTACAAGGACGACATGCGCCGGGCGAGCGAACTGGCCGGGCGCGGGCTGCATTACCTGGATGTCGGCACTTCCGGCGGCGTCTGGGGCCTGGAGCGCGGCTACTGCATGATGATCGGCGGCGAGAAGGACGTGTTCGAGCGCCTGGAACCGCTGTTCAAGTCGCTGGCACCGGGCGTTGGCGATATCCCCCGCACCCAAGGCCTCACCGGTGAGCACCAGCGCGCCGAGCATGGTTATATTCATGCCGGCCCGCCCGGCGCCGGGCACTATGTGAAGATGGTGCACAACGGTATCGAGTACGGCCTGATGCAGGCCTATGCCGAGGGCTTCGACCTGTTGCGCAGCAAAGGCGGTACGGAGCTGCCCGAAGACCAGCGCTTCGACCTCAACGTGGCAGAGATCGCCGAGGTGTGGCGCCGCGGCAGCGTGGTCACCTCCTGGTTGCTCGACCTTACCGCCGATGCCCTGGTGGCCGACCCGCAGCTGGCCAAGTTCAGTGGCTCGGTGTCCGACAGTGGCGAAGGCCGCTGGACCATCGACGCCGCCGTCGAACAGGCCGTGCCGGTACCGGTGCTGTCCAGTGCATTGTTTGCACGCTTCCGCTCGCGCCAGCAGCAGGGCACCTATGGCGACAAGATCCTCTCGGCCATGCGCCTGGGCTTCGGTGGCCATGTCGAGAAGAAAGACGCATGACTAAACAGACCATTCCAACGGCTCCGCCCTGCACTCTGTTCCTCTTTGGCGCCAATGGCGACCTGGTCAAGCGCCTGCTGATGCCGGCGCTGTACAACCTCAGCCGTGACGGCTTGCTCGACCGCAACCTGCGCATCGTCGGAGTCGACCACAACGCCGCCACGGCCGAGGCATTTGCCGAGCGCCTGCATGGGTTCATGCTCGAACGCGACAAAGGCGGCGAGGGGGCCAGCAAATGCCTGGATGAGAAGCTGTGGGCGCGCCTGGCCAAGAGCCTGGACTACCAAACCGGCGACTTCCTCGACCCGGCCACCTACGCCGCCCTGGCCAAACGCATCGACAAGACCAGCCATGGCAATGCGATTTTCTACCTGGCCACCTCGCCACGGTTTTTCCCCGAAGTGGCCCAACGCCTGGGTGAGGCGGGCTTGCTGGATGAGTCCGGCGGCGGTTTTCGCCGGGTGGTGGTGGAGAAACCCTTCGGCACCGACCTGGCCAGCGCCGAGGCCCTCAACGCCTGCCTGCTGAAGGTGATGAGCGAGCGGCAGATCTACCGCATCGACCATTACCTGGGCAAGGAAACGGTGCAGAACATCCTGGTCAGCCGGTTCTCCAACGGGCTGTTCGAATCGTTCTGGAACAACCATTACATCGACCATGTACAGATCACCGCGGCCGAAACGGTTGGCGTCGAGACCCGCGGCGCGTTCTACGACAACACTGGTGCCCTGCGCGACATGGTGCCCAACCACCTGTTCCAATTGCTGGCGATGGTCGCCATGGAGCCGCCGGCCGCCTTCGGCGCCGATGCCGTGCGCGGGGAGAAGGCCAAGGTCATCGGTGCCATCCGCCCCTGGTCGGCGAAGATGGCCCTGAGAAATTCCGTGCGTGGCCAGTACACGGCGGGTAAGCAGGGCCGCAAGCGCCTGCCGGGTTACCGTGAAGAGGACAAGGTCGCGCCTGACAGCCGCACCGAAACCTACGTTGCCCTCAAGGTGATGATCGACAACTGGCGCTGGGCCGGGGTGCCGTTCTACCTGCGCACCGGCAAGCGCATGAGCGTGCGCGACACCGAAATCGCCATCTGCTTCAAGCCCGCGCCCTATGCGCAGTTCCGCGAGTCGGAGCTGGAACGGCCCAAGCCCAATTACCTGAAGATCCAGATCCAGCCCAACGAGGGCATGTGGTTCGACCTGCAGGCCAAGCGGCCGGGGCCTGAGCTGGTGATGGAGAACGTCGAGCTCGGCTTTGCCTACAAGGACTTCTTCAAGATGACCCCGGCGACCGGCTACGAGACCTTGATCTACGACTGCCTGACCGGCGACCAGACCTTGTTCCAGCGCGCCGACAACATCGAGAACGGCTGGCGTGCGGTGCAGCCGTTTCTCGATGCCTGGGCCCAGGATGGCGAGGTACACGAGTACCCGGCGGGTGAGGATGGGCCAGAAGCCGGGGATGAACTGCTGACCCGGGACAAGCGTGAATGGCACAAACTGGGGTGACTGTACCGGCCTCATCGCCGGCAAGCCGGCTCCCACAGGGTCCTCTGCGGCCCTTATGGGCGCCGGCTTGCCGGCGATAGGGCCATTGCAGGCACACAACAAACAGGAGACCCGATGCCCGCCCATATCGAAGATTACGCCCTGCTCGGTAACTGCCGCAGCGCCGCCCTGATCAGCCGCGACGGCTCCCTGGACTGGCTGTGCCTGCCGCGCTTCGACGCCCCCGCGGTGTTCGCCGCGCTGCTGGGCAACGAGGAAAACGGCCGCTGGCGCCTGGCCCCCAGCGACCCGGTCGAGCACAGCAGCCGCAGCTACCTCGATGACACCCTGGTACTGGAGACCCTCTGGGTCACCGCCAGCGGCCGCGCCCGTGTGCTCGATTTCATGCCGTTGGATGACGTCAACTCGGTGGTGCGTATCGTCGAGGGCCTGTCCGGCGAAACCTGTTTCGAAATGGACCTGGTGATGCGCTTCGATTACGGCCGCAGCGTCCCCTGGGTAGAAAAACTCGACCCCTTGACCCTCAGCGCCGTGGCCGGGCCCGACCGGCTGATCCTGTGCAGCAGCGTGCCGTCCCACGCCCGCGACCACCACACGGTCGCGCGCTTTCGCGTTGGTGTGGGCGAGCGCCACGTGTTCAGCCTGCGCCACCAGCCCTCGCACCTGCCAGTGCAACCGGATTGCGACATCGACCAGGCCCTGGCGCATACCATTGACCACTGGCAGGCGTTCGCTGCCCGCTGCCCGGACGTCGGTCCATACACCGACCTGGTGCGGCGTTCGTTGCTGACCCTGAAAGCCATGACCTACGCCCCCACCGGCGGTATCGTCGCGGCGGTCACCACCTCGCTGCCCGAGCGCGTAGGCGGCGAGCGCAACTGGGACTACCGCTTTTGCTGGCTGCGCGACGCCACCATGACCCTGCTGGCGTTCATGAACCTGGGCTACTTCGACGAAGCCCAGGCCTGGCGCGAGTGGCTGCTGCGTTCGGTGGCGGGCAACCCCGAGCAGATGCAGATCATGTACGGCCTGGCAGGGGAGCGCGACCTGCAGGAATACACCTTGCCGTGGCTGGCGGGCTACGAACACTCGCAACCGGTGCGGGTCGGCAACGCCGCTTCGCAGCAGCGGCAGCTGGACATCTACGGTGAATTGGCCGACGCCATGACCCAGGCAATCAAAGGCGGCCTGCCACGCCTGCCGCGCAGCGCCGCGATCGCCCGGCTGATCCTGCCCTATGTGGAAAGCATCTGGCGCGAGCCGGACGAAGGTCTGTGGGAAGTGCGCGGTGGTCGCCAGCATTTCGTGCACTCCAAAGTCATGGCCTGGGTCGCCTTCGACCGTGCGGCGGGGCTGGCCGACACCACCGAGGAAGACCGCGAGCGCGGCCGCCATTACCGCCAGGTGGCCGACGAGATCCACCGTGAGGTCTGCGCTCAGGGGCTGGACGCCAGCGGGGCCTTTTTCGTCCAGGCTTACGGTTCGAGCGAGCTGGATGCGAGCCTGCTGCAAATTGCCCTGACCGGCTTCCTGCCGGCGCAGGACCCGCGCTTTTTGCGCACTTTGGAGCAGATCGAGCAACGCTTGCTGAAGAACGGCTTGCTGTTGCGCTACGACAGCGACAGTTGCAGTGACGGGCTCACGCCGGGGGAGGGCACGTTCCTGGTGTGTTCGTTCTGGTTGGCCGATGTCTACGTGTTGCTGGGGCGCCAGCAGCAGGCGCAGGCGCTGTACGAGATGCTGACCGGGCTGTGCAATGACCTGGGCCTGCTGGCCGAGCAGTACGACCCGGCCGGGCAGCGCATGCTGGGTAATTATCCGCAGGCGTTCAGCCACATCGGCATCATCAACACGGCGTTGAACCTGCACCGGGCGCAGTGCCCGGCGCGGGATCGGGCGAGCAGCGGGTAAGGGCTTACCGGACCGCTTCTTTCAACTTTTTGCCGGGTTTGAACACCGGTTTGTTGCGCGCGGCAATCGTGATCTTCTTGCCGGTCTGAGGGTTGCGCCCCTGCCGTTTGGGCACGTGGTTCACGGTGAACTGGCCGAAGCCTACCAGGGAGATCCTTTCGCCAGCGATTAGCGCGCTGGCAACGGCATCAAGAAACTCGTTGAGCACAAATCCCGCTTCGACACGGGTCATCTCGGCCCGCTTGGCGATGTCATTGATCAGTTGCTTTTTGTTCATCAGATCATCCTTACAGTGGGGGGCGAAGCCTCGTCGGCCTGCGTGCAGGCTGGCGCGGTGCACTGAGTGTCGGGGCTGGGCCGGAGCGTGCGCAACTGGCAAAAATATCAGGTCCGCGGCGTTGCAAAGCTGTTAGCCTTGACAGGTTTCAGGCGTTTTGGACAGGCCATGGCCAACCACAAGATCGAGATTCGTCGGCGCAATGTAGAGAAGATTCTGCAGGCCGCCGAAAAGGTGTTTGCCGAAAAGGGTTTCGGTGCCACCTCCATGGGCGATATCGCCGAGCAGGCCGAGCTGCCGCGTTCCAATCTGCATTACTACTTCAGCACCAAGGACGACCTGTTCCGCGCGGTGCTGCAGGACCTGCTGGATGTGTGGAAGCAGGACGCCCTGTGCTTCGAGAACTTCGATGACCCGCGGGTGGTGCTGACCAGTTACATCCGCGCCAAGATGGGCCACTCCCGGTCACGCCCGCTGGGCTCGAAGATCTGGGCCGAAGAGATGCTGCATGGCGCGCCGGTGCTGGGCGTGAGCCTGGATGAAAGCCTGGTGCCCTGGGCCAAGCTCAAGGAAGACAAGATTCGGCGCTGGGTGGAGGAGGGGCGGATTCTGCCGGTGGAGCCTTCGGCGTTGTTATACATGATCTGGGCATCGACCCAGCACTATGCCGACTTTGGCTATCAGGTCGCAGTGCTCAACGGCGGTGACGCGCTATCGGATCCTGCGTTCGAGCGGGCGGTGCAGACGGTGACCAGCGTGATCCTGCGGGGGATCGGGTTGGAGCCTTAGGGCTGCGTTGCAGCCCAATCGCCGGCAAGCCGGCTCCCACAGGGCTGCGCTGCAGCCCAATCGCCGGCAAGCCGGCTCCCACAGGGCTGCGTTGCAGCCCAATCGCCGGCAAGCCGGCTCCTACAGGGCTGCGTTGCAGCCCAATCGCCGGCAAGCCGGCTCCTACAGGGCTGCGCTGAACCTTGTGGGAGCCGGCTTGCCGGCGATGAGGCCGGTACTGCCTCAGCTCGCTTCGCGGTAGGGATTACGCGGATCCTGCGTCCAGTTCAGATAAGGCTTCCCGGTATCCTGGGCCACCATCTCGATGCAGTTCTCCACCGGGCAGGTGATCTGGCACAGGTTGCAGCCCACACACTCGTCCTCGATCACGCTATAGGCATGGGTCCCGTCCGCCTTCAGCGTGCTGGCAATGGCCTGGTGCGACGTGTCCTCGCAGGCAATATGGCAACGCCCGCAACCAATGCACGCCGCCTGGTCGATCTGCGCCACCGACTTGTAGTTGATGTCCAGGTACTTCCAGTCGGTGGTATGCGCCACCGCCTGCCCCTGGAAGGCCTCCAGGTTGCGGTGCCCGTGCTGGTCCATCCAGCGCGCCAGGCCATCCTTCATGTCTTCGACGATGCGAAAGCCATGCAGCATCGCCGCCGTGCACACCTGCACCGCGCCACTGCCCAGCGCGATGAACTCGGCAGCATCGCGCCAGTTGCCGATCCCGCCGATGCCGCAGATGGGCAGGCCACGGGTTTCCGGGTCACGAGCGATCTCGGCGACCATGTTCAGGGCGATGGGTTTTACCGCCGAGCCGCAGTAGCCACCGTGGGTACTCTGATCGCCGACGATCGGGTGGGCGACCATGCGGTCGAGGTCGACGCTGGTGATCGAGTTGATGGTGTTGATCAGCGACACCGCATCCGCTCCGCCACGATGCGCCGCACGGGCCGACTGGCGGATGTCGGTGATGTTGGGCGTGAGCTTGACGATCACCGGCAGGCTGCAATGCAGCTTGCACCAGCGGGTGACCATTTCCACGTACTCCGGCACCTGGCCCACCGCCGCGCCCATGCCGCGCTCGGGCATGCCATGGGGGCAGCCGAAGTTCAGTTCGATGCCATCGGCACCGGTGGTCTCCACCAGTGGCAGGATGAACTTCCACGATTCCTCGACGCACGGCACCATCAGCGACACGATCAGCGCCCGGTCGGGCCAGTCCTTCTTCACCTGAGTGATTTCACGCAGGTTGATCTCCAGCGAGCGGTCGGTGATCAGCTCGATGTTATTGATGCCCTGCACCTGCCGATTGGCGCCGTAGTGCGCCGAGTAGCGCGACGACACGTTGACCGCGGCCGGGTCTTCGCCGAGGGTTTTCCAGACCACGCCACCCCAGCCCGCCTCGAAGGCGCGGACCACGTTGTAGGCTTTGTCGGTCGGCGGCGCGGAGGCCAGCCAGAATGGGTTGGGCGCCTTGATGCCGGCGAATACGATAGACAAGTCGGCCATTACGCTGCCTCCACATTGAGCATGAGTTGGGCATGGATGGCTTCGGCGGCCAGCTTGCCATGTTGCACGGCTTGAACGGTGAGATCCTGGCCCAGGCTGGTGCAGTCACCCCCGGCGTACACGCCCGCCAGGCTGGTACGCAGGCTGGCGTCGACGCGGATGCGCTCGCCGTCGCGGGCCAGTTGCGCGGCCGTGGGGTCGCTCAAGCTCTGCTCGTCGAAGCGTTGGCCGATGGCCTTGAAGATCGCGTCGGCGGCCAGTTCGAAGGTTTCCCCGGTGTCGCGCAGGCGGCCGTCGGCAAGTGCCGTGCGGGCGAAGCGCATGCCGCGCACCTTGCCGCCTTCGTCCAGCAGCACTGCGTCGGGGCGGGCCCAGGTGTGCAGGCGTACCTGGTTGGCCTTGGCGATGTCCTGCTCGTGGCCGGTGGCGCCCATGTCGGCGTGGCCGCGGCGGTACACCAGGTTGACGTCACGCGCGCCCAGGCGGCTCATCTGCACGGCCATGTCGATGGCGGTGTTACCCGCGCCGATGACCAGGCAGCGGTCGGCCAGGGGCAATTGCGTGAGGTCGTCGGCCTGGCGCAGCTCGCGAATGTAGTCGGTGGCGGCGAGCAGGCCCGGCGCTTGTTCGTCGGCAAGGCCGAGCTGGCGCACGGCATTCAGGCCCAGGCCGAGGAACACCGCGTCGTACTGGTCGCGCAACTCGGCAAGGCCGAGGTTGTCGCCCAGGCGCTGGCCGTGACGGATTTCGATGCCGCCGATGCCCAGCAGGAAGTCCACCTCGCGCTGGGCGAAGTCATCCACCAGCTTGTAGCGGGCGATGCCGTATTCGTTGAGGCCGCCGGCTTTTTCACTGGCCTCGAACACCACCACGTCATGGCCGTGCATGGCCAGGCGATGGGCGCAGGACAACCCGGCCGGGCCGGCACCGACCACCGCGATGCGCTTGCCGGTGGCGGGCGAGCGCTGGAACGGGTGTTCGGTGAAACCGGCGTTGTCCAGGGCATAGCGCTGCAACTGGCCGATCAGCACCGGGGCGCATTCCTGGGCGTTGTTGCGCACGCAGGCCTGCTGGCAAAGGATCTCGGTGGGGCACACGCGGGCACAACTACCACCGAGGATGTTGGCCGAGAGAATGCGCTCGGCGGCGCCTTGCAGGTTTTCGTCGCTGATGCGGTGGATGAACGAGGGGATGTCGATTTCGCTCGGGCAAGCGTTCACGCAGGGGGCGTCGTAGCAGTACAGGCAACGGGCGCTTTCCACCGCGGCCTGGCGGGCGGTGAGGGGCGGGGCGAGGTCGCTGAATTGCTCGGCCAGCGCGTCGTTGCCGGCGCGGGGGCGCGGCAAGTGGTTCAGGGCGTCGATCACGGTTGTAGCCTCTCTTTTTTTATATGGGGCTTGGGGTGGGGCGCTGTGCGCCCCAATCGCCGGCAAGCCGGCTCCCACACAGGGACAGCGATGTCCTTGAGCGCAGTGCTATCCCTGTGGGAGCTGGCTTGCCGGCGATGGCCTCAGCGCTGAACGGGCGTCGGGCGCTGCTGCTCGGCGCGCCGGCCCAATACCTCGTACACCGAGGGGTAGGCGGGGCGCTCCACGTAACGCCCTGCGCCCGGCTCCGCGCGCAGGTCGCCATCGGCCCAGACCACACGGCCCTGGCTGATGGTGTGGCTGGGGATGCCGCGCACGGTGCGGCCTTCGAATATGTTGAAGTCGACGCGCTGGTGGTGGGTCTGCGCCGAGATCGTGCGCGTGCCCTGTGGATCCCACAGCACCAGGTCGGCGTCGGCACCGACGCGGATGGCGCCCTTGCGCGGGAACAGGTTGAAGATCTTCGCAGTGTTGGTGGAGGTCAGCGCGACGAATTCATGCATCGACAGGCGCCCGCTGTTGACTCCGGCATCCCACAGCACCGCCATGCGGTCTTCGATACCGGCCGTGCCGTTGGGGATGCGGCTGAAATCGTTGCGGCCCATGGCTTTCTGTTCGGCGCAGAAGCAGCAGTGGTCGGTGGCGGTGGTGTGCAGGTTGCCCGACTGCAGGCCGCGCCACAGCGCCTCTTGGTGTTCGCGTGGGCGGAACGGTGGGCTCATCACGTAACCGGCGGCAGTGGACCAGTCCGGGTGGCGGTAGACACTGTCGTCGATCAGTAGGTGGCCGGGCAGCACTTCACCGTACACCGGCTGGCCCTTGGCCCGGGCGTAGCTGATTTCGTCCAGCGCTTCGCGGCTGGAGATGTGCACCACGTACAGCGGTGTGCCAATGGTTTCGGCGATGCGGATGGCACGGCTGGCGGCTTCGCCTTCGACCTGCGAGGGGCGCGACAGCGGGTGCGCCTCCGGGCCGGTCATGCCCTGTGCCAGCAGTTTCTGTTGCAGGTGATAGACCAGTTCGCCGTTCTCGGCATGCACGGTGGGCACCGCGCCCAGTTGCAGGCAGCGCTCGAAGCTGGCCACCAGCGTGTCGTCGGCGGCCATGATGGCGTTCTTGTAGGCCATGAAGTGCTTGAAGCTGTTGACCCCGTGCTGGTTGACCAGCTCGCCCATCTCTTCAGCCACCTGCTCGCTCCACCAGGTGATGGCCACGTGGAAGCCGTAGTCGGATGCGCTCTTCTGTGCCCAGCCGCGCCAGGTGTGGAAGGCCTCGAGCAGCGACTGCTGCGGGTTGGGGATGACGAAGTCGATGATCGAGGTGGTGCCGCCCGCCAGCCCTGCGGCGGTGCCGCTGAAGAAGTCCTCGCTGGCCACGGTGCCCATGAAGGGCAGTTGCATGTGGGTATGCGGGTCGATGCCGCCGGGCATCAGGTACTGGCCGCTGCCGTCGAGGATTTCGCAATCGGTAGGGGGGTCGAGGTCTTTGCCAATGGCGCGGATCTGGCCATCGACACACAAGACATCAGCGGGATAGCTCTCTTCGTGGGTGACCACGGTGGCGCCACGGATCAACAGGGACATGCCGTCTTCCTCGCAGGCTGACCGGTCTTTTTGCCGGTTCTTGAAATTGTTATGTGCCAGTGACCGGAGAATGAACTTTAATCCTGTCAGTGCTGACAAGATTGGAATCTAGTTGCTGATTTTGAATTCTTCAAGAAATATTTTCATGAGCTTATAACTAGATTAAGCAATTGATAATTAACGATATTTTATGAAAATCACCAAAATGGTGAGGCCTTTCACCATTTTGACGCACTTGACAAGAAGCCAAATTGGTCAAGATTTTCCATGCAAAATCAGCTGCTTGAATCCTGGCCTCGAGGCGCTGGCGGCGCCGCTGAAAAACCAGGCTGCACCAAGTTGAAACGTGGTGTGGGGGCCAGGGCCGGCCCAGAGCGGCATGAGTACCCGGCGAAGGTCTCTGTGTGCCTTCGCCGGGCGCAGTTGAAAGCCTTGCAGATCAGTTGATTACCTCCGGTCGGCGGCGGCCAGCGGGGCAGGCCCAGGCCAACCCGGCACGCAATTTGAGTAGGGCCCAACCGCCAGGCCGGGCCGGAGGTGCAGTACTGGTGGTGTAGACACTCCGGCCATCGCATTAGCCCGATGAGCGAACAATTAGAAAAATCTGGAGAAGGCCCCATGCAACAGAGCAGATCGGAAGTGATCGAGCAGGCAGGCCTGTTCGAGCTGTCGGCGGGCAGTGACGTGCTCGACAGCCCGCGCTACAACCACGACATCGCACCGACCAAGGTGCACCAGCGCACCTGGAACAAATGGCACATCACCGCCCTATGGGTGGGCATGTCCATCTGCGTGCCCACCTACACCCTGGGCGGTGTGCTCACGGCGTACTTCGGCCTGAGCGTGGGCGAGGCGCTACTGGCGATCCTGCTGGCCAACCTCATCGTGCTGATCCCGCTGACGCTCAATGCCTTCCCTGGCACCAAATACGGCATTCCCTTCCCGGTGCTGCTGCGCTCCTCGTTCGGCATCCTCGGCTCGAACGTGCCGTGCCTGATCCGTGCCGTGGTCGCCTGTGGCTGGTTCGGCATCCAGACCATGTTCGGCGGGCTGGCCATTCACCTGTTCCTGGGCTCGATCTTCCCGGACTGGAAAGCCCTGGGCGGCACCGGCGAGGTGATCGGTTTCATGATGTTCTGGGCCCTGAACCTGTGGGTAGTGCTGCGGGGCGCGGAGTCGATCAAATGGCTCGAAACGCTGTCGGCGCCGCTGCTGGTGGCGGTGGGCTTCGGCCTGCTGTTCTGGGCCTTGCCGCACATGTCGATGACCGAGCTGCTGGCCCAGCCGCCCAAACGCCCGGAAGGGGCGAGCGTGGTGAGCTACTTCTGCGCGGGGCTCACGGCGATGGTCGGCTTCTGGGCCACGTTGTCGCTGAACATCCCCGACTTCAGCCGGTACGCCAAAAGCCAGAAGGACCAGATTCTCGGGCAGGTCTTCGGCCTGCCGCTGACCATGTTCCTGTTCGCCTCGCTGGGGGTGGTGATGACCGCCGCTTCGGCCTCGCTGGTGGGTGAAACGGTGTCGGATCCGGTGAGCCTGATCGGCAAGATCCAGAGCCCAGGCTGGGTGGCACTGGCCATGGCGCTGATCGTGATCGCCACGCTGTCGACCAACACCGCGGCCAACATCGTGTCGCCGACCAACGACTTCCAGAACATCGCCCCGCGCCTGATCGGGCGTAGCCGTGCGGTGTGGCTGACCGGCTTCATCGGCCTGGCCCTGATGAGCCACGAGCTGCTCAAGAAGCTTGGCTGGATCGTTTCCGACCTGAGCCTTGAAAGTGTCTATTCCAACTGGCTGCTGGGTTATTCCAGCCTGCTGGGGCCGATTGCCGGGATCATGGTGGTGGACTACTTCCTGATTCGTCGGCAGAAGCTGGACTTGGCCGGGCTGTACCGTGACGACGTGTACCCGGCCTGGAACTGGGCAGGGTTTGCCGCCTTCGCCGTGCCGGTGGGGTTGACCGTGATGGCCATCGGCAACAGCAGTTTCAGCTGGTTCTACGACTACGGCTGGTTTACCGGATCGTTGCTCGGTGGTGCGTTGTATTACGCGCTGGGCGGGGTGGCGGTGCGTGGGCCGGCGCGGTTGGCCAAGCCGCTGCCCTGATACCGCGCTGGCCTCATCGCCGGCAAGCAGGCTCCCACAGGGATCTTCATGCGCAGTACCTGTGGGGGCCGGCTTGCCGGCGATAGGGCCTGATAGCGCAACACTCAACTCGAATGCAGATAACAAAAACGCCTGAGGAGAAACCCCGATGACCCCAGCCCAGAGTGTCCTGCAATCCACCGACCACCACGTCGACAGCGCCCGTCTGTGGCAGTCGCTGATGGACCTGGCGCGCCTCGGCGCCACCGTCAAGGGGGGTGTATGCCGCCTGGCCCTGACCGACCTCGACCGCCAGGCCCGCGACCTGTTCGTCGACTGGTGCGAGGCCGCGGGCTGCACCGTCAGCATTGACGGTGTCGGCAACATCTTCGCCCGTCGCCCGGGGCGCAACCCCAAGCTGCCACCGGTGATGACCGGCAGCCACATCGACACCCAACCCACCGGCGGCAAGTTCGACGGCTGCTTCGGCGTGATGGCAGGCCTTGAAGTCATCCGCACCCTCAACGACCTCGGCATCGAGACCGAAGCGCCGCTGGAAGTGGTGGTGTGGACCAACGAAGAAGGCTCGCGCTTCCCGCCGTGCATGATGGGTTCGGGCGTGTTCGCCGGCAAGTTCACCCTGGAAGACACCCTGGCCAAGCGTGACGCCCAGGGCGTGAGCGTGGGCGAAGCGCTGAACGCGATCGGCTACGCCGGCCAGCGCGCAGTGCTCGGCCACCCGGTCGGGGCGTATTTCGAAGCACATATCGAGCAAGGCCCGATTCTCGAGGACCAGGCCAAGACCATCGGCGTGGTGCTGGGCGCCCTGGGCCAGAAGTGGTTCGACCTGACCCTGCGTGGCGTCGAAGCCCACGCCGGCCCGACGCCGATGCACCTGCGCAAGGACGCCCTGGTCGGCGCCGCCGCGGTGGTCGAGGCCGTCAACAAGGCCGCACTCGGCCACCAGCCGCATGCCTGCGGCACCGTCGGTTGCCTGCAGGCCTACCCCGGTTCGCGCAACGTGATCCCGGGCGAGGTGCGCATGACCCTGGATTTCCGTCACCTGGAAGGCGAACGGCTGGATTCGATGATCGCCGACGTGCGCGCGGTGATCGAGGCCACCTGTGCCAAGCACGGCCTCACCCATGAACTGGTTCCCACGGCCGACTTCCCGGCGCTGTACTTCGACCATAGTTGTGTCGACGCCGTGCGCGATTCGGCGCGCACCCTGGGCTTGCCGCACATGGACATCGTCAGCGGGGCAGGGCATGACGCGATTTTCCTGGCCGAGCTGGGCCCGGCGGGGATGATCTTCGTGCCGTGCGAGAACGGCATCAGCCACAACGAGATCGAGAACGCCACGCCGCAGGACCTGGCAGCAGGTTGCGCGGTGTTGCTGCGGGCGATGCTGGCGGCCTCGGAGGCGATCGCCAGCGGGCGCCTGGCGGCGTAGCGCGAAAGGCGATCAGGGTGCCTGGTCAGGCCGGTTGCAGGCACCCGTCCCGGCCGATGTGATAGCGCTGCAGGTCCTGGGCCAGGGTCAAGTGGCCGTGGTAGTGGGCCTGGGCTTCCACGCGCACCTCCTCGATGCATGGGCTGCGCCGTGGGTCGGGTTGGTAGCGGGCGCTGAAGTGGGTCAGCACCAGGTTGCGCACGCCGGCCGCTTCGGCGAAGCGCGCCACGGCCGCGGCGCTGCTGTGGCCAAAGGTGGTGCCGGTGCGCTCGATGATCGCCTGGGTGAAGGTCGCTTCATGCACCAGCACGTCCACATCGCTTGCCACCTCGGCCAACAGCTCGGGGTTGTCGTTGTCGCCACAGACGATCACCCGCCGCGCCGGCCGAGACGCACGCAGGTAATCCTGGCCCCGCAGCACCTGGCCGGCATGCTCCACGACTTCGCCCTTGGCCAGGGCGCCCCACAGCGGCCCGCGCGGGATGCCTGCAGCGTCCAGGCGCTCCACATCCAGGCGCGGCTGCGGGTTGATCTCGCTGAACACGAAACCCACGCTTGGCACCCGGTGGGACAGGGACACGCGGTCGACCCTGACCGTGTCACTGCACCACCCATCGAATGTCTCGACGGCGAACAGGCGCAGCTCGAAGGGCAGGTAGGTGTCGCTCGCCGCCAGGCCCAGGCGTAGCCAATCATGCAGTGCGGCGGGGAGGATCAGGTCCAGCGCATGGGTGCGCCCGTTCATGCCGGCACTGGCCAGCAGGCCGGGCAGGCCGAAGCAGTGGTCGCCGTGCACATGGGTGATGAAGATGGCGCGCAAGTCGCGCACCGACAGCGAGGTGTGCAGCAGCCGGTGCTGGGTGCCTTCGCCGCAATCCACCAGGTACCAGTGGCTGCCACTGGCTTCGATGACGGCGGTGGCGCTGACGTTGCGCGCCTTGGTCGGCACCCCGGCCGAGGTGCCCAGAAATTGCAGGTCCAAAGCCGGGCTCCAGAAGTTGCGGGGGGCTACACAGTAGCCCGGTTGTCAGGGCTTGGCGAGGTCATCCTGGCGCCAGATCAGCTTGCTGGTGTCGTAGCCCTGCTTGTGGGCGATGGCCAGCAGTTCTTCGCGGGCCTGGTCGGTGATCGCCGGCGTGCGCGACAGCAGCCACAGGTACTCGCGGTTCGGGTGGCCGACCAGCGCCACGCGGTAGTCCTTGTCGTGGTACAGCACCCAGTACTCGCCTTTGGTCAAGCCGGGCGCCAGGCGGCTGAACCAGTTGTCGAAGCGCACCCAGAGCTTGTCGGTCTTGCCTGGCTGCTGGGCTTCGGCGATCCCCTTGGCCTCGTTCCACTGACCGTCCTTTTCCTTGCAGCGGTTGGTCACGTCGATGCGCCCGTCCTCGCGCAAACCATAGTGCGCTTCGGACTGCACGCAGTTGCGCTGGAAGAACATCGGCAGGCGTGCCAGTTCGTACCAGGTGCCCTGGTACCGTTGCAGGTCGACCTGCTGGGTGGTGGGGGGCGAGCGGTGCTCGTCGCTCGACCCGGCGCAGCCGGCAACGGCCAGGGTCAGGCAGGAAACGATCAGGGCTGTGCGAAGCACCATGGCAAACCTCCTGGAAGCGGATGTGGGCTTACTGTGTTTCGATGCGCGCACGCTGCAAAAGTTGTATCGGATCAGGCCGCCTCGGGTGGCAGCTCGAACGAGCCGGTCTGCACCTCGCCTGCGCGCACGTAACGGGCAATGATCACGCCTTTGGGGGACACCTGCGAATGCTTCAGGGTGAACGCCGCGGCGGTGGCATCACTGCCGAACAGGCGCTTGCCGGGGCCGAGCAGCAGCGGATGGATCAGCAGCTGCAGTTCATCCACCAGGTCGGCTGCCAGCAGTTGCTGGACCAGGTCGGCGCTGCCCTGGGTCAGCAAGTCGGCACCGGCCTGCTGCTTGAGCACGCGCACGGCGGCGGTCACATCGTGGCCCAAGGCGTGGCTGTTGTGCCAGTCGAGCGTGCCGGGCGAGTGGGTGGCGACGTGCTTGGGCACACTGTTGAACAGGTTGGCGATGGAGAAGTCTTCGGTATCGTCTTTCACCTTCGGCCAGTAGCCGGCGAAGATGTCGTAGGTGCGCCGGCCCAGCAGCAGTTCGAAGGGTTGGCTGAACAGCGCCTGCATGGCCTGGCCGAATACCTCTTCGGCAAAGGGCACGATCCAGCCGCCGTAGGTGAAGCCGCCGCGGGTGTCTTCCTGCGGGCCGCCGGGAGCTTGCATGACGCCGTCGAGGCTGACGAAGGCGGCAACGATGAGTTTGCGCATGAGGGATCTCCAGGGATGGCCTGTCGGTACACAGGCCTTGTCCCTGGTCGAACGGCGCGGCGTCGTTTCGACAACGCCGGCGAATTTACAGCCAGTAGGTCACCGCCCACCAGCCCAGCCCACCCATGACCACGGTGTAGGGCAGGGCCATCCACACCATGCGCCCGTACGACAGGCGGATCAGCGGCGCGATCGCCGAGGTCAGCAGGAACAGGAACGCCGCCTGGCCATTGGGTGTGGCCACGCTGGGCAGATTGGTACCGGTATTGATCGCCACCGCCAGCGTCTCGAGGTGCTCGCGGCTCATGGCGCCATTGACGAACGCCTGCTTCACCTCGGTGATGTAGAT
This sequence comes from Pseudomonas sp. KU43P, assembly GCF_033095865.1. Lineage (NCBI taxonomy): Bacteria > Pseudomonadati > Pseudomonadota > Gammaproteobacteria > Pseudomonadales > Pseudomonadaceae > Pseudomonas > Pseudomonas sp. KU43P. Next base: position 3,878,396 of record NZ_AP019365.1, on the reverse strand, counting down.
GGTGGCGACGAACACGTTGTCGCTGATGGCCGACAACAGGCCGTTGGCCAGGTACAGCATGCCCGGCTGCTGCTCGGTAGGCAGGGCCAGCACCCAGGCGATCAGCGGGCTGAACAGCTGCTGCTGGTGGATGACCGCGACTACCGCGAAAAAGACCACCAGCAGAGCGGTGAACGGCATGGCGTCCTGGAACGCCCGGCCCAGGCGATGCTCGTCGGTGATGCCGGTGAACGCGGTGATCAGCACGATCACCATCAGGCCGATCAGGCCGACTTCGGCAATGTGCAGGCCCAGGCAAACGATCAAAATCAGCGCAGCGATGCCTTGCACCCACAACGCCACCCGCTGCGCCTGCGTGCGTGCGGCATCGTCTTCGGCGGCGTAGGCCGCCAGCACCTGACGTACCCGCTCCGGCATCAGCGTGCCGTAGCCGAACAGGCGCAACTTCTCCAGCAGCACGCAGGTCACCAGGCCTGCCACCAGCACCGGCAGCGATACCGGTGCGACCTTGTGGAAGAAGTCGGCGAAGTGCCAACCCATTTCATGGCCGATCAGCAGGTTCTGCGGCTCGCCCACCAGGGTGCACACGCCGCCCAGGGCGGTGCCGACCGCGCCGTGCATCAGCAGGCTGCGCAGGAAGGCACGGAACTGGTCGAGGTCTTCGCGGTGCAGGTTTTCGATCTGCTGGTCGCTGTCCAGCGCGCTGTCCTCGCGCGGGTTGGTGTTGGAGGCGACGCGGTGGTACACCGCGTAGAAGCCCACGGCGGCGCTGATGATGACTGCGGTGACGGTCAAGGCATCCAGGAACGCCGAGAGAAACGCCGACAGTACGCAGAACAGCAGGGCCAGCAATGCCTTCGAGCGCACCCCCAGCAAGATCCGCGAGAACAGGAACAGCAGCAGCTCCTTCATGAAGTGGATGCCCGCCACCATGAACATCAGCAGCAGGATCACCGGGAAATTGTGCAGCAGTTCGTCATACAGGGCCTGGGGCGTGGTCATCTTCAGCAGCAGTGCCTCGACCAGCAGCAAGCCACCCGGCATCAGCGGATAGCACTTCAGGGCCATCCCTAAGGTGAAGATGAACTCGATCACCAGGGCCCAGCCTGCGGCTACCGGGCCGACGGTGAATAACAACAGAGGGTTGAGGACCAGGAACAGGCAGATGACCGCCTTGTACCAAAGCGGCGATTGGCCAAGAAAACCGTGGGCCAGGGCGCCGGTTAGGGAGCGCGACATGTAATTTGTATCCTTATGATTCGGCGATGGGGCAAGGTGCCCCATCAGCGCGCTGGAGGCAAGGCATACAGTCCCGTTTTTGGCACAAGTGCGGCCACCCGGCTGGGTTACCATCCTGCGCTACCCCATTTGCCACAGGAGTGCCGCCCGTGACCGAGTACAGCGCATTCAAGGTCGAACTGACCGACAACATCGCCCATGTTCAGATCAACCGCCCGGAAAAGATCAACGCGATGAACGCCGCGTTCTGGGAAGAAATCATCGCCATCTTCCAGTGGATCGACGACACCGACGCCGTGCGCGCCGTGGTCATCAGCGGCGCGGGCAAGCACTTCTCCTCGGGCATCGACCTGATGATGCTGGCCTCGCTGGCCGGCCAGATGGGCAAGGACGTCGGCCGCAACGCTCGCCTGCTGCGGCGCACCATCCTGCGTATGCAGGCCTCGTTCAACGCCGTGGACAACTGCCGTAAGCCAGTGCTGGCCGCAATCCAGGGCTACTGCATCGGCGGCGCCATCGACCTGGTCTCGGCCTGCGATATGCGCTACTGCAGTGCCGACGCCCAGTTCTCGATCAAGGAAGTGGACATGGGCATGGCCGCCGATGTCGGCACCCTGCAACGTTTGCCACGTATCATCGGCGACGGCATCATGCGCGAGCTGGCCTACACCGGGCGGCATGTCGAGGCCGATGAGGCGCTGCGCATCGGCTTGGTCAACCGGGTCTATGATGATCAGGCCGCCTTGCTCGACGCAGTCTTTGCCATCGCCCGCGAGATTGCCGCAAAATCGCCGATCGCCGTGGCCGGCACCAAGCAGATGCTCAGCTACATGCGTGACCACAGCATCGATGACGGCCTGGACTACATCGCCACCTGGAACGCCGCGATGCTGCAGTCCGAAGACCTGCGCGTGGCCGTGGCGGCGCACATGAGCAAACAGAAACCGACGTTCGCCGACTGACCGGGCCGGGGGACGCGCAGTCAAGGAACCCCGACATGTCAGCACGCTGGACTACCGCAGTACTCGACCCGCAGATCACCGGGGGCTTGGCCGTCGCCCGCAGCCCGGAAGGGTTTCTGGTGGACGCCAACGGCGCGCTGTTCTCCCGTGACTGGCTCAAGCGCCAGGACCTGGACCTGTTGTGCGAGCACGGCATCGGCCACTTCGACGGCGAGCCGGTGTTCCTGCTTGAGCTGCGCAGCGCCAGCGAGCTACCGGGCTGTAGCTGGCGCGGCTTGCGCACCTTCATGCTTGAAGGCGACTTCGATACCTACAAGGTGCTCGGCTACGCCGCGCAGATCGGCACCTGGGCACGCGAGCATCGTTTCTGCGGCAGCTGCGGCCAACCGATGACGCAGATCCGCTGGGAACGGGCGATGTATTGCCAGCCTTGCGACCTGCGCAGCTACCCGCGGATCTCGCCGAGCATGATCGTGCTGGTGACCCGCGGCGACGAAATCCTTCTGGCCCGTTCGCCACGCTTCGTCACCGGCGTCTACAGCACCCTGGCAGGTTTCGCCGAACCGGGCGAGTCGGCCGAGGATTGCCTGGTGCGCGAAGTGCGCGAAGAAGTGGCGGTGGAGGTGCAGAACATTCAGTACGTCGGCAGCCAGTGCTGGCCGTTCCCGCATTCGATGATGCTGGGTTTCCATGCCGAGTACGCCGGCGGCGAAATCGTCATGCAGCCCGACGAGATCGAGGATGCCAAGTGGTTCAGCGTCCACGACCTGCCGCCGCTGCCGGCCGGGCGGTCCATCGCCCGATACCTGATCGATCTGTACGTCGCCCGGCGCCTAGGCCTGCCCGAACCAGTGCTGCCACGCTAGCCGCACGGTCAATGCCAGCACCACGGTGATGAACACCGGGCGGATGAACTTGCTGCCGCCGCTGATCGCCGTGCGTGCGCCGAAGAAGGCGCCGACCATCACCGACAGGCCCATGCACAGGCCGACGATGTAATCCACCTGGCCGGAAATGATGAACACCGTCAGCGCCGCGATGTTGCTGACGAAGTTCATGCTGCGCGCCACGCCGCTGGCGCGGACCAGGTCGATGGGGTAGAGCAGCAGCGTGCTGACGGTCCAGAACGCACCCGTGCCGGGGCCGGCCACGCCGTCGTAGAAGCCCAGGGTGAAGCCCTGCGGGAACTGCCATTTCTTCTTGATCGGCACATCGGCATCCAGCGGCGCCTTGGGTGTGCCGCCGAACAGCAGGTAGACGCCGCAGAGGAAGACGATCACCGGCAGCATCTTGTTCAGCCATTCGGCGGGCAGGTAGTGGGCGATGGTGGCGCCGATCAGCGCTCCGACCAGGGTGCCCAGCAGCGCCCGGCGCCACTGGGCCGGGTGGAACAGCTTGCGCTTGTAGTAGGTGAAGCCGGCGGTGGCCGAGCCGAAGGTCGAGCTGAGCTTGTTAGTGCCCAGTACCAGATGCGGCGGCATGCCCGCGGTGAGCAGGGCAGGGGTGGTGAGCAGGCCGCCACCGCCGGCGATGGCATCGATGAAACCGGCGACGAAGGCGACCAGGGCGAGGATCAACAGGGTGAGGGGTTCTACGGTGAGTTCGAAGGGCATGTGAGTTTGGCAGGCAGGGGTGCGGCAAAAGGCCGCGCCAGGAGGAGGGCATGGTAATGCGGTATGGCAGGTGTTGTCAGTACTGGCCCTATCGCCGGCAAGCCGGCTCCTACGGTGAGAGCAGCGCCATTTCTGTGGGAGCCGGCTTGCCGGCGATAGGGCCAGTACAGACAACCTTTCAGCTACGAATGAACGCCAACAGATCCGCATTGATCACATCGGCATGGGTAGTCGGCATGCCGTGTGGGTATCCCTTGTAAGTCTTCAGCGTGCCATTGGGCAGCAACTTGGCCGACAGCGGCCCGGAATTTTCATACGGTACGATCTGATCATCATCCCCGTGCATCACCAGCACCGGCTGCTGGATCTTCTTCAGGTCTTCGGTGAAATCCGTCTGGGAAAACGCCACGATCCCGTCGTAATGGGCTTTGGCGCTGCCGACCATGCCCTGCCGCCACCAATTGGCAATGACGCCCTCCGACGCTTCGACGCCGGGCCGGTTGTAGCCATAGAACGGCCCCGCAGGCACGTCGCGGTAGAACTGCGCGCGATTGCTCGCCACCTGTGCCTGGAAACCGTCGAACACCGACTTGGGCAGGCCGCCCGGGTTGCCTGGGGTTTGCACCATCAGCGGTGGCACGGCGGCAATCAATACCCCCTTGGCGACCTTGTCGTTCGGGTAGCGGGTCATGTAGCGCACCACTTCGCCACCACCGGTGGAGTGGCCGACATGCACCGCTCCCTGGGTCCCCAGGTGTTCGACCACGGCGGCCACGTCGTCGGCGTAATGGTCCATGTCGTGGCCATCCCACACCTGGCTGGAGCGCCCGTGGCCACGGCGATCATGGGCGACGACCCGGAACCCCTGGGCGAGGAAGAACAGCATCTGCGCGTCCCAGTCGTCGGCACTCAGTGGCCAGCCGTGGTGGAAGTGGATGACCGGCGCATCGCGCGGGCCCCAGTCCTTGTAGAAGATCTGAACGCCATCCTTCGTGGTCACGTAGCTCATGGTCGTGTCTCCTCTGTGCAGGGGGATTGCCAAGTGAGCTATTGAGAATAGGAGAGATTCCTGTGTTGTCAGTACTGGCCGGGCAGTGCAATGCCTGTGCGAGCCGGCTTGCCGGCGATGAGGCCAGAACAGGTCTTCAGACGCGATCGCGCATCCGGTACCACGCCTTGGCCGCAGCCTCCAGCGGCGCCGCCAGCAAATCCCCCCCAGGGAACCGCCCATTGTGGATGCCCTGGTACAAGCTCAGCAGCGCATCGTCGCCCAGGATCGCATCACTGACCGCCCGCGCCGCTGCCAAAGTCGGCAGCACCCCATGCCCGGAAAAACCCTGCAACCAGTAGCGCTGCCCGTCGCGGCCAACGTCTGGGGTGCGCTGGATACTGCAGTCGATGTGGCCGCCCCAGGCGTAATCGATGGCCACGCCAGCCAGTTGCGGAAACACCCGCTCCAGGTAGGGGCGGGTGGCACTGGCGACATCCTTGGGAATACCGCCCAGGTAGGTGCAGCCGCCGCCGAACAGCAGGCGATGGTCCGGGGTAAGACGGAAGTAGTCGGGCACGAACTGGTTGTCGATCACGCAACTGTTACGCGGTAGCAACGATTGAGCGAGCTCCGGCTCCAGCGGCGCGGTGGCGACCTGGTACGAGCCGACCGGCAGCAGGCGACGCGAGAGGCTGCGGTCGAGGCGGTCGATGTAGGCATTGCAGGCCAGTACCAGCACCTCGCAACGCACCTCACCCTGAGCGGTGCGGGCGACATGGCCGTTGGCCGTTCGTTGCAGTTCGAGCACCTGGCTTTGTTCGAAAATGCGCCCGCCATGGGCTTCGATCGTGGCGGCCAGGCCCTGGGCCAGTTTCAGCGGGTTCAGGTGCGCGCCCCTGGCGTCGTAAAGCGCCGCCTGGTAGCGCGGGCTGTCGATCCACTGCCTGATTTCGTCGCGGCCGATCAGTCGCAGGTCGTGGTAACCCCATTTGTGCTCGGCCTCGTGCAGCGCTTCTTCCAGCAGCTTCACCCGGCGTGGCAGCACGGCAGTCCACAGGCTCCCCAGGCGGTAGTCGATATCGAAACCGTGGCGCAGCGGTAATTCTCGCAACTCATCCGCTGCCCAGCACATGCTTTGCCACAGTTGCCGGGCACGCTCCACACCCAGTGCCTTTTCCAGCGGCGGCATGTCGCACGACCAGCCTAGCAGGGCCTGGCCACCGTTGCGCCCAGACGCTGCCCAGGCCACCCGGCTGGCTTCCAGCAGCGTGACGCGCTTGCCGGCCAGGGCCAGGCGCAGGGCGGTGTGCAGGCCGCTGAACCCGGCGCCGACGATCACCACCTCGGTGTCATGCGGGCCTTGCAAGGTGGGACGAAGGGGGATGCTGGCGGGGTAGGTCTGGGCGTAGTAGCTGGCGATATGCTGGGCGGATTGCTTGAACATGCAGGGGCCTCGTGAAATTTGTTCTGGTTATTTTCATGAAAACTTAGCATGAATTTTTCACGGTGCCAGCCCGTTCTCGTTGGCGGTATGATCCTGAGGCCGCTGTGCGGCCCCATGCACCTGACAGGACTCACTATGCGCCGCCTGCCTTCCCTGACTGCCCTGCGCACCTTCGAATGCGCTGCCCGCCACGGCCACTTTGGCCGTGCTGCCGCCGAACTTTGTGTCACCGACAGCGCGGTGAGCCACCAGATCCGCCAGCTCGAGGAGCAACTCGGGGTGGCCCTGTTCGAGCGTGTCGGCCGCCAGGTGCGCCCAAGCGTGGAGGCCGAGCGCCTGCTGCACCACCTGCAGCAGGCCTTCGAACTGATCGGCAAGGCCTGCGATGAGCTGCGCGATCCGTCTTCCCAGGCGGTGCTGCGCGTGGCCGTCACAGCAGAACTGGCGCAGAAGTGGCTGGTGGCCAGGCTGGCCGATTTCAGCAGCCGCTACCCCCACATCACCCTGCACCTGCACGAGCAACCCATCGATGCCGGCGCCCCGGCGCTGGACGTCGACCTAGCCGTCACCTATGGCACCAGCGCCCTGGATGCCAGCACGCATTTCGTGCGGCCGCTGCCGCTGTTGCAGTTCTTCCCGGTGTGCAGCCCGAGCCTGTTCAACCAGGGCAGCCTCAAGCGCCCCCGCGACCTGGTGCGCCATTGCCTGCTGCATGACGACCAGGATGGCCGCACCTGGACCACCTGGCTGGCGACCCATGCCGAAGACGCCTTGCCCTCGCGCCAGCTGTACTTCCCCCACGCCGCCCTGGCCCTCGAGGCGGCCCTGCTGGGGCAGGGCGTGGCCATGGGCGACAACCTGACCTGCCAGGCCGACTTGCAGAGCGGGCGGCTGATCCGCCCGTTTGCAGCCAGCGTGACTGCCCAGGGCCAATACGCGCTGGTCTGCGAACGGCTGCGCCTGGAGCGCGCCGCCGTGGCGCAATTCATCGAATGGTTCATCGAACAGCTGGGCGATAGCTGAATTCAATTCACCTATCGCTGAGTTTTCATCGTTGGAAGCAGCAAACGCGCCGGCGTAGCGTGCAGTCATCACTCACCGACACGAGGTTGACCCATGGCACGTTCGCTTACCACTACACCAAAGGCCGATGGTTTCCGCCTGCCTGGCGAATTCGAGCGCAAGGCAGGCTGCTGGCTCGGCTGGCCCGAGCGGCCGGACGTATGGCGCAATGGTGCCAAGCCTGCGCAAAAGGTCTGGGTGGAAATCGTCACCGCCATCGCCTCCAGCGAACCGGTCACCGTATGCGCCTCGGCCGCCCAGTACGCCAACGCCCGGCGCTTGCTGCCGCCGCAGGTGCGGGTGGTGGAAATGACCTGCAACGACACCTGGTTTCGTGACAGCGGTGCCTGCTTCGTGGTCAACGACGGTAGCGGCGAAGTGCGCGGGGTTGACTTCGAGTTCAACGCTTACGGTGGCCTGGACGGTGGCCTCTACTACCCGTGGGACAAGGACGATCAGATCGCGCAGAAGATCCTCGAAATCGAGGGTCTGGACCGCTACCGTGCACCGTTGATCGCCGAACTCGGCGGCATCCAGAGCGATGGCCAGGGCAGCCTGCTGACCACCGAGCAGTGCCTGCTCAACCGCAACCGCAATGCCCACCTGGGCAAGGAGGAGGTGACACGCAGGCTGGAGGACTACCTGGGCGCCGACCAGGTGATCTGGCTACCACGTGGCTGCAAGTTCGATGAAACCGATGGCCACGTCGATGACCTGGCGTGTTTCGTGCGCCCCGGTGAAGTGGTGCTGCAATGGACCGACAACCGCGACGATCCGCAGTGGGAAATCTACCAGGAAGCCTACGACATCCTGCGCAGCACCCGCGACGCGCGCGGCCGTGAGCTGAAGGTGCACAAGCTGCCTCAGCCCGACGTGTTGCAATGGACTGCCGAGGAAGCAGCCGGGCTGGACCAGGTGGAGGGCACGCACCTGCGCGAGGCGGGTACCCGCATCTGCGCTTCCTATATCAACTATTACGCCGGCAACTCGGCCATCGTCGTGCCGCTGTTCGGTGACCGCAACGACAGCGTCGCCCAAGCAACCCTGGCCGAGCTGTTCCCCGAACACCGCATCATCGGCATCGAGAACTCCCGCGAGATTCTGCTAGGTGGCGGCAATGTTGCCTGCATCACCATGCCGCAATACGCCGGAGGTCGTCGTTGATGAAACTCTGCGCACTGGCCGCCGCAGTCGGCCTGGGTTGCGCTGCGGCGGCGGCTCAGGCAGCCGACGCACAACCGCCGACCGTGAACCTGTACATCTGGGGCGAATACCTTGCTCCGGATACCTTGAGCAACTTCGAGAAGGAAACCGGTATTCGGGTAGTCGCCGACCACTTCGACTCCCTGGAAACCGCCGAGACCAAGCTGCTGACCGGTGGCAGTGGTTATGACGTGGTGCTGAGCGCCGGCCAGCACCTGAGCCGGGCGATCGCCAGCGGCGCATTGCAGCCGCTGGACAAGGCCCAGGTGCCGCACTTGGCCGGGGTGGGCGAGGAGTTTCGCCAGCACATGGCCATGTTCGACCCCGGCAACCGTTATGCGGGTACCTATGCATGGGGCACCACCGGGGTGGGTTATCAGCAGCAGGCGGTGAGCGCACGAATGGCCGATGCGCCGCTGGACAGTTGGGCCATGCTGTTCGACCCGCAGGTGGTAGCGAAATTTGCCGACTGCGGGGTGAGCCTGCTCAACGACCCCAATGAGGTATTTGCCGCTGTGATGCGCTACATGGGGCTGGACATCAACCAGCAGCGCCTCGAAGACCTCAAGGCTGCCGAAGTGCAGCTGCGCAAGATCCGCCCGTACATCCGCTACTTCGACAATGACCGCAACATCAACGATCTTGCCAATGGCGAGACCTGTGTGGCCATGTCGTGGAACGGCAACGTGGCCATTGCCCAGGGCCAGGCACAGCAGGCGGGCAAGGCGTTTACGCTGGACTACAGCATTCCGAAGGAGGGCACGCTGATCTGGCTCGATGCCCTGGTGGTGCCCAAGGATGCGCCGCACCCAGAGGCGGCCTGGAAGCTGATGGATTACCTGATGCGGCCCGAGGTGATTGCGCCGATTACCGACACCATTCACTACGCCAATGCGATTACGGCGGCGGACGGGTTGGTGGAGGCGAGCATTCGCAATGCGCCGGGGACCTATCCGCCGGCCGAGGTGAGGGCGCGGTTGTATGGCAAGAATGACAATGGCAAGGCCTTCAACCGCGAATTGACTCGGGCGTTCAGTCGGTTGAAGAGTGGCACATAGCGAGTGATTTGCAGGCTGTCAGGGCCTCATCGCCGGCAAGCCGGCTCCTACAGGTGGGAGCTGGCTTGCCAGTGATGAGGCCAGTACTGGCAACCCTCAACTGGAAGTCTTGCGCCGGGTCTGCTTGGGTTTGCTGCCGCCCGCTTTGGTCCCGGTACCTGCAGCCTTGCCAGCGGCGCGGCGCTTCTTCTTCCACGGCGCCGCCTTGCCCACCGCCGGCCCACTGATGCTCATGCGCATCCCCCGGCAGCGCTCCACCAGCTTGCCCATCCAAGCCGACTGCCGGGCAACGAATTCTTCCAGGCTCATTTCACCGCTTTGCACCATGTCCAGTGCCTGCTCCCAGATAGCGGTGGTGCCGGGGTCGGCGATGGCCCGCGGCACCGCGTCGATCAGGCTGAACGCGGCGGGGGTGGCGGCCAGGGCTTTGCCGTTCTTGACCAGGTAGCCCCGGTCAAGCAGGCCCTGGATGATGCTGGCGCGGGTCGCCTCGGTGCCGATGCCGGTGGTTTCCTTGAGCTTTTGCTTGAGACGCGGGTCGTCCACCAGCTTGGCGACGTTCTTCATGGCCTTGATCAGGTCACCTTCGGTGAACGGCTTGGGCGGTTGGGTCCACAGGTCTTTCAGTTGCAGGCCCTGCACGGTGCAATCCTGGCCCTCGCGCAAGGCCGGCAGCACCTGGGCCGGCGTAGCCTCGCGGCCTTTGGCCGGCGTCAGTGCCTCGGGCAGGGCGCGGCGCCAGCCTGGTTCGACGATCTGCTTGCCCACGGCGCGCAGGGCGTGGCCGGCGCAATCGAATTCGGCCTGGGTGCGGTCGTATTCGTGATTGGGCAGGAACTGCGCCAGGTAGCGGGCGCGGATCAGCGTGTACACGGCCTTGTGTTTGGCCGGCAGGCGCGAGGGGTCGCTGGCCGCCGCCGTGGGGATGATGCCGTGGTGGGCGCTGACCTTGGCGTCGTTCCAGGCCCGCGAGCGGCGCTGAGGTTCGAGGTGTGCCTGCAGCGGCGCGAGGCTGGCGTCGGCACGCTGCAGCGCCGCGAGGATCGCCGGCGCTTCGCTATGCTGGCTGAGTGGCAGGTAGCCACAGTCGCTGCGCGGGTAGGTGATCAGCTTGTGGGTTTCGTACAGGGCCTGGGCGATGTCGAGGGTTTCCTGGGCGCCGAGGCCGAACTTCTTCGAACACAGCTCCTGCAGGGTACCGAGGTCGAAGGGCAGCGGCGCGGCCTCGCGCACGCGTTCGGTGGCGACCTTGAGCACCCGCGCCGCGCCGGCATTGCCGATGTCGCGGGCGGCCTGTTGTGCCAGCGCCTGGTTGAGGCAGCGGCCCTGGTCGTCGCAGGCATCTTCCGGTGCACGCCATTGGGCGTTGAAACCTTGGCCGGCGTGCTCGAGCTGCACCTCGATGGCCCAGAACGGTACGGGCACGAAGTCGGCGATGCTGCGGTCACGGTCCACCACCAGGCGCAGGGTAGGGGTTTGCACACGGCCTACCGGCAGCACGCCCTGGTAGCCCGACTGGCGGCCCAGCAAGGTGAACAGCCGGCTCATGTTCATGCCGATCAGCCAGTCAGCACGCGAGCGGCCCAATGCCGAGTGATAGAGGTTGAAGGTTTCCTGGCCGGGCAGCAGGCGCGCCAAGGCCTTGCGGATGGACGCGTCGTCCAGTGCCGACAGCCACAGGCGCTGGATTGGCCCGCGGTAGCGGCAGTGCTCGACCAGCTCGCGGGCGATCATCTCGCCCTCACGATCGGCGTCGGTGGCGATCACCAGCTCGCGGGCCTCGCCGAGCAAGCGCTTGACGGCCTTGAATTGGCTGGCGGTCTTGGGTTTGACCAGCATCTTCCATTGTTCCGGGATGATCGGCAGGTCGGCCAGGTTCCAGCGCTTGTAGCGTGCGTCGTAGCTGTCGGGTGGAGCGGTTTCGAGCAGGTGGCCGATGCACCAGGTCACGCAGACGTCGGTGCCTTGCCAGCAGCCGTCGCCCTTGCGCTGAGCGCCGAGGACCTTGGCGATATCTTTGGCCTGGGAGGGTTTTTCGCAGAGGAACAGGCGCATGGCCGCAAATGCTTCATCGGGAATGACGGGCACTAGGATGCGCAAGCGGGGGCGCGGAGGCAAGTTTTATCTGGATGGATGTACAGGTTTTTGCTGTTCTGGATGTTTTGTCTGCACTGGCCTCATCGCCGGCAAGCCGGCTCCTACAGGGGCCCTGTGGGAGCCGGCTTGCTGGCGATGGGGTCAACGCGGATGGATCAGGCGATCTCGCGGGAATCGCGCACCATGTCCACATGCGGGATGCCGGCTTCGAGGAACTCTTCGCTGACTACGCGAAACCCGAGGCGCTCATAGAATGGCGTGGCGTGCACCTGAGCGCTGAGCATCTGCTGCTTGAGGTCGCGGTTCTGCGCTTCGACGATCACGGCGTTGACCAGGGCATCGCCGACTTTCAGCCCGCGCCAGTCCTTGAGCACCGAGATGCGACCGATGGTGCCGTCCGAGAGCAGGCGGGCGGTGCCAATCGGGTAGTCACCTTCCAGGGCCAGGAAGTGCAGGGCGTCCTGGTCTTCCGAGTCGAATTCGAGCTCCGGCGGAATGTGCTGTTCGGCCACGAACACGGCTTCGCGAATGCGGCGGATGTCGGCGTTGTCTTTCTGCCAGTCGGCGAGGCGCACACGAATCTTATTCATTGGCGAATCCCAGGCTTCCTTGTTTGATCAGCTGCTGTACCAGCATAAGGCCATCTTCATCCTGCAACCATTCGCCCAAGTTGTCGATGTGCAGGGCGTCGGCGGCGCATACCAGCTTCAATAGCTCGCGCAGCTTGGCGGGCAGCGGGCAGCTGCGGCCGCTGGCGAACAGCATCAGGTCGTCGTTGAGCTCGGACCAGGCCATGCGTGCGCTCGGGTTGCGGATCAGGATCGCGCCATCTTCCAGGGCTTCGACCAGCTCGTCCTCGCTCAGCTCTTCGCCGACCACCTGCTCCGGGTAACGCGGCTCGGTCATGAACTGGCCGAACCAGGTCAGCAGCAGGTCCTTGTCGCCCATGTGCTTGTCGAGCAGCGCCTTGAGGCGGTCGAGGGCGTCGTGTTGGATCTGGTGCGGGTCGCTGACCGGCTGGGCGTCGGCGTCGCTGTAGCGCTCTTCGTCCGGCAGGAACTGGCTGAGGAAGTCGGTGAAGTGGGTCAGCACTTCGGCAGCGCTCGGCGCACGGAAGCCGACCGAGTAGGTCAGGCAGTCGTCGACGGCTACGCCGTAATGGGCCAGGCGCGGCGGCAGGTAGAGCATGTCGCCGGGCTCAAGGGTCCATTCGCCGCTCTGTTCGAATTCGGCGAGGATGCGCAGGTCGGCGTGGGGCAGCAGCGGGCTGTCGCTGTTGCACATCTGGCCGACCTTCCAGTTGCGCTTGCCGTGGCCTTGCAGCAGGAACACGTCGTAGTTGTCGAAGTGCGGCCCGACGCTGCCACCGGGGGTGGCGAAGCTGATCATCACGTCGTCGATACGCCAGCTCGGCAGGAAGCGGAACTGCTCGAGCAGTTCGGCCACTTCCGGCACGAACTGGTCGACGGCCTGAACCAGCAGGGTCCAGTCTTTTTCCGGCAGCTCGGCGAAGGTGTCTTCGTTGAACGGGCCGCGGCGCAGTTCCCACGGGTGGGCGCCGTGCTCGAGCACGATGCGCGACTCGACTTCCTCTTCCAGGGCCAGGCCGGCCAGCTCGTCGGGGTCGATCGGGCTTTCGAAGTCCGGGAAGGCCTGGCGCACCAGCAGCGGCTTCTTCTGCCAGTAGTCGCGCATGAATTCGCGGGCCGAGATGCCGCCGAGCAGCTGCAGTGGAGTATCAGGATTCATGTTCAACCTATTGAAAAAACGTAATTTTCGTCCGGGAATAAAAACGCCCGGCCAGGCCGGGCGTTGAACGCGACGGTCAGCTTAGATGCGTTTGGCCTGTGCGGCCGCGTTACCGATGTAGCTGGCCGGGGTCAGTTGCTTGAGCTCAGCCTTGGCTTCGGCTGGCATGTCCAGGCCGTCGATGAAGGTCAGCAGCGCTTCAGGGGTGATGCCCTTGCCACGGGTCAGCTCCTTGAGCTTCTCGTAGGGGTTCTCGATGTTGAAGCGGCGCATCACGGTCTGGATCGGCTCGGCGAGGACTTCCCAGCAGGCGTCCAGGTCGGCGGCGATGCGTGCGGCGTTGACTTCCAGCTTGCCGATGCCTTTGAGGCTGGCTTCGTAGGCGATGACGCTGTGAGCGAAGCCCACGCCCAGGTTGCGCAGCACGGTGGAGTCGGTCAGGTCACGCTGCCAGCGCGAGATCGGCAGCTTGCTGGCCAGGTGCTGGAACAGCGCGTTGGCGATACCCAGGTTGCCTTCGGAGTTTTCGAAGTCGATCGGGTTGACCTTGTGCGGCATGGTCGAGGAGCCGATTTCGCCAGCGACGGTCTTCTGCTTGAAGTAGCCCAGCGAGATGTAGCCCCAGACGTCGCGGTCGAAGTCGATGAGGATGGTGTTGAAGCGGGCGATCGCGTCGAACAGCTCGGCGATGTAGTCGTGCGGCTCGATCTGGGTGGTGTAGGGGTTGAACACCAGGCCCAGCTCGTCTTCGATGAAGGCGCGGGCGTTGGCTTCCCAGTCGATCTGCGAGTAGGCCGACAGGTGGGCGTTGTAGTTGCCCACGGCGCCATTGATCTTGCCCAGCAGCGGCACGGCAGCGACCTGGGCGATCTGGCGCTCCAGGCGGTACACGACGTTGGCCAGTTCCTTGCCCAGGGTGGTCGGCGAAGCCGGTTGACCGTGGGTGCGCGACAGCATCGGCACGTCGGCGTGAGCGTGGGCCAGGGCGCGAATGGCCTCGGCGATCTGGCGCATCAGCGGCAGCAGCACGTCGTCACGGCCAGCGCGCAGCATCAGGGCGTGGGACAGGTTGTTGATGTCCTCGCTGGTGCAGGCGAAGTGGATGAATTCGCTGACCTTGGCCAGCTCGGGCAGTTGGGCGGCCTGCTCCTTGAGGAGGTATTCGATCGCCTTGACGTCGTGGTTGGTGGTGCGCTCGATTTCTTTCACGCGTTCGGCGTGCTCGAGCTTGAAGTCAGTGGCCAGGCTGTCCAGCAGGGCGTTGGCTTCGGCGGAGAACGCCGGCACTTCGCCGATCTGCGGGTGAGCGGCCAGGCGCTGCAGCCAGCGCACTTCGACCAGGGCGCGGAAACGGATCAGGCCGAATTCGCTGAAGATGGGGCGCAAGGCCTGGGTTTTGCCGGCGTAACGGCCGTCTACAGGGGAAACCGCAGTGAGCGAAGAAAGCTGCATGGGGTGTTCTCGGACAGTCAGGCTTTTGGAAGGGCGCATATCATACATGAAAAATGCGCCAGAGTCGGGTGGCTGACCAAAGGTCGGGCCATTCAAATAGGTGCTTCGCCTGTTCCGGCCCTATCGCCGGCAAGCCGGCTCCCACAGGGACCGCACTGCACTCAAGGCTTGTGCAGTACCTGTGGGAGCCGGCTTGCCGGCGATGAGGCCGGAACGGTCAACCCCTCCTCAGGAGGCGTTGCGCATCATGTCGTACAGCTCGTTGAGCAACTTGCGCCGGCTGAATACCAGCTGCCAGCGATGGCCGCCGAGTTGGCGCCACAGGCGCGCAGCGCGGATGCCGGAGAGCAGCAGGGCGCGGATCTTCGAGGCGTTGCTGGCCTGCTGCAGGAAGCGCATGTCGCCATGCACCTGGATGCGCTGGCGCAGGGTGCTCAGGGTGTCCTGGTACAAGGCTCCACTGGAAGCGATGACGTTTTCATGAACCAGGCCGAAATGTTCGGCCTGCGACTGGATCTGCGGTAGGCGGTTGCCGATGGTGTCGAGCAGGTCGCCGCGCTTGTTCAGCTGGCGCTCCAGGCCGAGCATCGACAGGGCATAACGCAGGGGTTCGCGCTGCAGGCTGCTGGGGTCGCGCTCCAGGGCGCCGACCAGCGCACGGTAGCCGTCGCGCAGGTTGAGGTCGTCGCCACCGAACACTTCCAGGGTGTCCTTGGGGTCGCGCACCAGCAGGCTGCCCAGCATGCAGCCGATATTGGCCTCGCTGGCCTGGCCGGTGCGGGCGATGCGGTCGACCAGCACGGCGGCCTGGAACACACCGCCCAGGGCAATCAATTGCTCCTGCAGGTTGCTCATGCGCGCGGGCTCCACGGCTCGGCGGTTTCGATCACGCCGCCGCCCAGGCACACCTCGCCGTCGTAGAACACCACCGACTGGCCTGGCGTCACGGCGCGCTGCGGCTCGTCGAACACGGCGCGATAGCCGCTTGCGGTGCGCTCCAGGGTGCACTGCTGGTCGCTCTGGCGGTAGCGCACCTTGGCGGTGAGCTGGCGCGGGCTGCTCAGGTCGATCGGGTTGACCCAGAAGATATCCGAGGCGAGCAGGGCGCGGGAGAACAGCCACGGGTGTTCGTTACCCTGGCCGACCACCAGCACATTGCGCGTCAGGTCCTTGTGCAGCACGTACCACGGCTCGTCGCCGGCGTCCTTCAAGCCGCCGATGCCAAGGCCCTGGCGCTGGCCGATGGTGTGGTACATCAGGCCGTGGTGGCGGCCGATCACTTCACCTTCGGTGGTTTCGATGTTGCCCGGCTGGGCCGGCAGGTACTGCTTGAGGAAGTCGCTGAAGCGGCGCTCGCCGATGAAGCAGATGCCGGTGGAATCTTTCTTCTTGGCGGTGGCCAGGCCGTGTTTCTCGGCAATGGCACGTACTTCGGGCTTTTCCAGCTCGCCGACCGGGAACAGCGTGCGGGCGATTTCCTTGCCGCCGACGGCATGCAGGAAGTAGCTCTGATCCTTGTTCGGGTCCAGGCCCTTGAGCAGCTCGGTGAGGTCGCCCGTGTCGCGGCGGCGCACGTAGTGGCCGGTGGCGATCAGGTCGGCACCCAGCGACAGGGCGTAGTCGAGGAACGCCTTGAACTTGATTTCGCGGTTGCAGAGGATGTCCGGGTTCGGCGTGCGGCCGGCCTTGTACTCCTCGAGGAAGTGCTCGAACACGTTGTCCCAGTACTCGGCGGCGAAGTTGGCGGTGTGCAGTTTGATGCCAATGCGATCGCACACGGCCTGGGCGTCGGCCAGGTCTTCACGGGCGGTGCAGTATTCGGTGCCGTCGTCCTCTTCCCAGTTCTTCATGAACAGCCCTTCCACCTGGTAGCCCTGCTCCATGAGCAGAAGGGCGGAGACGGAAGAGTCCACGCCGCCGGACATGCCGACGATGACGCGGGTCTTGGCGGGGTCTTTGAGTGCTGGGCTGGTCATGGTTACCGATGTGTATCAAGGGGGAAAAACGCCGATTCTATCAAACCCGGGGCGGCGCGTCAGTCGCGCAGCAGGTCGAGGCTGTGCAAGGGGCCTTTGAGGTAGTCGTCCAGGCAGCGTGGCACCAGCTCGCTGCGCCAGCGGCTGGGGTCGGCCAGCAGTTCTTCGCGGGTCAGCCAGACAGCGCGGACGATGTCGCTGTCCAGGGCCAGGTCGGTGTGGTGGCGCACCGGGCGGGCGGCGAAGCAGATGCGCTGGTAGGTCACGCCGTTGCTCGGGGCGGTGTAGAGGTAGATGCCGACCACGCCGGTGAGCTCGACTTCCCAGGCGGTTTCCTCGAGGGTTTCGCGCAGGGCGGCCTGGGGCAGGGTTTCGAAGGGTTCGAGGTGGCCGGCGGGTTGGTTGAACACGTGCTGGCCGGCTTTGAATTCTTCGACGAAGAGGAATTTGCCTTCGTGCTCGACGATGGTGGCGACGGTGATGTGGGGTTGCCAGGTCATTTGTGTGTCCTTGGATCGTTGGGGCCGCTTTGCGGCCCAATCGCTGGCAAGCCAGCCCTCACAGGTTCGAGGCATGTGCTGTACCTGTGGAAGCTGGCTTGCCAGCGATGGGCTGCAAAGCAGCCCCCAGTTCCCAGAAAGCACAAACCCCGGTGCGTGGCCGGGGTTTGTGCTGTTACTTCAAGCGAACCTTACAGGGCGGCAATCGCGCTGTTCAGGGTCTGGCTTGGGCGCATCACCTTGGCGGTCAGCTCGGCATCCGGGGCGTAGTAGCCACCGATGTCGGCCGGCTTGCCCTGAACGGCGTTGAGCTCGGCGACGATGGTCGCCTCGTTCTCGGCCAGGGTCTTGGCCAGCGGTGCAAAGCGCGCCTGCAGGGCGGCGTCGTCGCTCTGGGCGGCCAGGGCTTCGGCCCAGTACAGGGTCAGGTAGAAGTGGCTGCCGCGGTTGTCGATACCACCGACTTTACGCGAAGGCGACTTGTTGGTGTCGAGGAACTTGCCGGTAGCCTGGTCCAGGGTGTTGGCCAAAACTTTGGCGCGCGGGTTGTCGTAGGTGTTGCCCAGGTGCTCCAGAGAAGCGGCCAGGGCCAGGAATTCACCCAGCGAATCCCAACGCAGGAAGTTCTCTTCGACCAGCTGCTGCACGTGCTTCGGAGCCGAACCACCGGCGCCGGTTTCGAACAGGCCACCGCCGTTCATCAGCGGCACGATCGACAGCATCTTGGCGCTGGTGCCCAGCTCCATGATCGGGAACAGGTCGGTCAGGTAGTCGCGCAGCACGTTGCCGGTCACCGAGATGGTGTCCTTGCCTTCGCGGATGCGGGCCAGGGAGAACTTGATGGCATCGACCGGAGCCAGGACACGGATGTCCAGGCCGGCGGTGTCGTGATCCTTCAGGTATTTCTGTACCTTCTCGATCATCACGCCGTCGTGGGCGCGGGCCGGGTCCAGCCAGAACACCGCCGGGGTGTTGCTCAGGCGGGCGCGGTTGACGGCCAGCTTGACCCAGTCCTGGATCGGCGCGTCTTTGGTCTGGCACATGCGGAAGATGTCACCGGCTTCGACGTTCTGCTCCAGAACGACCTTGCCCTTGCCATCGACCACGCGCACGACGCCATCGGCCTTGACCTGGAAGGTCTTGTCGTGGGAACCGTACTCTTCGGCTTTCTGCGCCATCAGGCCAACGTTCGGCACGCTGCCCATGGTGGTCGGGTCGAAGGCGCCGTTGACCTTGCAGTCTTCGATGGTGGCCTGGTAGATGCCGGCGTAGCAGCGGTCCGGGATGATCGCCTTGGCGTCCTGCAGTTCACCGGCGGTGTTCCACATCTTGCCCGAGTCACGGATCATCGCAGGCATCGAGGCGTCGACGATGACGTCGCTCGGCACGTGCAGGTTGGTGATGCCCTTGTCGGAGTTGACCATGGCCAGGGCCGGACGCTCGGCGTACAGGGCCTGGATGTCGGCTTCGATCTCGGCCTGCTTGTCGGCTGGCAGGTCCTTGATGCGGGCGTACAGGTCGCCGATGCCGTTGTTGGCGTTGAAGCCGACTTCGGTCAGTGCTGCGGCGTGCTTGGCCAGTACTTCGCCGTAGAAGGCTTCGACGATGACGCCGAACATGATCGGGTCGGAAACCTTCATCATGGTGGCTTTCAGGTGCACCGACAGCAGTACGCCGGAGGCCTTGGCATCGGCGATCTGCTCGGCGATGAAGGCTTTCAGGGCCTTGCGGCTCATGGTGGCGCAGTCGATGATTTCGGCGGCCTTGACGGCGGTCTTTTCTTTCAGGACGGTGGTGGAGCCGTCTTTGGCGACCAGCTCGATGCGCAGGCTGTCGTCAGCCTCGATCAGGGCGGCCTTTTCGCTGCCGTAGAAGTCGCCGTTGTTCATGTGGGCGACGTGCGACTTGGAGTCGGCGGCCCAGGCGCCCATCTTGTGCGGGTGCTTGCGTGCGTAGTTCTTGACCGACAGCGGTGCGCGGCGGTCGGAGTTGCCTTCGCGCAGTACCGGGTTCACGGCGCTGCCCTTGATGCGGTCGTAGCGCGCGCGGGATTCTTTTTCTTCGGCGGTGGCCGGCTCGTCGGCGTAGTCAGGGATGTTGTAGCCCTTGCCCTGCAGCTCCTTGATCGCCGCCTTCAGTTGCGGGACCGAGGCCGAGATGTTCGGCAGCTTGATGATGTTGGCTTCAGGGGTGGTAGCCAGTTGGCCCAGTTCCGCCAGGTGATCGCCTACCTGCTTCTCGGCGCCCAGTTGCTCCGGGAATGCCGCGAGGATGCGGCCAGCCAGGGAGATGTCGCGGGTTTCTACGGCGATGTCAGCCGAAGCGGTGAAAGCTTCGATGATCGGCAGCAGCGAGTAGGTGGCGAGGGCGGGGGCTTCGTCGGTGAAGGTATAGATGATCTTGGAACGGGTGGGCATGCGGGTTAACTCTCTATGTGCTGAGCGTACTCGAGTCTCGTGGTGCGCAGGGTAGGCGCTTCGCCCAGGCGATGCCATAGGCGGATAGTCGAGAGGCTGCGAGCGGTGATGGTGGATGCATCAGTCGAGCGTCAAGTGCTGAGCTGCGGTAACAACCCAGGCTTCGTGGCCATTGCTGGCCGAGGGCGAGCCGCATTTTCCTGGGATTCGCCCCGATGACCCTTCGGTCGCGGCGCAGTATATCAAACCAATCAGGCTATTCAGCAAGGCGAAGTGACATTGGCGCCATTATAAGACCAAAGACGTAGGGGCAATGCGGTGTGTTGCCGCAGGTGTGGCGGTGGTAGAGCCATCGCCGGCAAGCCGGCTCCCACAGGGTTTGCGGGTGCCTGGGCGTTCTGGCCTTGCAGGTCGGCGGATGTGGTTTAGGCTCAGTGGGATCGCATGATGTCCAATCACACCCGAAAGCGGAGTAGTGCAAGCATGGGATACCAGAAAATCAAGGTTCCGACCGACGGCGAAAAGATCACCGTCAATGCAGACCATTCGCTCAATGTGCCCGACAAACCCATCATTCCTTATATCGAAGGCGATGGGATTGGCGTCGATGTGTCGCCGGTGATGATCAAGGTGGTCGATGCGGCGGTGCAAAAAGCCTACGGCGGCAAGCGCAAGATCGCCTGGATGGAGGTCTATGCCGGGGAGAAGGCCACCCAGGTGTATGACCAGGACACCTGGCTGCCCCAGGAAACCCTGGATGCGGTGAAAGACTACGTGGTGTCGATCAAGGGGCCGCTGACCACGCCGGTTGGTGGCGGCATCCGTTCGCTCAACGTGGCGCTGCGCCAGCAGCTCGACCTGTACGTGTGCCTGCGGCCGGTGCTGTGGTTCGAGGGTGTGCCGAGCCCGGTCAAGAAGCCTGGCGATGTGGACATGGTGATCTTCCGCGAGAACTCCGAGGACATCTATGCCGGCATCGAATGGAAGGCCGGTTCGCCCGAGGCGAACAAGGTGATCAAGTTCCTCAAGGAGGAAATGGGCGTCACCAAGATCCGCTTCGACCAGGACTGCGGCATCGGCGTCAAGCCGGTCTCTCGCGAGGGCACCAAACGCCTGGTGCGCAAGGCCCTGCAGTATGTGGTGGATAACGACCGTGAATCGCTGACCCTGGTGCACAAGGGCAACATCATGAAGTTCACCGAAGGTGCTTTCAAGGACTGGGGCTACGAGGTCGCCCGTGACGAGTTCGGTGCCGAGCTGCTCGATGGCGGCCCGTGGATGAAGTTCAAGAACCCCAAGACCGGGCGCGACGTCATCGTCAAGGACGCCATCGCCGACGCCATGCTCCAGCAGATTCTGCTGCGCCCAGCCGAGTACGACGTGATCGCCACGCTCAACCTCAACGGTGACTACCTGTCGGACGCCCTGGCAGCGGAAGTGGGCGGTATCGGCATCGCGCCGGGCGCCAACCTTTCGGATACCGTGGCCATGTTCGAGGCGACCCACGGCACGGCGCCCAAGTACGCCGGCCAGGACAAGGTGAACCCGGGCTCGGTGATCCTGTCTGCGGAAATGATGCTGCGCCACATGGGCTGGACCGAGGCGGCCGACCTGATCATCAAGGGCACGAATGGCGCCATTGCGGCCAAGACCGTGACCTATGACTTCGAGCGGCTGATGGACGGGGCGAAGCTGGTGAGCAGTTCAGGCTTCGGGGACGAGATGATCAAGCACATGTAAGGCAACAGAAAACCGGCCGCCTCTTGAAGAGGCGGCCGGTTCATTCGTATACCGTCACAGAGCAGGGGTCAGGCTTTGACGGTTTCGCTCTGGGGCTGGCCGGGGGCTCTGGCTGCGTCTGTCGCGGCCAATGCTGCATCCTTGATCTCGACAGCGTGCAGGCCTTTGGGGCCCTGTACGATGTCGAACACCACCGCCTGGCCGGCCTTCAGGGTCTTGTACCCATCCATCTTGATGGCCGAATAATGAGCGAACAGGTCATCGGATTTACCTTCCTCGTTGATGAATCCGTAGCCCTTGGCATTGTTGAACCACTTGACTTTACCGCTTGCCATCCCTATGTCCCTCTGCAAAGGACTCCATCACTGGAGTATCATCCACTTCATCCGCATACGAACCATGCGAAAAATCTGGTTGACTGCGCGGATCTTTATCGACCACGGTGGGTTCTTATTGGTTGTAACACCGTTTTGCCGATAGTCAAGGTCGCCCAGCGCCTGCGCTGGCCGTGGCCTGTGCGGTCAACCCACAACCTTAACCTGTCGATCATGATGAAATTCTTTCCATGCATGCACCAAGCGAGATTCGACTAACATTCAATCAGGATCGCCCGCAAACGAATGAGGACGACGGCTCAGGTCTTGCGGTACAGGAAGCCAAGCCGATCCTGCAGGCGCCACCGATGTACAAGGTGGTTTTGTTCAACGATGACTACACGCCGATGGATTTCGTCGTCGAAGTGCTCGAGACGTTCTTCAGTCTGAACCGCGAGCTGGCGACCAAGATCATGCTGACCGTCCATACCGAAGGGCGGGCAGTGTGCGGATTGTTTACCCGTGACATCGCCGAAACGAAGGCCATGCAGGTCAACCAATACGCCAGGGAAAGCCAGCATCCGCTACTCTGTGAAATCGAGAAGGACGGTTAATCGCCGACCACTTGGGTATGAGGTGAAGCTATGTTAAACCGCGAGCTCGAAGTCACCCTCAATCTTGCCTTCAAGGAGGCTCGTTCGAAGCGTCATGAGTTCATGACCGTCGAACATCTGCTGCTGGCACTCCTTGACAATGAGGCTGCCGCGACCGTTCTGCGCGCCTGTGGCGCCAATCTCGACAAACTCAAGCACGACCTGCAAGAGTTCATCGATTCCACCACACCCCTTATTCCCGTCAACGACGAAGACCGTGAAACCCAGCCGACCCTGGGGTTCCAGCGTGTGCTGCAGCGTGCCGTGTTCCACGTGCAGAGCTCCGGCAAGCGCGAAGTGACCGGCGCCAATGTGCTGGTGGCGATCTTCAGCGAACAGGAAAGCCAGGCCGTGTTCCTGCTCAAGCAGCAGAGCGTGGCCCGTATCGACGTGGTCAACTACATCGCCCACGGCATCTCCAAGGTGCCGGGCCATGGTTCGCACAGTGAAAGTGACCAGGAAATGCAGGATGAGGACGGTGGTGAAACCTCGTCGTCCAGCAACCCCCTGGACGCCTATGCCAGCAACCTCAACGAGCTGGCCCGTGCCGGCCGCATCGACCCGCTGGTTGGCCGCGAGCAGGAAGTGGAGCGCGTTGCCCAGATCCTCGCCCGTCGGCGCAAGAACAACCCACTGCTGGTCGGTGAGGCCGGTGTGGGCAAGACCGCCATCGCCGAAGGCCTGGCCAAGCGCATCGTCGACGGCCAGGTGCCCGACCTGCTGTCGCAAAGCGTGGTGTACTCCCTTGACCTGGGCGCGCTGCTGGCCGGTACCAAATACCGCGGCGACTTCGAAAAGCGCTTCAAGGCGCTGCTCGGTGAGCTGCGCAAGCGTCCGCAGGCGATCCTGTTCATCGACGAGATCCACACCATCATCGGTGCCGGTGCAGCGTCTGGCGGGGTGATGGATGCGTCCAACCTGCTCAAGCCACTGCTGTCGTCCGGTGAAATCCGTTGCATCGGCTCGACGACCTTCCAGGAGTTTCGCGGCATCTTCGAGAAAGACCGGGCCCTGGCGCGGCGTTTCCAGAAGGTCGATGTCAGCGAGCCTTCGGTGGAAGACACTGTCGGCATCCTGCGTGGCCTGAAGGGGCGGTTCGAAAGCCACCACAACATCGAGTACAGCGATGAGGCGTTGCGTGCAGCTGCCGAGCTGGCCTCGCGCTACATCAACGATCGCCACATGCCGGACAAGGCCATCGACGTGATCGACGAGGCGGGTGCCTACCAGCGCCTGCAGCCTGAGGCGAACCGGGTCAAGCGGATCGAAGTGCCGCAGGTTGAAGACATCGTCGCCAAGATTGCGCGGATTCCGCCAAAGCACGTTACCAGTTCCGACAAGGAGCTGCTGCGTAACCTGGAGCGCGACCTGAAGCTCACGGTGTTCGGCCAAGATGCAGCCATCGACTCGCTGGCCACCGCCATCAAGCTGTCCCGTGCCGGTCTCAAATCGCCTGACAAGCCGGTTGGTTCGTTCCTCTTCGCCGGCCCTACCGGCGTGGGTAAGACCGAAGCGGCGCGGCAGCTGGCCAAGGCCCTGGGGGTCGAACTGGTACGCTTCGACATGTCCGAGTACATGGAGCGGCACACTGTGTCGCGCCTGATCGGTGCGCCTCCAGGCTATGTCGGGTTCGACCAGGGCGGCCTGCTGACCGAAGCCATCACCAAACAGCCGCATTGCGTGTTGCTGCTCGATGAAATCGAGAAGGCCCACCCGGAAGTCTTCAACCTGCTGCTGCAGGTGATGGACCACGGTACCCTGACCGACAACAACGGGCGCAAGGCCGACTTCCGTAACGTGATCCTGATCATGACCACCAACGCCGGGGCAGAAACCGCGGCACGGGCGTCGATCGGCTTCACCCATCAGGACCACGCGTCCGATGCCATGGAAGTCATCCGCAAGAGCTTCACGCCGGAGTTCCGCAACCGCCTGGATACCATCATCCAGTTCGGCCGCCTGAGCCACGAGACGATCAAGAGCATCGTCGACAAGTTCCTCATCGAACTGCAGGCCCAGTTGGAAGACAAGCGGGTACTGCTGGAAGTCAGCGATGCCGCTCGCGGCTGGCTGGCAGCTTCGGGCTACGACGTGCAGATGGGTGCGCGGCCGATGGCGCGGCTTATCCAGGACAAGATCAAGCGGCCGTTGGCCGAGGAGATCCTGTTTGGCGAGCTGGCCGAGCATGGCGGTGTGGTGCACATCGACCTGCGCGATGGCGAACTGGTGTTCGACTTCGAGACCACGGCTGAGGTGGCGTGATACGAGGGGCCGCTTTGCGGCCCAATCGCCGGCAAGCCGGCTCCCACAGGCGTGTTGTGAACCCTGTGGGAGCCGGCTTGCCGGCGATTGGGCTGCAAGGCAGCCCCTGATAATGCAGCAGCCATGAAAAAGCCCGGCACTTGGCCGGGCTTTTTCATGGCTGGAGCTTAGCGCGCACGGTAGGTGATGCGGCCCTTGCTCAGGTCATAAGGCGTCAGCTCGACGCGGACCTTGTCGCCAGTGAGAATGCGGATGTAGTTCTTGCGCATCTTTCCGGAGATGTGCGCGGTTACGACGTGCCCGTTTTCCAACTCCACGCGGAACATGGTGTTGGGCAGGGTGTCGACGACAGTACCTTCCATTTCGAAGCTGTCTTCTTTCGACATGCAGTAGAGCCCTCGGTATCCAGTGTTGGCCCGACGCATAACCGCACCGGGCAAAAAAGTGGCGTGGATTATGCCGGAAAAAGGTGTGTCAAGCCAATGCTTTCAGTTGAGGGTGACCCAGCGCTGGTTGATCAGCAATTCGATGGGGCGGTACTGGGTCTTGTAGTTCATCTTCTTGCAGTTCTTGATCCAGTAGCCGAGGTACACCGCCTCCAGATCCTGACGCAGCGCTTCGGTTATCTGCCAGAGGATGGCAAAACGCCCTAGGCTGCGCCGCTCTTCGTCGGGCTCGTAGAAGGTGTACACCGCCGACAGGCCGTTGGGCAGCAGGTCACAGACCGCCACCGCCAGCAGGCGCCCAGCCAGGCGGAATTCGTAGAACCAGCAGAACGGCAGGTCGCGCACCAGAAAAGTGGAGAACTGATCGCGGCTGGGCGGGTACATGTCGCCATCGGCATGGCGCGTCTCGATGTAGCGCCGGTACAGGTCGAAGTATTCTTCCTTGAAGGCCGGCCGCGCGGCGGTCACGGTGAGGTCGGCATTGCGCTTGAGGATGCGCCGCTGCTGGCGGTTAGGGATGAAGCGCGCCGCAGGGATGCGCGCCGGCACGCAGGCATTGCAGTTCTGGCAATGGGGGCGATACAGGTGGTCGCCACTGCGCCGAAACCCCATTTCGGAGAGGTCGGCATACACGTGCACGTCCATCGGCTGGCTGGGGTCGAGGAACAGGGTGGTAGCCTGCTCGTCCGGCAGGTAGCTGCAGGAGTGGGGCTGAGTGGCATAGAACTTCAACCGCGCCAACTCTGTCATGATCGACCCCTTCGGTGAGACTTTGCTTTAAGTGTAAGCCAGCCAGCAAAACTCGCCTAGGTTCGCCAGGTGGCGCTGTTGGGCTGGTCGAGGTGCCGTGCGAGGTACTCGGCGAAGTGTTCGCGGCTGATGGCGCGGGCGCCAAGGCTGTGCAGGTGGTTGGTCGGCATCTGGCAGTCGATCAGCACGAAACCGGCCTGACGCAAGTGTTCGACGAGCGTCACGAAACCCACCTTGGAGGCGTTGTCGGCGCGGCTGAACATCGACTCGCCGAAGAACAGCTGGCCCATGGCCAGGCCGTACAGGCCGCCAACCAGTTCGCCGTCCTGGCGCACTTCCACCGAATGGGCGACCCCGCGCCGGTGCAGCTCGCAGTAAGCATCGCGCATGGTATCGGTGATCCAAGTGCCGTCGGCATAGTCACGGGGCGCGGCGCAGGCAGCGATCACGGCGGCGAAGTCGCTGTCGAAGCTGACCTGGTAGCGGCCCTGGCGCATCAGCTTGGCCAGTGAGCGCGAAATGTGCAGCTCGCCTGGGAACAGCACCGTACGCGGGTCGGGCGACCACCAGAGAATCGGTTGGCCGTCCTGATACCACGGGAAGCAACCGTGACGATAGGCGCGCACCAGGCGATCGGGGCTCAGGTCGCCACCGGCGGCGAGCAGGCCGTTGGGGTCATGCAGGGCCTTTTCCAGGGGCGGGAAGGTCAGCGAGTCGCGGGTCAGCCAGGTGAGCATGGTCTATCGTGCGGTGGGGGAGGGGAGAAGGCAGCATGGCGCGGGCGCCAGGCAGGGTCAATCTCTTTGGCCCCACGGCGGGCCGTGAACAGGCAATTTCCTGCACATTCATGAAGACGCAGGCACCATCTGGCACAATTGCTGTCACACCTGTGCAAAAACACAGCATAAGCCTTTGTCACGAAAGAAAATGCATGCTCAAATTGCACCTATACGAAAGTCGCCCCCAGCCAAGCTCCATACGGCGTGCCGCCATGGCGGCCGGCGGGCAGTAATGTTAAAAGTAGGGGTTCATTGGCCAGACACCGGCCGATCACTACTGGACGCGCAGCACCGCGCAGGAATAGACGCGTTTTGAAGAAATCCACCGCAACTCCAGCTCCTTTGCCTGTGCCCCAGTGGCGGCAGCAGCTGCATTACCGCCTCAAGGAAGGTGCGTTGATCGCTGTCGGCGCCCTGTGCCTGTACTTGTGGATGGCGCTGCTGACCTACGACACTTCCGACCCGGGCTTCAGCCACACCAGCAATGTCGACCAAGTGCAGAATGCCGCCGGGCGTGCCGGTGCGTACTTCGCCGACATCCTGTTCATGGTGCTCGGCTATTTCGCCTATATCTTCCCGTTGCTGCTGGCGATCAAGACCTGGCAGATCTTCCGTGAGCGTCACCAGCCCTGGCAATGGAGCGGCTGGCTGTTCTCCTGGCGGCTGATCGGCCTGGTGTTCCTGGTGCTGTCGGGCGCGGCGTTGGCGCACATCCATTTCCACCCGGCGGCCAGCTTGCCATTCTCGGCCGGCGGCGCCCTGGGCGAGAGCCTGGGCGACCTGGCGCGCAACCTGCTCAATGTGCAGGGCAGCACGCTGATGTTCATTGCCCTGTTCCTGTTCGGCCTCACCGTGTTCACCGACTTGTCGTGGTTCAAGGTGATGGACATGACCGGCAAGATCACCCTCGACCTGTTCGAGCTGGTGCAGGGCGCAGCCAACCGCTGGTGGGAAGCACGCAACGAGCGCAAGCGCCTGGTGGCGCAGTTGCGTGAGGTCGACGAGCCGGCCTTCGACACCGCGCCGATGGCGGCCGAGAAGCGTGAACCGATCAAGCCGCAACCGCGTGAGCGCATTGTCGAGCGCGAAGAACCGCCGGCCCGCCCGGTCGTGCAGCGTGAGCCCGTGGTGCCCCGCGAGACCGTGATCCCGCGTGAGCAGCCCGTGGCTGCCCCGGTGATCATGCCGCCTGCGGTGAAGGCGCCGGAGCCGAGCAAGCGGGTGATGAAAGAGAAGCAGGCGCCGCTGTTCATCGACAGCGCCGTTGAAGGCACTTTGCCATCGATTTCGATCCTCGACCCTGCCGAAGAGAAGAAGATCGAGTACTCGCCCGAATCCCTGGCCGGTGTCGGCCAGCTGCTGGAAATCAAGCTCAAGGAATTCGGCGTCGAAGTTACGGTGGATTCGATCCACCCGGGCCCGGTCATTACCCGTTACGAAATCCAGCCGGCGGCAGGGGTCAAGGTCAGCCGTATCGCCAACCTGGCCAAGGACCTTGCGCGGTCCCTAGCGGTGACCAGCGTGCGGGTGGTTGAGGTCATCCCCGGCAAGACCACCGTGGGTATCGAGATCCCCAACGAGAACCGCCAGATGGTGCGCTTCTCGGAAGTGCTGGCAACGCCGCAGTACGACGAGCAGAAGTCGCCGGTCACCCTGGCCCTGGGCCACGACATCGGCGGCAAGCCGGTGATCACCGACCTGGCCAAGATGCCACACCTGCTGGTGGCCGGTACCACGGGTTCCGGTAAATCGGTGGGTGTGAACGCGATGATCTTGTCGATCCTGTTCAAATCCAGCCCGGAAGATGCGCGGCTGATCATGATCGACCCGAAGATGCTCGAGCTGTCGATCTACGAAGGCATCCCGCACCTGCTGTGCCCGGTGGTCACCGACATGAAGGACGCCGCCAACGCCCTGCGCTGGAGCGTGGCCGAGATGGAGCGCCGTTACAAGCTGATGGCGGCCATGGGCGTGCGCAACCTGGCCGGCTTCAACCGCAAGATCAAGGACGCCCAGGAAGCGGGCGAGATCATCCACGACCCGCTGTACCGC
Source organism: Pseudomonas sp. KU43P (assembly GCF_033095865.1). Lineage (NCBI taxonomy): Bacteria > Pseudomonadati > Pseudomonadota > Gammaproteobacteria > Pseudomonadales > Pseudomonadaceae > Pseudomonas > Pseudomonas sp. KU43P. The sequence goes on along the minus strand of NZ_AP019365.1, from coordinate 3,849,637 downwards.
CGCGAAAGCATGGACGACGAGCCGCCAGCCCTGAAGACCCTGCCGACCATCGTGGTGGTGGTCGACGAATTTGCCGACATGATGATGATCGTCGGCAAGAAGGTCGAAGAGCTGATCGCCCGTATCGCTCAGAAGGCGCGGGCGGCGGGTATCCACCTGATCCTCGCCACCCAGCGCCCGTCGGTGGACGTGATCACTGGCCTGATCAAGGCCAACATCCCGACCCGCATGGCGTTCCAGGTGTCGAGCAAGATCGACTCGCGGACCATCATCGACCAGGGTGGCGCCGAGCAGTTGCTGGGCCACGGTGACATGCTCTACATGCCGCCAGGCACAAGCCTGCCGATCCGCGTTCACGGCGCGTTCGTCTCCGATGACGAAGTGCACCGGGTGGTGGAAGCCTGGAAGCTGCGTGGCGCCCCGGACTACAACGACGACATTCTCAATGGCGTGGAAGAGGCCGGCAGCGGCTTCGAAGGCGGCGGCGGTGGGGGTGATGGCGAAGATTCGGAGAGCGACGCGCTGTATGATGAGGCGGTTCAATTCGTGCTCGAAAGCCGCCGCGCATCGATTTCGGCCGTGCAGCGCAAGCTGAAGATCGGCTACAACCGCGCCGCTCGCATGATCGAGGCGATGGAAATGGCCGGCGTGGTCACCCCAATGAACAGCAACGGCTCGCGGGAAGTGATCGCCCCGGGCGGCCCACGCGACTGATGAACACCTTGCTGGGCGCCAACGGTGGCGCCCGGCTTCTTCAATGCTCAATGAGGATTAACATGCGCGCGATTCGCATGCTGTTGGTTTCTGCCCTGACCCTGGCGTCTGTCTCGGCCTATGCCGCTGAGCAGGACGTGCAGCGCCTGACCCAGTTGCTGGAAAAGTCCCAGACCATCGAAGCCAATTTCTCCCAGCTGACCCTGGATGCCGGTGGCACCAGCCTGCAGGAGACCTCCGGCAAGATGACCGTCAAGCGCCCGGGCTTGTTCTACTGGCACACCAATGCCCCGCAGGAGCAGGTAGTGGTGTCCGACGGCAAGAACGTCACCCTTTGGGACCCGGACCTGGAACAGGCCACCATCAAGAAGCTCGACGTGCGCCTGAACCAGACCCCGGCGCTGCTGCTCTCCGGTGATGTGTCGAAGATCAGCCAGAGCTTCGACATCACCTCCAAGGAGCAGGGCGAAGTGATGGACTTCACCCTCAAGCCGAAGACCAAGGACACCTTTTTCGACTCGCTGCGCGTGTCGTTCCGCAAGGGCTTGATCAACGACATGCAGTTGGTCGACAGCGTTGGCCAGCGCACCAACATCCTGTTCAATGGCGTGAAGGCCAACCAGGCGGTGCCGGACAGCCAGTTCAAGTTCGACATCCCCAAAGGCGCGGACGTCATCAAGGAGTAAGCAGAGCGCACCATGGACCTGTTTCGAAGCGAACCCGTTGCCCAGCCCCTCGCTGCTCGCCTGCGCCCGTCCAACCTGGACGAGTACGTCGGCCAGGAGCACCTGCTGGCGCGCGGCAAACCGCTGCGCGAGGCGCTGGAGCAGGGTGCGCTGCACTCGATGATCTTCTGGGGGCCGCCAGGGGTGGGCAAGACCACCCTGGCACGGCTGCTGGCGCAGTTCTGCGATGCGCACTTCGAAACCGTGTCGGCGGTGCTGGCCGGGGTCAAGGAGATCCGCCAGGCCGTCGAGGTGGCCAAGCAGCAGGCTGCACAGTATGGCCGGCGCACCATCCTGTTCGTCGATGAGGTGCACCGCTTCAACAAGTCGCAGCAGGATGCCTTTCTGCCCTACGTGGAAGACGGCACGCTGATTTTCATCGGCGCCACCACCGAAAATCCATCCTTCGAGCTGAACAACGCCTTGCTCTCGCGGGCGCGGGTGTACGTGCTCAAGAGCCTCGACGAGCCCGCCTTGCGCAAGCTGGTCGACCGAGCCCTCAGCGAGGAGCGCGGCTTGGGCAAGCGCAACCTGCGTGTCGGTGACGACGCCTTCAAGATGCTCATGGCCGCAGCCGATGGCGATGGCCGGCGCATGCTCAACTTCCTCGAAAACGCCTCGGACCTGGCCGAAGACGGTGGTGAGATTGCCGTGGAGCTGCTGCAAAGCCTGCTCGGCGACAGCCGCCGGCGCTTCGACAAGGGTGGCGAGGCGTTCTACGACCAGATTTCCGCGCTGCACAAATCCGTGCGCGGTTCCAACCCGGATGCCGCACTGTACTGGTTCGCACGCATGCTCGACGGCGGCTGCGACCCACTGTACATCGCCCGCCGCGTGGTGCGCATGGCCAGCGAAGACATCGGCAACGCCGACCCGCGCGCGCTGAGCCTGTGCCTAGCCGCCTGGGACGTGCAGGAGCGCCTGGGCAGCCCTGAAGGCGAGCTGGCAGTGGCCCAGGCCATCACTTACATCGCTTGCGCCCCCAAGAGCAATGCCGTGTATGTGGGCTTCAAGACAGCCCTGCGCGAGGCCGCCGAGCACGGCTCGCTGGAGGTGCCACTGCACCTGCGCAATGCGCCGACCAAGCTGATGAAGCAACTGGGCTACGGTGATGAATACCGCTACGCCCACGACGAGCCCGATGCCTATGCCGCCGGCGAAGACTACTTCCCCGACCAGCTTGAGCCGCGCCCGTATTACCAGCCGGTACCCCGTGGCCTGGAACTGAAGATCGGCGAGAAGCTGCGCCACCTGGCCGAGCTCGACCGCAATAGCCCCCGACAGCGGAGAAAACCGTGATCGCACTCATAGCCGCCGTCAGCGCGGGCGGCATCGCCGGTACCTTGCTACGTTTCGCCACCGCCAACTGGGTGGCGGCCAACTGGCCACGCCACTTCTACCTCGGTACCCTGGCGGTCAACCTGGTAGGTTGCCTGCTGATCGGCCTGCTTTATGGCCTGTTCCTGCATAAGCCGCTGGCACCCGTGGAGCTGCGCGCAGGCCTGATCGTCGGTTTCCTCGGTGGCCTGACGACCTTTTCCTCCTTTTCGCTCGATACCGTGCGCCTCATGGAAAGTGGGCAGGTGCCTCTGGCCGTGGGCTATACCGGTATTAGCGTGATGGGCGGGCTTCTGGCCACCTGGGCCGGCCTGTCCCTGACCCGACTCTGAACCAACCTCTACACATAACGAGAGAACGACATGCTCGATTCCAAACTGTTACGCGGCCAACTCCAGGAAGTGGCTGACCGCCTCGCCTCCCGTGGCTTCAGCCTGGATGTCGCGCGCATCGAATCACTGGAAGAACGCCGCAAGGCGGTGCAGACCCGCACCGAGCAGTTGCAGGCCGAGCGTAACGCCCGTTCCAAGTCGATCGGCCAGGCCAAGGCCAAAGGCGAAGACATCGCGCCGCTGATGGCCGACGTCGAGCGCATGGCTAACGAACTGGCTGCAGGCAAGGCCGAGCTGGACGGCATCCAGGCCGACCTGGACGGCATCCTGCTGACCATCCCCAACCTGCCGGACGCCAGCGTACCGGTCGGTGCGAGTGAAGACGACAACGTCGAAGTGCGCCGCTGGGGCACGCCGAAAGCCTTCGATTTCGAAATCAAGGACCACGTCGCCCTGGGCGAGATCAGCGGTGGCCTGGACTTCGAAGCCGCCGCCAAGCTGTCCGGCGCCCGTTTCGCCGTGCTGCGTGGGCCGGTCGCCCGCCTGCACCGTGCCCTGGCACAGTTCATGATCAACCTGCACACCGGCGAGCACGGCTACGAAGAGCACTACACCCCGTACCTGGTACAGGCCCCGGCCCTGCAGGGCACTGGCCAGCTGCCGAAGTTCGAGGAAGACCTGTTCAAGATCAGCCGCGAAGGCGAAGCCGACTTTTACCTGATCCCGACCGCCGAAGTGTCGCTGACCAACCTGGTGGCGGGCGAGATTCTCGACGCCAAGCAGCTGCCGCTCAAGCTGGTTGCCCACACCCCGTGCTTCCGCAGTGAAGCGGGTGCGTCGGGTCGCGATACCCGTGGCATGATCCGTCAGCATCAGTTCGACAAGGTCGAGATGGTCCAGGTAGTCGAGCCGTCCAAGTCGATGGAAGCACTGGAAGGCCTGACCGCCAACGCCGAGCGTGTGCTGCAGTTGCTGGAGCTGCCATACCGCGTACTGGCCCTGTGCACCGGCGACATGGGCTTCGGCGCCGTGAAGACCTACGACCTGGAAGTGTGGGTGCCAAGCCAGGACAAGTACCGCGAGATCAGCTCCTGCTCCAACTGCGGCGACTTCCAGGCCCGCCGCATGCAGGCCCGCTGGCGCAACCCGGAAACCGGCAAGCCTGAGCTGGTGCACACCCTGAACGGCTCCGGCCTGGCAGTGGGCCGTACCCTGGTGGCGGTGCTGGAGAACTACCAGCAGGCCGACGGTTCGATCCGCGTGCCGGAAGTGCTCAAGCCGTACATGGGTGGTGTCGAGGTCATCCGCTAAATGGATTACCTGCCGCTGTTCCACAAGCTGCAAGGCGGCCGCGTGCTGGTCGTCGGCGGCGGTGAAATCGCCTTGCGCAAGGCGCGCCTGCTGGCCGATGCCGGCGCCGCGTTGCGTGTGGTGGCGCCCGACGTCGATGGCCAGCTGGCCGCGCTGGCCCGTGAGGGTGGCGGCGAAGTCCTGGTGCGTGGCTACCAGGCGGCCGACCTGGTCGGTTGCCGGCTGGTGATCGCGGCCACCGACGACCCAGGGCTCAATGCCCAGGTGTCGGCCGATGCGCAGGCGCTGAGCCTGCCGGTCAACGTGGTGGATGCGCCGGCCTTGTGCACGGTGATCTTCCCGGCGATCGTCGACCGTTCACCCCTGGTGGTGGCGGTATCCAGTGGCGGTGACGCCCCGGTGCTGGCGCGCTTGATCCGCGCCAAGCTGGAGGCCTGGATTCCGTCTGCCTATGGCGAGCTGGCCGGGCTGGCGGCGCGTTTTCGCGTCAAGGTCAAGGCGTTGTATCCCGACGTCAACCAGCGGCGCGGCTTCTGGGAAACCGTGTTCCAGGGCCCGATTGCCGAGCGCCAGTTGGCTGGGCAGGGAGCCGAGGCCGAAAAGCTGTTGCAGGCCATGGTCGACGGTGCGCCGGTGCAGCAGGGTGGCGAGGTCTACCTGGTGGGCGCAGGGCCGGGTGATCCGGACTTGCTGACCTTCCGTGCCTTGCGCCTGATGCAGCAAGCCGACGTAGTGCTGTACGACCGCCTGGTGGCGCCTGCGATCATCGAGATGTGCCGGCGTGATGCCGAGCGCATCTACGTGGGCAAGCGCCGCGCCGACCATGCCGTGCCGCAGGACCAGATCAACCGCCTGCTGGTCGACCTGGCCAAGCAGGGCAAGCGCGTATTGCGGCTGAAAGGGGGTGACCCGTTCATTTTCGGCCGCGGTGGCGAGGAGATCGAAGAACTGGCCGAGCAGGGCATCCCGTTCCAGGTGGTGCCGGGCATTACCGCGGCCAGTGGCTGTTCCGCCTATGGCGGAATTCCGCTGACTCACCGTGACTATGCCCAGTCGGTGCGGTTCGTGACCGGGCACCTCAAGGACGGAACCAGTAACTTGCCTTGGGATGACCTGGTGGCGCCGGCGCAGACACTGGTGTTCTACATGGGGCTGGTGGGGTTGCCGACCATCTGTGCCGAGCTGATTCGTCATGGCCGTGCGGCCAGTACCCCGGCGGCGTTGGTGCAGCAGGGGACTACGCGCAATCAGCGAGTGTTCACGGGCACCTTGGCGGACTTGCCGGCGCTGGTGGCCGAGCATGAGGTGCATGCGCCGACCCTGGTGATAGTGGGGGAAGTGGTGCAGTTGCGTGAGAAGCTGGCCTGGTTTGAAGGCTCGCAGCAGGACTGAGGTATTTGGGGCTGCTTTGCAGCCCATCGCCGGCAAGCCGGCTCCCACAGGTATTGCACAGCCCATGAGCTATGCATCAACCCTGTGGGAGCCGGCTTGCCGGCGATGGGCCGCAAGGCGGCCCCAGCTACCTCAAGCCTGCCAGATCCCCTTACCCACCAACCGCTCCCGATCATGCGACACGTTGAAATCCTGCAACGGCCCTTTGGGCACGATCCCATTCGGATTGATGGTCTTGTGGCTCATGTAATAGTGCTTCTGGATGTGCTCCATATCCACCGTCTGCGCCACCCCCGGCCACTGATACAGCTCCCGCAGCCAGTTCGACAAATTCGGATAATCACTCAAGCGGCGCAAATTGCACTTGAAGTGCCCGTGGTACACCGCATCGAAGCGCACCAGCGTGGTGAACAGCCGCACATCAGCCTCGGTCAGGTACTCGCCTGACAGGTAACGCTGCTTGTCCAGCACCCCTTCCAGGTAATCCAGCTCATTGAACACCTCATCGAACGCCGCCTCATAGGCCTCCTGCGTAGTGGCAAAGCCTGCGCGATACACGCCGTTGTTCACCGCCGGATAGATGCGTGCATTGAGCGCTTCGATGGCCGGCCGCAGCGGCTCGGGATACAGGTCCAGATGGTTGCCGGTCAGCTCGTTGAAGGCGCTGTTGAAGATGCGGATGATCTCCGACGACTCGTTGTTCACGATGCGCTTTTCCTGCTTGTCCCAGAGCACGGGCACGGTAACCCGGCCGGTATAGTGCGGGTCATCCTGGGTGTAGCGCTGGTGCAGGTAGGTAAGGCCGTCGAGGTGGTCGCCGCTGGAGCCTTGCTGCTGGTCGAAGGTCCAACCGTTCTCCTGCATCAGCCAGCTCACCACTGACACATCGATCAAGGGCTCCAGGCCTTTGAGCGCACGCACGATCAGGGTGCGGTGAGCCCACGGGCACGCCAGCGACACATACAAGTGATAGCGGCCGGCCTCGGGGGCAGGCAATTGATTGCGGCGCTGGGCATTTTCGCGCTTGAAGGCGCCGTCCTTGCCGTTTTCATACCACTGGTCATGCCAGCGGCCGTCGATCAAAAGGCCCATGGTGAGCTCCTCGGAACAAAGTCGTTTGTCGTTGGAGCCCAGTCTAGGGGATATCGTTCGAACAACTAGCGCAAAGACTGCGGGGTTTATATCTAGTTATTCGATTGGTTGCGTGTGTTCCAGTAGCCGCGAGCGGTCGCGAATGCCTGCTCTCGACCCTGACCCAGGCCGCGCAAGCCCAAGGCCATGGTGGCGACCACGGCCATTTCACCGTAGCTGTCCTCGGCCTCGCCGCGCCAGACCGCCAGCAGCTGTTCCGGCTGCAGGCTTGCTGGCTTCACATGGCGGCGCTCGCTCAGCGCTGGCCATTCTTCATCCCAGTTTTCGCCCGCCGTGGTGCCATACAGGTGGCTGATCACATCGGGGTTGACCTCGATCTCCCCGCCGTCGCCCTTGATCACCACGGCATGGTCGCCGAGCAGGCGGCTGGCTTCGCGGTGCACGGCCTGGTAGCCGGGGTGGAAGATGCTCTGCAGGCCGCAACGTGCGCCAAGCGGGTTCAGTACGCGCGCCAGGGAGTGAATGGGCGAGCGCAGGCCGAGGGTGTTGCGCAGGTCGATCATGCGCTGCAACTGCGGCGACCAGTCCTGTAGGGGCGCGAAGGCCAGGCGCTGCTGGTCCAGGGCCTGGCCGACCGCCGGCCAGTCGCGGCACAGCGGAATCTCCAACAGGGCCAGCAACTGCTCGGTGTACAGGCGCCCGGCGGTATGAGCGCCGCCTCCGTGCAGGAGGATGCGCACGCCGTTGCTGGCCAGGCACTTGGCCGCCAGCAGGTACCAAGGCAGGTGGCGCTTCTTGCCGGCATAGGTGGGCCAGTCGAGATCAACCGCGATGCGAGGTGCTCGCAGGTGCGCGCGTACGGCTTCGGTGAAGCCGGCCAGTTCCTCGGCGCTCTCTTCCTTGTGCCGCAGCAGCATGAGAAAGGCACCGAGCTGGGTGTCTTCGACCTTGCCTTCGAGCAGCAGGGTCATGGCGGCGTGGGCTTCTTCGCGGGTAAGGCCGCGCGCACCGCGCTTGCCCTTGCCAAGGATGCGCACGAAGGCAGCGAAAGGGTGTTCGGCCGGGGTTTCCAGGATCAGCGGGCGAGCGTCGGTCATATGCAATTGGTCGGCTTGGGCAGGCCCGCCAGCTTGGCAGCGAGTTTGGCGGGGGTGCCATTGAACAGGCGGTTGAGGTGCGGGCTGTTGCCCTTTTCCGCGCCCAGCTTGAGCGCGGTGTACTTGATCAGCGGGCGGGTGGCCGGCGAGAGCTGGTATTGGTCGTAGAACTGGCGCAGCAGTTCGAGAATCTCCCAGTGATCGGTGGTCAGCGCAATGTTTTCGCGCTCAGCCAGTGCCTGGGCAACGTCGTGGGACCAATCTTGCAGGTCGACCAGGAAGCCGTCCTTGTCCAGGGCAATCGCCTGATCGCCAATGGTCAGTGTGTTCATAGCCAGCTGTTGACCTTGTCGTAGTGCAGCGACAGGCCGACGAAGGCTTGGTAATCCACTGCCTTGGCCAGCTCGCTGCTGATGGCGCGCGCTTGCAGGTCCTCGTCGAGGGCGAACAGGCGCTGGTCCAGGCCGGCAACCTGCAAAAGGCGCTGGGTGTCGCTGCCGTCGCGCAGGGCGTATACCGCATCGCCGCACAGCAGCAAGGCATCGTCGCTGCCGAGCAGGCGCAGGCAACTGTCCAGGCGGTCATCGCCGAAGGGGGAATGGGAGATCACGTGCAAGGTCGCCATCAGAGCGTCACCACTTGGTCGTATCGGGCAATCAGGGCCTTCAGTGCTGCGTCGTCCAGCACTTCCACGGGCAGTTCCAGGGTGTCGCCGGCCAGCCCTCGGCGGGCTAGGCTGCGCTGGCAGGCATACAGGTCTTCGACGCCGAACATCGGCAGCGCTTGCAGATTGGCGCCGAGGTTCTTCTGCTGCACGGCAGAGGGTTGCTGGCCGGGGGCCAGCTGGAATACGCCGTCATCTAGAAACAGCATGCCCAACGGCAGGTCGAACGCGCCGCCTGCCAGGGCGATGTCCAGCGCCTCGCGTGCGCTAGGGCCGTGCCACGGCGCCTGGCGGCTGATGATCAACAAGGATTTGGCCATATCAATCGCCTCCGAAACAGACCAGACGGTCCGCCAACTGCGCCGCTTCATGCAGTTGGCCGAGGCCTGAAAGCTCCCAGGGCTGGGGCAGGTTCACTGCCGGGCGCTGGTAACGCGTGGCTTCGGCCTGATCGAGCACGCCCCGGCGCAAAGCGGCGGCAATACACACCACGGCGTCCAGTTTCCAGGCTTCGATGAAGGCCCGCCACTGGGCAGCGACATCCAGCTCGTCCTGGGGCGCGACGATGTTGGCCGAGGCGCTGTGCACCCCGTCCTGATAGAAGAACAGCCGGGCAATCTCATGCCCGTCGGCCAGCGCCGCCTCGGCGAAACGCAGGGCGCGACGCGAGGAGGGCGCATGGGCCGGGGAAAAAACCGCGATGGCGAATTTCATGGAAAACTCGAATAAAGGAATGCGGCCATGATAAAGCAAAAAGCCCGCGCGGGTGGGCGCGGGCTTTGTCGGCTGAAGCTCGCCAGGTCAGGCGTGAGCCTTGCTCTCCGGCAGGAACCAGTTCAGCAGCAGGGCGCAGATGCCGCCGGTGGCCACACCCGATTCCAGCACATGGCGGATCGCCGCAGGCATGTGCGCAAGGAACTCCGGCACCTGGGCCACGCCCAGGCCCAGCGCCAGCGATACCGAAATGATCAGCAGGGCGCGGCGGTCAAGGCGGGTGCTGGCCAGGATGTTGATGCCCGACGCCGCTACCGCACCGAACATGACCATGGCCGCACCCCCCAGCACCGGCTCCGGCACCGCCTGGATCACACCGGCAACGCTCGGGAACAGGCCCAGCAGCACCAGCATCACGGCAATCCAGATACCGATATGGCGGCTGGCGATGCCGGTCAGCTGAATCACACCGTTGTTCTGCGCGAAGATCGAGCTGGGGAAGGTGTTGAACAGGCCGGCCAGCAGCGAGTTGGCACCGTTGACCAGCACGCCACCCTTGATTCGCTGCATCCACACCGGGCCTTCGACCGGCTGGCGCGAGACCTTGCTGGTGGCTGTCACATCACCAATGGCTTCCAGCGAGGTCACCAGGTAGATCACCAGCATCGGGATGAACAGCGCCCAGGAAAAGCCCAGGCCGAAGTGCAGCGGCGTCGGCACCTGGAACAGTGCAGCCTGGTGCATGCCGGTGAAGTCCAGGCGGCCCAGGTAGCCCGCCAGGGCATAGCCCACGGCCAGGGCGATGACGATGGCGCAGCTGCGCATCCACACCACCGGGATACGGTTGAGGATCACGATGATTGCCAGCACCACACCCGACAGCAGCAGGTTCTCGCCGTTGGCGAAGGTGCCATCGGCCATCGCGCCAAAGCCGCCGCCCATGCTGATCAGGCCGACCTTGATCAAGGTCAGGCCGATCATCAGTACCACGATGCCGGTGACCAGCGGGGTGATCAGGCGTTTGACGAACGGCAGGACGCGCGACACACCCATCTCGACGAACGAGCCAGCGATGACCACGCCGAAGATCGCTGCCATCACGCTTTCCACCGGCGTACCCTGCTTGACCATCAACGCGCCGCCGGCAATCAGCGGGCCGACGAAGTTGAAGCTGGTGCCCTGGACGATTAGCAATCCTGCACCGAATGGGCCGAAGCGCTTGCACTGGACGAAGGTGGCGATACCGGAAATTACCAGGGACATCGACACGATCAGGTTGGTGTCACGCGCCGAAACGCCCAGCGCCTGGCAGATCAGCAAGCCCGGGGTGACGATGGGGACGATGATTGCCAGCAGGTGTTGCAGCGCCGCCAGCAGGCCGATCAACAGCCGTGGCTTGTCCTCGAGGCCAAGCACCAGTTCATTGGCAGGCGCCGCCGCGCCTGGGCTGTTTTCGTGTGAGCTCATTGCAGGTTGCTGCCCCGGAGGAAAAAGGAGCGCATTCTACGGAATGAAGAGGGATTGGGGTAGGGGAAAGCACGTTGGCGGCAAGATCGGCGACCATTTGCCTTTTAAGCTGACTTTTAGGTCAATTTATGCGGTGGATTTTTTGGGGCCGCCTTTGGATTTGAGGTGGTGCAAAAATCGAGCGCCGCACTCCTCACAACGAACACTCCTCAACCCAAACACATTTCCAAATCCCGCCCACAAAAAAGCCCGCCGAAGCGGGCTTTCTCTCAAAACTCAACCAATCAGTCGTCACGGCCCATGATGCCGAACAGCTGCAACAAGCTGATGAACAGGTTGTAGATCGACACATACAGGCTGATGGTCGCCATGATGTAGTTGCGCTCACCCCCATGGATGATCGCGCTGGTCTGGAACAGGATGCAGACCGACGAGAACAGCACGAAGCCCGCGCTGATTGCCAGTTGCAGCCCGCTGATCTGGAAGAAGAAGCTCGCCACCACGGCACCCAGCAGCACGAAGAAGCCTGCGGTGATGAAGCCGCTGAGGAAGCTCATGTCCTTGCGGGTGATCAGCACATAGGCCGACAGGCCACCGAACACCAACGCAGTCATGGCAAAGGCCGAGCTGACCACTTCGGCGCCGCCACTCATGCCCAGGTAACGGTTGAGGATCGGGCCGAGAATGAAGCCCATGAAACCGGTGAGGGCGAAGGTCGACACCAGGCCCCAGACCGAATCACGCAGTTTGGCAGTGAGGAAGAACAAGCCATAGAAGCCGATCAGCACCACGAACACGTTCGGGTAGCGCACGCCCATCTGTTGCGAGATGTAGGCCATGACACCGCTGAAGGCGAGGGTGAGTGCCAGCAGGCTGTACGTGTTGCGCAGGACCTTGCTGACCTCGCGCTGCTCGACCTGCTGGCCGTTGTGTACGGCATAATCCTGTTCGCGCATGGCGACACTCCTTGATGAACCTGTGGTTTTGAAACGTTCAGATGCAAAGGAGTCTACCAGAGGTTCCGCAACCGGCGTCATAGAGAGTTTGACAGCGTGTTTCATTACGGTATTATGGCCGCCGCAAAACGAGCTGGAAGCGTGGCCGAGTGGTTTAAGGCAACGGTCTTGAAAACCGTCGATGGGCAACTATCCTAGAGTTCGAATCTCTACGCTTCCGCCATCTTCAAAGCCCTGATTATTCAGGGCTTTTTGCGTTTCTGGGGCACAGAAAAACCAACCGCGCGAGCAGGCCTCATCGCTGGCAAGCCAGCTCACACAGCCATTCCATAAGCCTCCCGACCTGCCCTGTACCTGTGGCAGCCGCGCTTGCCGGCGATGGGCCGTGAAGCACCCCCACACCGACTTCACGCCCTGAGGAAGTCGTTCAACCTGAATCGCGGCATTCGTTCCCCGCACTCCATCTGGCGCACTGCGCGGGCCGGCAGGTACCCTGTGCACGCCGTTGTCGCACATGGACTGCCGAAGGAATCACAGCGCATGACCCGTCAAGCCCTCAAATACTGGTATCTGGTGCACAAGTGGACCAGCCTGGTCTGTACCGTGTTCCTGCTGCTGTTATGCCTGACCGGCCTGCCGCTGATCTTCCACGAGGAAATCGAAGCGGTCTTCGATCCGCATCCGGTGCCCAAGGCACTGCCTGCCGATGCCCCGGCAATCGATTACGACAATGTCATCGCCGGGGCACTCGCCGCACGTCCGGACGAAGTGGTGCGCTTTGTCGGTCTGGAACCGGAAGACCCCTATGGCGCGGTGTTCACTGGCAAGACCTTGGTACCGCCGCCACTGGACGGCCACGTGCACCTGTTCGACAAGCGCAGCGGTGAGCTGTTTGCCCCCGAGCCACCCGACACCGGCTTCATGGATGTGGTACTGCGTCTGCACACCGATCTGTTCCTCGGCCTGCCCGGCTACTTGCTGCTGGGTGCGATGGGGCTGCTGCTGGTGGCCTCGCTGGTGTCTGGGGTGGTGGTCTATACCCCGTTCATGCGCAAGCTGGAGTTCGCCACCGTGCGCACCGGCCGCAGCCGTCGGTTGCAATGGCTCGATCTGCACAATGTGCTGGGCATGGTGACCCTGGTGTGGGTGATGGTGGTAGGCGTCACCGGGGTAATCAACACCCTGGCGCTGCCCATCGTCGGGATATGGCAGAACGGCCAGTTGGCCGAAATGACTGCACCGTACAAGAATGCGCCGCCGCTGGAGTCCCTCGGCTCGCTGCACGCGGCGCTGGAGACGGCGCGGGCAGCGGCACCCGAACTGGAGCCGGTATTCGTCGCTTTCCCTGGCACCCTGTTCAGCAGCCAGCACCACTATGCGGTGTTCATGCGGGGCAAGACCCCGGTGACCTCGAAACTGCTCAAACCGGCGCTGATCGATGCCCAGACCGGGCAATTGACCGACATGCGTGACATGCCGCTGTACGTCCGTGCGCTGCTCATCTCGCAGCCGCTGCATTTCGGCGACTACGGACGCTTGCCCTTGAAGATCGTGTGGGCGGTGCTCGATGTGATCGCCATCGTGGTCCTGGGCAGCGGCGTGTACCTGTGGTGGGGGCGCCGTCGCCAGGTGCCCGATGTGCCAATGGCGACAGAGCAGAGGGCAGGGGCATGAGGCGCGGGCTGTGGCGGATCTTTCGCTGGCCGCTGCTGATCGGCCTGCTGGCGGCGCTGGGGCTGCTGTCGGCGCTGCTGGGCGATGGTGTGTACGACGTGGTGTCGTGGCTAGCCTTGGGGTTGCCGCTGATGATCGTCGGCGGCGTGTGGCTGTGGCGTCGAAAACACGCTGGCCGCCGAGCGCCCGACGTCGATCGCGTCCCCTTGTAGCATCCGCCGGCATACATCACTGAAAAAAGGGCGCTATCGCGCTCGTTGGCCTGCCGCGCTGAGGATTACAACGCCTTTTCCCGGCAATGCTGCAGCGCGTCGCGAATCATGGCGTTCACCAGCGGGGGGGAGACACCCAGGATCTTGGCGATCTCGCGCTGTTTCATGCCATGGATCCGGCACATCTCGAAGGCGTAGCGGGTGCGCTCGGGCAGGTCGGCCAAAGCCCCGGAAACGCGCTCCAGCACCTGCTGGTCCGATACCAGTGCCTCCGGGGTTTCACCACAGATGGCCGGCGACTCGCTGCTGTCTGCGTCGTGGCACATCAGTCGTTCCTCGAACTGGCGCCGGCGGTAATGGTCGATCGACAGATTGCGCACTACCCGCGTCAGGTATGACGCCTGGGAGTGGATCTGCTCCGATTCGGCAGCATCGTCCACTTTCATGAACGCTTCGTGAACGATGTCTTCGGCGTGGCTACGGCACCCGATGATCTTCGCCGCCAGCCCGATCAGGCGCGAACGCTGGGCAAAGAACACGTCAAGCAAAGGGGACCCACCGTGGGCTGCACCGTGTTTCTGCATGAGGCACCTGATCCATTCCGAGGTCAGCAAGCGAGGTTGGAGAATCTAGTATTACTAAGAATTATTTGCAACAAGTCTCCGATTCAATTGCAGCTCAAATCTGATCATCACGTAGGAAATTGTCTTCTGAAGTTATTCCGCGGTCATTCGTCGTTCTAGGAAATCGCGCCGCAGGCATCCGTGCCAGCCGCTTTCAACCGACAGAAACGGAGAAATTTCAGATGGCTTTCGACCGCGAAGACGCAACGTTCAAGGTACTGGTCAACGCCGAGGAGCAGTACTCCCTGTGGCCTGAGTACAAGGCGGTGCCGGCCGGCTGGCGCGAAGCCGGGAAGCGCGGCCCAAAGCAGGACTGCCTGGACTACATCGAAACGGTATGGACCGACATGCGCCCCCTGAGCCTGCGCCAGCACATGGACGGACAGGCCGGCCGGTGAGTACCTTGCTGACTCTGTTCTGCCTGCCCCACGCCGGCGCCAGCGCCATGGGTTATGCGCGTTGGCGGCGCAGCGTCCCGGCCTGGCTGGATATCCGTCCGCTGGAGCTGCCAGGGCGCGGCAGCCGCCTCAGCGAGCCGCTGGCCACCGATCTGGTCGACCTGGCCGCGCAGCTGGCGCTCGAGATGCGCGGCGAGACCCGGCGCCCCTATGCGCTGTTCGGCCACAGCATGGGTTCATTGTTGGCCTTCGAACTTGCCTGCGCACTGCGCGCCCTGGGCCTGTCGCCGCCGCAGGCGTTGCTGGTGTCGGGTGGTGCGGCGCCGGCCCAGCGCGACTACCTGCGGTTTCGCACGCCGATGAGCGACGAACAGCTGCTGGGCGAGCTGGCGCGTTTGCAAGGGACTCCCGACGAAGCCCTGCAGGACCCGGAACTGATGCGCCTGGCCCTGCCGGTGCTGCGTGCCGACTTCCTGTTGTGCGGGCGTTACCGCTACCAGCCCACCGCGCCGCTGCAGTGTCCACTGCACGTATTGGCCGGCAGCCAGGACACGGCCAGCGAAGCGCAACTGCTGGCCTGGCGTGAGCTGGCGGCGACCGACTTCAGCCTCAAGCTGTTCGACGCCGGCCACTTTTTCATCCAGACCCAGGAGCGCGCCGTGCTCGCGCATCTGGCTGCCTGCCTGGCGCCCCATGCGCCGGCCGCACGCCCTGACTCCCACTTCTTTGCAAAGGTGTGAAATGACTGCTCTCCATGGTTCCTTGGTCGAGGCGCTGGTCGCCCATGCCGGCCAGCAAGGCGACAAGCCGGCGGTGCATTTTCTTCTCGATGGCCAGAACCAGCGCCTGACGCTGAGCTACGCCGAACTGGACCGCCGTGCCCGAACCTTGGCCGCGGAGTTGGCACGCCACGCAGGCGCTGGCGAGCGCGCGCTGTTGCTGATGCAAAGCGGGCCGGGCTATGTGGTGTCGTTCTACGCCTGCCTGTACGCCGGCATCATCGC
Organism: Pseudomonas sp. KU43P; assembly: GCF_033095865.1. Classification (NCBI taxonomy): domain Bacteria; kingdom Pseudomonadati; phylum Pseudomonadota; class Gammaproteobacteria; order Pseudomonadales; family Pseudomonadaceae; genus Pseudomonas; species Pseudomonas sp. KU43P. The sequence goes on along the minus strand of NZ_AP019365.1, from coordinate 3,833,924 downwards.
GGTACCGGCGCTGCCGCCTGAATCGCTGCGCCAGTACGAACTGAGCCGGGTGCGCGCCATCCTCGATGATGCCCAGCCACGCCTGGTGCTGACCGAAGCGCACCTGTGCGACTCGCTGCAACAAGCATTCGCCGAGGCGTTGCCCACGGTGCTGGCCGTCGATGCGCTGGCGCTGACCGAGGCTGAGCTTCCCCCGCCAGCCCTGCCGGCGGGGGAAGCCATTGCCTTCCTGCAGTACACCTCCGGCTCCACCGCCACCCCAAAAGGCGTGGAGGTCAGCCACGCCAATCTGGTGGCCAACGAAGGCATGATGGTGCGCGGCTTCGATCTGCACCCTGGTGACACCTTTGTCAGTTGGCTGCCGCTCTACCACGACATGGGCCTGATCGGCTGCCTGCTGCTGACGATCTACCGTGGCGCGACCTTGGTACTGATGTCGCCGCGGCATTTCGTCGAGCGCCCCGCACGCTGGCTCGAGGCGATCAGCCACTACCGAGCCACCCACACCGGCGCCCCGGACTTCGCCTTCCGCCTCGCCGCCGAGCGCACCAGCGACAGCGTGCTGGCCAGCCTCGACCTGAGCAGCCTGCGGGTGCTGTTCTCCGGCTCCGAACCGATCCGCCAGGACAGCCTGCTGGCCTTTGCCAATCGTTTCAGCGTCTGCGGCTTCGACCCGCTGGCGTTCCTGCCGTGCTACGGGCTGGCCGAGGCCACCCTTTACGTCACCGGCACCACCGCCGACGAGCCTTTCGTCAGTGCAAGCTTCGACAGCCACGCCCTCGGTGAGCACCGCGCCGAACTGGGGGAGGGCAGCTTGTTGGTCAGCAGCGGGATCCTCCAACCTGGGCTGGACGTGGTCCTGGTCGATCCGCACAGCGGCGAGCATCAGCCTGACAGCTGCATTGGCGAGATCTGGATCAGCGGCGCCAGCGTCGCCCGAGGCTACTGGCGCAACCCCGAGGCGACCTCCAAGGCTTTCGTCGAGCGTGATGGGCGCACCTGGCTGCGCTCCGGCGACCTGGGCTTTTTGCGCGAGGGCCGGCTGTTCATCACCGGGCGCCTCAAGGACATGATCATCGTCCGCGGCCAGAACATCTACCCGCAAGACCTCGAGCGTGCGGTGGAATACAACGTCGAAGGCGCGCGCAAGGGCCGGGTGACTGCCTTTGTGGTCGACCAGGCCGACGGCGAGGGCATGGGTATCGCCGTGGAGATCGGCCGCGCCACCCAACGCAAGATCGCCGCCGCCCAGATCTGCGCCGAGATCGACCGGGTACTGGCCGACGTCTGCCAGCAGGCGCCGGTGTGGGTCGCCTTGCTGCAACCTGGCGAACTGCCCAAGACCTCCAGTGGCAAGCTGCAGCGTTCGGCGTGCCGCCAGATGCTGGAGCGCGGCGAGCTGGACTGCTTCCACCTGCGTCGCAATGACCAGCCGCCGTTGCGCCAAGGCCAGCCACTGCAAGGGGAGGGGCAGCAGCAGGTGGGTGCTGTCTGGGCCGAAGTGCTTGGCCAGGCTGAAGTGTTCGCCGATGACAACTTCTTCGCCCTTGGCGGCAACTCCATTGCCGCCACCCAGATCATCGGTCGCCTGCGCGAGCAACTGGGGGTGAACTTGCCCCTGGCCTGCCTGTTCGACAATCCGCTTCTGGCCGCCTTCGCCCAGCAAGTGTCCGAAGTCGCTGCCGCCCATGGCCAGCCGCAACTCGTCGCCGACCCCGATGCCGCCCTGGTGCCATCGTTCGCCCAGCAGCGCCTGTGGTTCGCCTGGCAGCTGGAACCGCACAGCTCGGTGTACAACGTGCCGATGGCCCTGCATCTGCGCGGCCCGCTGGACGTTGAAGCGCTGCGCGAGGCGTTTGCCACACTGCAGCAGCGTCACGGTGTGTTGCGCACTACCTTCAAGCCCGAAGGCGAGCGTGTGCGCCTGATGCAGCACGACACCCTGGCGTTGGACTTCACCGTCGAGGATGTGGCTGACCTGGCCGAGGCCCGTCGGCGCGCGGCGCAGGAAGCGCGGCAGCCCTTCGACTTGGCCAGCGGACCGCTGCAGCGGGTGCGCCTGCTGCGCCTGGAGGCCCGCGAGCACGTACTGCTGCTGACCACTCACCACATCGCCGTGGATGGTTGGTCGATGCGCAATCTGGTGGACGAGCTGGAAGCGCTGTATGCCTCGCGGCTGGCCGGCCATGACGCAGCACTGCGTGAGCTGGAGGTTGGCTACGGTGACTTCGCCCGCTGGCAACGCGCGCTGCTGGCCGGCCCCGAGCAGGCACGGCAGTTGGCCTACTGGCGCGAAGCCTTGGCCGGCGAACACAGCTGGCTCGAGTTGCACGGCCAGCGCCCGCGTGGCCAGGGCGCGATGGCGCAGTGCGAGCAGTTCACCTTCAGCGCCATGCAGACCAGCGCCTTGCGTGCCTTCGCCGCTGCCAACGGGGTGACGCCGTTCATGCTGTTGCTCGGTGCTTTCGCCATCAGCCTGCGCGAGCAGAGCGGCCAGTCGCGCATCCGCCTGGGCAGCGATATCGCCAACCGCAGCCACCCGGCCGCCGAACCGCTGGTGGGTTTCTTCATCAACCAGTTGGTGCTGCAAGTGGACCTGGACATGGCTGCCAGCAGCGATGCGCTGCTCGAGCAGTGTCGCAGGGTGGTGCTGGGCGCTGCCGGGCATCAGGACCTGCCGTTCGAGCAGTTGGTGGAGGCGCTGCGTCCACCGCGCCGGGCCGGGCGTTCACCCTTCTTCAGCATCAAGCTCAACTACCAGGAAGGCGAGCCACCGCTGCCGCGCCTGCAGGATGTACGGGTCGAGGCGCTGGCCGCCGAGCACCAGGCCGCCGAGCTGGACCTGATCCTCGGCTTCTACAGCAGCGCCAGCCGCCTCGAGGCCCGCTTCGAGGTGCCCCAGGGCCTGTTCGAGCCTGGCGAGCTGGCCGAGCTGTTCGCCCAGATCCAGGCGGTGCTCGACTGCTGGCTGGGCAAGCCCGGCCGTACCCAGGCCGACTTGCTGGAAGCCGCCGCCCAGGTGCGCCGCGCGGCGCGCAGCGCCGACAGCCAGCAGCGCCGGCAGTTGCTCGACAGCCAGCGCCCGATGCGCCGGCGCGCCGTGCAGCCCACCGCTAACGCACACAGTGTTGAGGAGCAATGATGAACGACGCCAAGGTCACGGCACTGCCCAGCATGGGCCGTGCACGCAGGAGCATCACCGCCGGCCAGGACGAGCGGGTCGTCTTCACCCCCTTGCTCGAAGGGCACACCTTGCCGGCCCTGTGCCGGCCACGTTTCGCCGGCACTGACCTGGTGGCGTGGCTGGCGCAGCACCGAGAACAGGTCGAGGCGCGTCTGCTGGAGCACGGCGCCATCCTGTTCCGTGGGTTCGACGTGGACGGCATCGACGGCTTCGACCGCTGCGTGAAGGCGATGTCGGGCGGTGCGCTGGAATACCTGTTCCGCGCTTCGCCACGCACCCAGATCAGCCGCCAGTTCAATGTCTACAGCTCCACCGACTATCCCAGTGACGAGCGCATCTTCCCGCACAACGAGCACTCCTACTCGCCGGTGTTCCCGCTGCACCTGTATTTCTACTGCGACCTGCCGTCGCTGACCGGTGGCGAGACCCCGTTGGGTGACACCCGCGCCTTGCTGCAGCGCATCGACCCGGCGGTGCGCGAGGAATTCCGCCAGCGTCGCATCATGTACGTGCGCAACTACGGCGACGGCATGGGCTTGCCCTGGCAGACCGTGTTCCAGAGCGAAGACCGCGCCGAGGTGGAAGCTTACTGTGCACGGATCGGCATCCGCCCGGAATGGAAGCCCGGCAACCGCCTGCGTACCCGCCAGGTGGGCCCGGCCATCGTCCGTCACCCGCGCAGTGGCGAGCAGCTGTGGTTCAACCACGGCACCTTCTTCAATGCCCTGACGCTGCCCGAAACCCTGCGCGCCGCACTGATTGCCGAGTTCGACGCCGACGACCTGCCGCAGAACACCTTCTACGGCGACGGCGCGCCGATCCCAGGCGACGTCATCCTCCACCTGCAGCAAGCCTACCGGGACGTGATGGTGGAGTTCCCCTGGCAGAAGGGTGATGTGGTCCTGCTCGACAACATGCTCTCGCTGCATGCCCGTAACGCATTCACCGGCCCGCGCAAGATTCTCACCGCCATGGCGATTGCTCAGAAAAGCGCCGACCTGGCACAAGATTGAGGTTCCCCCACATGCAACTGCCTGCCCATCAAGACGCTTTCCCCCTGTCAGCCCAGCAGGGCGCCGTCTTCACCCGCAACGACCAGCCACTGGCGGCCTTCGCCCGCGTGCGCGTGCCGGGTAACTTCGACGAGGCCCGCCTGGGCCAGGTGCTCGTCGAGCTTCAACGCCGCCACGAAGTGCTGCGCACCCGTTACCTGCGCCTGGACGGCCTGCGCCGCCCGGTGCAGGTGGTGGAGCAGGAGGCCCCGGTGCCATTGCAGGCATCTGCCGACCGCGAAACGCTGGAGCAGGTACCTTTCGTTGCCGCCGTGGAGAAGGTTGGCAGCGACAGCTTCGTCGTGCGCCTGGGGGTGGCCCTGGCCAGCGTCGACGGGCAGGCGTTGCAGCAGTTGGCCCGCGAACTGCGCGAAGGTTACGCCGGTCGCCTGGCGCCGGTCGACGAGGAGGCGTTGCAGTACATCGACTATGCCTCGTGGCAGGGCGAGTTGGCCGGCGAGGACATGGGCGTTCGCGGTGGCGCCTATTGGCGCGGCGTGCTGGACGCCACCGCGCCGCGGGCGCCGCTGCCGTTCGAGCGCAGCCGCGATGCCCTGGCCTGTGGCGCCGAGAAAACCGGCTTGCCCGGCCAGAAGTCGCTGAACGTCGCGCAGGTACAACTGGCAGCCGATGCCCTGCTGCAGGCCGTTGACGCCTGCGCCACCGAGCGAGGGCTGGCCGCCGACGACCTGCTGCTGTTCCTGTGGGCAGGTTTGCTGTGCCGCCTTGGCGAACAGAACGAAGTATCGCTGCTGGTCAGCGTGGATGGGCGCAACGCGCAAGTCGATGGCATGCTCGGGCGCTTCGAGCGCCAGTTGCCGGTGAACCTGGCGTTCCCCGCAGACGCCAGCCTGGCCCAGGCACTTGAAGAGTTCCGCAGCCGCCTGGAACAGGCCCGCTCGTGGTTGGAATGCCTTGACGAAGTGGCCATCGAAAACCCCGCCGCCCGCTACGGCTTCGCTGCCAGCGTTGCGGTACTCGATGGCGTCGAACTGGAACTGGATGACTGCATGCTGGCGCCGCTGAGCCTCACCCGCGTAGCCGGCGACCTGCATCTGCACTACGCCACAGGCTCGCTGGAAGCCGAGGTGGCCGCGCTGTGGCTCGAGCAATTCGGGGTGTTCGCCGCTCATGCGCTTGGCGACTTCGAGCAGCGTCTGGCCCAGGTCAGCCTCCTGGATGAAAAGGGTCGTGCGCGCATCCAAGCCTTCGAACGTGGCGCCGACATGCCGCTGGAATCCCCAGGTGCGCTGCACCGCCTGTTCGAGCAGCAGGTCGGTCGGCAAGGCCAGCGTGCCGCCGTGCGCCAGGGCGATGAGGTGTTGAGCTACGCGCAACTCGACCATCGCGCCAACCAACTGGCCCACGCGCTGCAGGCGCAGGGTGTCGGGCGCGACAGCATCGTCGCCGTGTACGCCCCGCGTTCGCTGGCGGCGCTGGTGGCGCTGCTCGGCATCCTCAAGGCCGGAGGCGCCTACCTGCCGCTGGACCCGGACTACCCGGCCGAGCGCCTGGGGTTCATGCTGGCCGATTCCGGCGCCCATTGCCTGCTGGCCCTGGACGCACCGGCCGCCGACATTGCGTTGCCGTCCGGCCTGCCAGTGCTGTCGCTGGCCGATGCTTCGCCGGTCTGGCAGGGGCCGGTTGAGCCGCTGTCGGCGGCAGTCGCCGGCGACGATCTGGCCTATGTCATCTACACCTCTGGCTCCACCGGCACGCCCAAGGGCGTCGCGGTCAGCCATGCCAACGCCCTGGCCTCGACCCTGGCGCGTTTCGTTCACTACCGAGCGCCGCTCGAATCCTTCCTGCTGCTGTCGTCGCTGTCGTTCGACAGCTCGGTGGCCGGGCTGTTCTGGACACTTGGCCAAGGCGGCTGCCTGCACCTGCCGACCGCTGCCCAGGCCAAGGATCCACAAGCCATCGCCGCGCTGCTGGGCGAACACGGCATCTCCCATTACCTGGCCTTGCCGGGCCTGCACGCCGAAGTGCTCGAACACCTGGGCCAGCATGCCCTGCGCACCGTGGTGGTGGCTGGCGAAGCGTGCACGCCGACGCTACTGGCGCGCCATCATGCGCGCCTGCCCGGCGTGCTGTTGAGCAACGAATACGGCCCCACCGAAGGCAGCGTCTGGTGCACGGCGTGGAACGCCGACCAAGGCCCGGTTGCCATCGGCCGCCCGGCACCGGGCATGCGCGTGCTGGTGCTCGACGCCAACCGCGAGCCGGTCGCCGTGGGGCAGGTGGGCGAATTGTACGTGGCCGGTCCCGGCGTCACCCGCGGCTACCTGGCCCGCCCGGCACTCACCGCCGAGCGCTTCCCGACCCTGGCCGATGGCAGCCGTGGCTACCAGACTGGCGACCTGGCGCGCTGGCGCGCCGATGGCCAGCTGGAATTCCTCGGGCGGGTGGATGCACAGGTGAAGATCCGCGGCTTCCGTATCGAACTGGGCGAGGTGGAGGCCGTGCTGGCCAGCTGCGCCGGCGTTACCGAGGCGGCGGTGGTGGTCCGCGAGGGCGCCGGTGGTGCGCAACTGGTGGCCTTCGTGGTCGGTGACGACGACGGGCACCTGGCCGGCCGCCTGCAGGCCGAACTGGCCCGGCGCCTGCCGGCGCACATGGTGCCCACTGCGCTGCGCAGCCTGGCACGCCTGCCCTTGATGCCCAACGGCAAGGTCGACCGCCGCGCGCTGGCTGCCGAGACCGTGGCTGGCCAGTCCTACCAGGCGCCGCAGACTGAGCTGCAACGCCTTCTCGCCGGTGTCTGGGAGGAGGCGCTCGGGGTCGAGCGGGTAGGGCTGCAGGACAACTTCTTCGCCCTGGGCGGGCACTCGCTGCTGGCCACACGCTTGCGTGCGCGGTTGCAGGAGCAGATGGGCATCGAACTGCCGCTGCGGTTGTTCTTCGAGGGCGAAACCTTGGAGCGCTTCGCCGCCAAGGTCGCCGAGCTGCAACAGGCCCCAGGCAACGACCTGGACGCCCTGGAAAACCTGTTCGCCGAAGTGGAGGCACCATGACTGTCGCGGACCGTTCCCTCGCCCTGGCCCGGCGCTTCGCCGAGCTGGACCCGGCCGCACGCCGCGCCCTGGGCGAAAAGCTCAAGGCCCAGGGCATGAGCCTGGAAAGCCTGCCGATCCCGCCGCGCGCGGACGCCCAGGCACCCGTGGTTGCCTCCTATGCCCAGCGCCGCCTGTGGACCCTGTGGCAGCTCGACCGCAGCTCTGCAGCCTACAACCAGGCGGGTGTCCTGCGCCTGGACGGCGCGCTGGATGTCACTGCCTTGCAAGCAGCCCTGGATGCCCTGGTGGCGCGCCACGAAATCCTGCGCACCCGTTTTGCCGAAACGGACGGCCAGCTGACCCAGGTGGTGAGCGCCGCCGCAGGCGTTGCCCTGGCTCAGCGCGACGTCAGCGCCAGCGCCGACCCTGAAGCGGCCTTGAAAGCCGCCTTGCAGGTTGCCGCCGGCCAGGCCTTCGACCTTCACCAGGGGCCACTGCTGCACGTCACGCTGGTGCGCCTGGGCGAGCAGCGCCACGGCCTGCTGCTGGCCATGCACCACATCATCTCTGACGGCTGGTCGATGCAGATCCTGCTCGACGAGCTTGCCCAAGGCTACGCCGCTCAGTTGCAGGGCCAAACGCCGCAGTTGCCGGCGCTGGCCGTGCAGTACGCCGATTACGCCCTGTGGCAGCGCAACTGGCTGGAAGCCGGTGAGGGCGAGCGGCAGTTGGCCTACTGGCGTGCCACGCTGGGTGAGCGCCCGCCGATCCTCGAGTTGCCCGCCGACCGCGCGCGCCCGGCTGAAATCAGCCAGCGTGGCGCGAGCCTGGGCTTTGAGGTGCCCCAGGCGCTGAGCGCACAGCTCAAGGCCTTGGCCGCTTCCAGCGGCACCAGCCTGTTCATGGTGCTGCTGGCGGCCTTCAAGGCGGTACTGCACCGCTATACCGGCCAGCAGGAACTGCTGGTCGGCGTACCGGTGGCCAACCGCCAACGTGCGGAAGTCCAGGGGTTGATCGGCTTCTTCGTCAACACTCAGGTGCTGCGCAGCACGCCCCACGCGCGCCTGCCGTTTCGCACGCTGCTGGACAACGTCCGCCAGGCGGCGGCCGCCGCCCAGGATTGCCAGGACCTGCCCTTCGAAGCGTTGGTGGATGCCCTGGGCGTGGAGCGCAGCCTGAGCCGCAACCCGCTGTTCCAGGTGATGTTCAACCACGAGCAGCGCGGCGAAGCTACCCTTGCCGGTCTGCCTGGGTTGAACGCCTGGCTTGAGGTGGCCACCCCCGAAGTGGCCAAGTTCGACCTCAGCCTGGACACCGAGGAAATGGCCGGCGGCCTGCTGCGCGGCGCCTTCACCTACGCCACCGACCTGTTCGACGCGGCGCGCATCGAGCGCCTGCGCGGGCACTTCTTGCGCCTGCTGTCCGATTGCGCCGCGCGCCCCGATACCGCCTTGGGCGACCTGGCCATGCTCGACAGCCACGAGCAGCGCCAGGTGGTCGAAGACTTCAACGCTACCGCCGTCGACTACCGCCAGCCCCAGTCCCTGCAGGTGCTCATCGAACGTCAGGCGGCCGCCACGCCACAGGCCACGGCACTGATCGCCGACGGCGTCGAACTCAGCTACGCCGAGCTCAACGCCCAGGCCAACCGCCTTGCCCATTACCTGCGCAGCCGTGGGGTGGGGCCTGAGCAGTTGGTGGGGATCTTCGCCGAGCGTTCGCAGGCAATGGTTGTGGCCCTGCTGGCCGTGCTCAAGGCCGGCGCTGCCTACGTACCGCTGGACCCGGACCAGCCCGACCAGCGCCTGGCCTTCATGTTCGAGGACAGCGGTGCGAGCCTGTTGCTCACCCAGCAGCACCTGCTGGCACGCCTGCCAGCCGGGGATCGCGAAGTACTGTGCCTGGACGGCGACGCCGCGCGCTTTGCCGACAGCCCCGACAGTAACCCGAGCCTGCTCAGCCAGCCCGACCAGCTCGCCTACTGCATCTATACCTCCGGCACCACCGGCCGGCCGAAGGGCGCGGGCAACAGCCACGCCGCCCTGTGCAACCGCCTGCAGTGGATGCAGGCCACGTTCGCCCTCGATGCTCGCGACCGGGTGCTGCAGAAGACGCCGTTCGGTTTCGACGTCTCGGTATGGGAGTTCTTCTGGCCGTTGATGACTGGCGCCACCCTGGTGATGGCGCCGCCCGGTGCCCACCGCGACCCCGCCGAGCTCAAGGCGCTGATCGCAGGCCATCGCATCAGCGTGCTGCACTTCGTGCCGTCGATGCTGCAAGCCTACATGGCCAGCGAATCCCTCGCCGGCTGCCCCAACCTGCGCCTGGTGATGTGCAGCGGCGAGGCACTGCCGCTGGATCTGCAACAGCGCTTCCTGGCCCAGAGCGACGCCGGCCTGCATAACCTCTACGGCCCGACCGAAGCGGCCATCGACGTCAGCCACTGGGCCTGCCACGACGCCCCGGGCCTGGGCAGCGTGCCGATCGGCCGGCCCATCGCCAACCTGCGCCTGTACGTGCTCGACGGTCAGTTGCAGCCCGTGGCCAGCGGCTTGCCAGGCGAGTTGTACATCGGTGGCGTGGGCCTGGCTCGCGGCTACCTGGGCCGCCCAAGCCTGACCGCCGAACGCTTCGTTGCCGACCCGTTCGGCCACGGCGGGCGGTTGTACCGCACCGGTGACCTGGCGCGCTGGCGCGACGACGGCGCCGTGGAGTACCTGGGGCGTATCGACCACCAGGTGAAGATCCGCGGCCTGCGCATCGAGCTGGGCGAAATCGAGGCTCGCCTGCTCGAGCATCCGGCCGTCAGCGAGGCGGTGGTGGTGGTCAGCGAGGCCACTGCTGGCGGCAAACAACTGCTGGGCTACGTGGTGGCCGACGCCGCTGACGGTCTTGCCGATGCCTTGCGCTTGCGCCTGGGCGAAGCGCTGCCCGACTACATGGTGCCGGCGCAGGTCATCGTGTTGGCGCAGATGCCGCTGAGTGCCAACGGCAAGCTCGACCGCAAGGCCCTGCCGCAACCGGTGCTGGTCGAGCGAGCCTATGACGCCCCGCAGGGCGAAGTGGAGCAGGCCCTGGCCAGCATCTGGAGCGAAGTGCTGGGTATCGACCCGGTGGGCGCCCTGGACAACTTCTTCGAGCTCGGCGGCGATTCGATCATCGCTATCCAGGTGGCTAGCCGCGCACGCCAGGCTGGCTGGCAGTTCGGTCCCCGCGAGCTGTTCCGTCACCAGACCTTGCGCCAGCTGGCCCAGGTAGTGACGCCCTTGGCAGAGCAGGGTGCAGGTGTGGCGCGTGCCGAGCGCGGGGCTATTGCCCTGACGCCGTTCCAGCAGCGCTTCTTCGCAACGCCGATGGCGCAGCGTGGGCACTGGAACCAGGCCCTGCTGCTGGCCCTCGAGGTGCCACTGGCTGCCACGCAGCTGGCGCATGCGCTGAACGCCGTGGTTGCCCACCACGACGCCTTCAGCCTGCACTTCACCGAGGGTGAGCAAGGCTGGCAGGCCGCCTACGAGGAAGCCGAGGCGGTCGAGCTGTGGGTACGCGAGGCCGAGGACGAGCAGGCCATGCTGACCATTGCCGACCAGGCCCAGCGAAGCCTCGAACTGACCACCGGCCCGCTGCTGCGCGCGGTGCTGATCGACGTGCGCGGCGCCGGCCAGCGACTGCTGCTGGTGGCGCACCACTTGGTGGTGGACGGTGTGTCGTGGCGCATCGTGCTGGAGGATCTGCAACAGCTGCTGGCCAACCCGGCCGCCAGCCTGCCACGGCGCAGCCATGCCTTCGGCGACTGGACGCGCTTTCTGGGCCAGCGCGCCCAGGCTGCCGAGACGTTGGCGCAACTGCCCTGGTGGCTGGCGCAACTGGGCGAAGCCCCGGCCGACTTCCCCGGTATCCGCCATGACGGCCCTGCGCCGGCGGGCGAAGCCATCACGCTGCCGATGCAACTGGACGAGCCACTGACGCGCCAGCTGCTTCGCGATGCCCCGGGCGCCTACCGCACCCAGGTCAACGACCTGCTGCTGTGCGCCCTGGCGCGGGCCTGGCGGCGCTGGAGCGCGCAGGACGAGCTGCTGGTGGAGCTGGAAAGCCACGGCCGCGAAGAGCACCTGGCCGGTCTCGACCTGAGCCGCACCGTAGGCTGGTTCACCGCGACCTATCCGGTACGCCTGGCCGCCGGCGACGACCTTGGCCACACCCTCAAGACCCTCAAGGAGCAGTTGCGCCAGGTTCCGGACAACGGCCTGGGCTTCGGCCTCCTGCAACAGCTGGCTCCGGCCGAAGTGCGCGCGCAACTGGCGGCGCGGCCGCAGCCACGCGTCACCTTCAACTACCTGGGGCAGTTCGATGCCAGCTTCGGCGCCGGCATGCGCCGGGCCGACCAGTCCTGCGGCGACAGCCAGGACCCTGGCGCGCCGCTGGGTAACTGGCTGTCCATCGACGGCGGCGTCAACGACGGCCGCCTGCAAATGGGCTTCACCTTCAGCCCGCAACAGCTCGATGCCCAGGGCCTGACGCAACTGGTGGCGCTGTTCGAGGACGAATTGCAGGCGCTGGTCGCCCACTGCCTGGCCCCCGGTGCCGGCGGTGCCACGCCGTCGGACTTCCCCCTGGCCGGCCTCGACCAGGCGCAGCTCGACGCCCTGGAGCTGCCGATCGACCAGGTGCAGGACCTCTACCCATTGTCGCCGATGCAACAGGGCATGCTGTTCCACAGCCTGTATCAACCTGGCGACGGCAGCTACATCAACCAGGTGCGCATGGATGCCGAAGGCCTGGACACGGCGCGCCTGCGCGCGGCCTGGCAGGCCGCGCTGGACAGCCATGCTGCGCTGCGCACCGTCTTTGTCGGTACCGCGGCGGGTCAAACGCTGCAAGCCGTGCTGCGCCATGTCGAGCTGGCCTGGCACGAAACCAGTGGTGGCGACCTGGAAGCCCTGGCTGTCGCCGAGCGACGCCCCTTCGACCTGCAGCATCCCCCGCTGATGCGCCTGCTGCTGGTCGCCACCGGCGCCGGCCGCCATCACCTGGTGTGGACCTGCCACCACCTGTTGCTGGACGGCTGGAGCCAGGCGCAGCTGTTCGCCGAAGTGATGCAGCGTTACGCAGGCCAGGCGCTGCCGACACCGCTGGGCCAGTACCGCGACTACATCGCCTGGTTGGCCGAACGCGACGCGGATGCCAGCGAGCAGTTCTGGCGCGGCCAACTGGCGCCGCTGCAGGCGCCGACCGCCCTGGCCGGTGCCGTGGCGCTGGAGCAGCCGGGTAGCGGCACCGCCGAGCACCGCTCGACCTTGCCGGCCACTGCCAGCGAGCGCCTGCGGCAGTTCGCCCGCCAGCACAAGGTGACCTTGAGCAGCCTGATGCAGGCCGCCTGGCTGCTGCTGTTGCAGCGCTACACCGGGCAGGACTGCGTGGCCTTTGGCGCCACCGTCGCCGGGCGCCCGGCGCAGTTGCCGGGCATCGAGCAGCAATTGGGCCTATTCATCAACACCCTGCCGGTCGTGGCCAGCCCCGTGGCGCAGCTCACCGTCGGCCAGTGGCTGGAGCAGGTGCAAGCCCTGGGCGTGGCGGTGCGCGAGCACGAGCACAGCGCGCTGTACGATATCCAGCGGTGGGCCGGTCAGGCCGGGCAGGGGTTGTTCGACCAGGTCCTGGTATTCGAGAACTACCCGCTGGACACTGCCATGCTGGGCGGCCAGGGCGACGGACCACGGTTCGCCAATCTGGTCAGCCGTGAGCAGGGTAACTATCCGCTGATGCTGCTGGTCAACCAGGGCGAGGCATTGAGCTTCTGCTACAGCTATGACCGCGCGCGCTTCGACGCGCCGGCCATCGAGCGGCTGAACGGGCACCTGCAGCAATTGCTGGGGGCGTTGTGCGAAAGCGCCGAGCGACAGCTGGGCCAACTGCCGCTGCTGACCGCTGCCGAGCGCTCCAAGGTGCTGGCAGCCGGCGCGGCGAGCAGCCACGGCATCGGCGCCTTCGACCTGGTCGAGCGGTTCGAGCAGCAGGCTGCCCGTGTGCCTGAAGCCATTGCCGTGCGTCAGGGCGAAATGGCGTTGAGTTACGCCGAGCTGAACCGCCGCGCCAACCAGCTGGCCCACCGCCTGCAGGCTGCCGGCGTAGGCCCGGATGTGCGCGTAGGTGTTTGCCTGGAACGTACCCCGCAACTGCTGGTGGCGTTGCTGGCGGTGCTCAAGGCCGGTGGCGCCTATGTGCCGCTGGACCCCGAGTTCCCGGCCGAACGTCTGCGTCACATGCTCGACGACAGCCGCGCGCCGCTGCTGCTGAGCCAACGCTCACTGCAACCGGCGCTGCAGGCGCTGGGCGCCGCAGCCGAGTGCTGGTGGCTGGATCAACTGGCCGAAGATGGCCGTGACAGCAACCCGCCATTGCAGGCCCGGGGCGACCACCTGGCCTACGTGATCTACACCTCCGGTTCCACCGGCAAGCCCAAGGGCGTGGCCGTGCGCCGCGCGGGCGTGGGCAACTTCCTGGCCAGCATGGCGCAGGCCCCGGGCCTGGCCGCCGATGGGCGCATGCTGGCGCTGACGTCGCTGTCGTTCGACATTGCCGTGCTGGAGCTGTACCTGCCCCTGACACTCGGCGCCAGCGTGGTGCTGGTGGACCGTGACACGGCGCGCGACCCGGAGCGCCTGTGGGCGCAGATCGAACAGCAGCAGGTCACCGCGATCCAGGCCACGCCCTCGACCTGGCGCATGCTGGCCGACCACCCACGCCTGCCGGCGCTGGCCGGGCGCCAGGTGCTGTGTGGCGGTGAAGCGCTGCCGACGGACCTTGCCGAGCGTCTGATCGCCGTGGCGGGCGGCCTGTGGAACCTCTATGGCCCGACCGAAACTTCGGTGTGGTCGGCCCGCTGCCACCTGCAAGGGCAGCAGCCGGTGATGCTGGGCGAAGCCCTGGCCCACACGGCGTTGCATGTGCTGGATGACGACCTCGAACCGTTGCCGTTGGGTGTGGCGGGCGAGCTGTACATCGGCGGCGAAGGCCTGGCCCGTGGTTACCACGACCGCCCAGGCCTGACCGCCGAGCGATTCGTGGCCGACCCGTTCGGCAGCGGTCAGCGCCTGTACCGTACCGGCGACCTGGTGCGCCGCCGCGCCGATGGCGCACTGGAATACCTGGGTCGCATCGACCAGCAGGTGAAGATCCGCGGTTTCCGTATCGAGCTGGGGGAAATCGAAGCCTGCCTGCTGGCCGCGCCGGGTGTGCGCGAAGCCGCCGTGGTGGCGCGCCATGGGCAACTGGTGGGCTACGTGGTGGCCGACGACGAGGCGCTGCTGGCGCCCCTGCGCGAGCGCCTGCAGGCGCAGCTGCCGGACTACATGGTGCCGGCGCGGCTGATGTGCCTGGAGCGCATGCCGCTGACGCCGAACCGCAAGCTCGACCGCAAGGCACTGCCTGAACCGGAGCTGCAGGTGCGCGAGCACGTGGCGCCGCAGGGCGATGTGGAGTGCACCCTGGCCGCGATCTGGCAACAGGTGCTGAACCTGCCGCAGGTAGGTGCCGAGGACAACTTCTTCGAGCTGGGCGGTGACTCCATCGTCTCGGTGCAAGTGGTTGCCCGCGCCCGTGAAGCGGGCCTGGCACTGACCCCGCGTGATCTTTTCGAGCAGCAGACTATCCGCCGCCTGGCCAAGGTGGCCGGGCAATTGACCGCCGCCGGTACGGCCGTGGTCAGCAACGGTCTGGAGCAGCTGTGCGCCGCCGACCGGGCGCGGTTGCCGATGGCCCGCGAAGACCTGGAAGACGCCTACCCCTTGTCGCCGATGCAGCAGGGCATGCTGTTCCATGGCCTGAGCGGCGCCGGTGAGGGCGTATACATCAACCAGCTGGCCTTCGACCTGGACGATGTCGAGCCGCAGCAGCTGCGCGCGGGCTGGCAGCAACTGATCGAGCGCCACCCCATCCTGCGCAGCGGTTTCGCCTGGGAAGGCCTGACGCAGCCGCTGCAACTGGTCTATCGCCAGGTGCCCCAGCGGTGGGAAGAGCATGACTGGCGCGGCCACGATTGCAGCCCCGAGGCACTGGAAGCCTTCGCCAGCCAGCAGCGGGCCCTGCCATTCGACTTGGCCGAGCCGGCCCTGCAACGGGTGGCGCTGCTGCGCCTGGCCAACGGTCGCCATCGGCTGGTGTGGACCTACCACCACCTGCTGCTGGACGGCTGGAGCAGCGCGCGGTTGATCGAGCAATGGCTGGGTCACTACGTGGGCGAAACCCCGCAAGCACCGGCTGGCCGCTATGGCGACTACATCGCCTGGCTGCAGCGTCAGGACTCGCAACGCGGCGAAACCTTCTGGAAAGCCCGCACCGCGCAGCTCGATGCACCGACCCTGCTGGCCGGCAACGCATCGGTACCTGCGGGCAGCACCGGCTACCACAGCCTGGACGTGCAGCTGGACGCGGCGCTGACCGAGGCCCTGACAAACTTTGCCCGCAACCAGCGGGTCACCCTCAACACCCTGGTCCAGGCCGCCTGGCTGCTGTTGCTGCAACGCCACAGCGGGCAACGCGTAGTCTGCTGCGGCGCCACCCTGTCGGGGCGCCCGGCGGAACTGGCCGGCAGCGGCGACATGCTGGGGCTGTTCATCAATACCCTGCCGTTGATCGCAGAGCCGGTGGCGCACAACTCGCTGGGCGACTGGCTGCAGAGCTTGCAGAACGAAACCTTGGCATTGCAAGAGCTCGCCCATGTGCCGCTCTACGACGTGCAGCGCTGGGCCGGTACTGCCGGGCAATCGCTGTTCGACACCTTGCTGGTGTTCGAGAACTACCCGGTGGATGCGGCCCTGCGCAGCCAGGCCATACAGCGCCTGGGCATCACTGGCGTCAGCCAGCGCGAGTCCACTCACTACCCGCTGACCTTGACCGTCAACCCGGGTGAGCGCTTGCAACTGAACCTGGCGGCACGCGCCGAGGCGTTCAGCCACGCCACGCTGACGCAATTGGCCGAGCACCTGGGCGAGCTGCTGCGCAGCATCCCGGGGGATCCACAGCGGCGCCTGGGCGAATTGGCCATGTTGTCGGCAGAGGCCCGCAGCCATGCCCTGGCCCGTAGCGTGCAACAGCCGGTGCTGGGTGCCGGGCTGACGCTGCCAGCACTGTTCGCTGACCAAGTGCGCCGTGCCGGCGCGCCGTGCGCGGTGAGCGATGGGCTGGCAAGCCTTGACTATGCCAGCCTGGATCAAGCCTCCACACGCCTGGCCCGGCACTTGCTGGCCCACGGTGTGAGTGCCGACAGCCTGGTGGCGGTGTGCCTGGAGCGCGATGTGCAGCTGCTGGTGACCCTGCTTGCCGTGCTCAAGGCTGGCGCCGCCTACGTGCCACTGGACCCGGAGTTCCCGGCCCAGCGCCTGCGTCACATGCTTGACGACAGTGGCGCACAGCTGCTGCTCACCCACAGCGCATTGCTCCCTCAACTGCCAGAGGCGGCCGCCGGCCAGCAACGCTGGTGCCTCGATCAGCTGGCACTGGCTGGCGACGAGTCGACAGCGTTGCCGAGCATCGACCCCGAGCAACTGGCTTATGTGATCTACACCTCCGGCTCCACCGGCCTGCCCAAGGGTGTGGCGGTGCGCCACGGCGCGCTGGCCAACTTCCTGCTGAGCATGGCCGAGGCGCCAGGGCTGGCCAGCGGCGAAAAGATGCTGGCGCTGACCTCGCTGTCGTTCGACATCGCCGCGCTGGAGCTGTACTTACCGCTGCTGCAAGGCGCCAGCGTGGTCATGGCTGACCGTACCATGGCGCGCGACGCCGGCCGGCTGCTGGACTTCATCAAAGCCCAGGGCGTGGGCTGCGTGCAGGCGACGCCGTCGAACTGGCGCATGCTCGCCGAACACCCGCGCTTCGCCAGCCTGCAAGGGCTGCGCGCCTTGTGCGGCGGCGAGGCACTGGCCGGTGACCTGGCGGCGCGGCTGCAAGGCGTGGTGGGGGAGTTGTGGAACCTCTACGGCCCCACCGAGACCACCATCTGGTCGGCGCGCATGCGTCTGGGGCAGCAGGCAGCGCAGGTGTTGCTCGGCGAAGCCATCGCCGGCACCTCGCTGCATGTGTTGGACGACAGCCTGGAGCCGGCCGCCGACGGCGTGGCCGGCGAGCTGTACATCGGCGGTGCGGGCCTGGCCCGTGGTTACCACCGCCGTCCGGGGTTGACCGCCGAACGCTTCGTCGCCGACCCGTTCGGTACCGCGGGCGGGCGTTTGTACCGCACCGGTGACCTGGTGCGCTGGCGCGGCAAAGCGCTGGAGTACATCGGGCGTATCGACCAGCAGGTGAAGATCCGCGGCCACCGTATCGAGCTGGGCGAGATCGAGGCCTGCCTGCGTCGCTGCGCCGGTGTGCGCGAGGCGGCGGTGGTGGCGCGCCCGGGCCCGGCCGGTACGGTGCTGGTGGGCTATGCAGAGGCGGACGATGCGCCGCAGCTGGCGGCACAGCTCAAGCAGGCGCTGCAGGCGGCGCTGCCGGACTACATGGTGCCGTCCCAGGTGCTGGTGCTGGCGCAGATGCCGCTGACCCCCAACGGCAAGCTCGACCGCAAGGCCCTGCCTGCCCCCGACTGGCAGGCCCGTCAGCACGTGGAGCCGGCCACCGCGCTGGAGCGCCAGCTGGCGGCGATCTGGTGCGAAGTCCTGGGGCTGGAGCGGGTGGGCAGCACCGACGACTTCTTTGAACTGGGCGGCCACTCGCTGCTGCTCACCCGGCTGGTGTCGAGGGTGCGCGAGGTGCTGGGCGTGGACCTGGCGATGCACGAGTTCTTCGATCACCCCAGCGTCGGCGCCCTTGCCGCACGGCTGGAGAGCGCGCCGCCGGCCGCTGACGATTTGCTGGAAGTGGATTTCATGAACGATTTGCTGGAAGAACTGGAGCAGGCTGAATGAGTAGTGTCCTCGAACCCAAGGTAGCGGCGCAGGACCGCGAGTTGCTGGCCATCGGCGCTCGCCTGTCGCAACTGCCGCAGGACAAGCAGCAACTGTTCCTGGCCAAGCTGGTGGCCGCCGGTGTCAACGTGCGCCGGCTGCCGGTGCCGAGCCTGCCCCGCGATGGCGCCCTGGCGCTGTCGGCGGCGCAGAGCCGGCAGTGGTTCATCTGGAAGCTCGATCCCCAGGCAGCGACCTACAACCTGCACCGCGCCGTGCAACTGAACGGGCCAGTAGACCCCGAGGCGGTGGCCGCCTCGCTGCGCGCCATCGTCGCCCGTCACGAGAACCTGCGCAGCCGTTTCCACGAGGTGGAAGGCCAGCCGCAGTTGCTGATCGAGCCCGAGGCCGAGCTGGATTTGGCCTATGAAGATTTGACCGCGTTGCCGGCGCCCGAGCGCGAGGCCCGTGCCGAGCAACTGGGCATGGCCTGCGCCATCACCCCGTACGACCTGGCGGCGGGCCCCTTGCTGCGGGTGACCTTGCTGCGCCTGGGCGCCGAGCACTACCGCTTGCTGCTGGGCGTGCACCATATCGTCGCCGATGGGTGGTCGATGAACCTGCTGGTGGATGAGTTCACCCGCGGCTACAACGCCCATTGCCGTGGCACTGGCAGCGAACTGCCGGTGCTGACCGCACAATACGCCGATTGCGCCGCCTGGCAGCGCAAGCTGCTGTCGGCCGGGGAGGGCGAGCGCCAGTTGGAATACTGGCTGCAGCGCCTGGGTGGCGAGGCGCCGACCCTGGAACTGCCCGCCGATCACCAACGCCCGGCGCGCCCCAGCGGGCAGGGCGCGGTGCTCTGCTTCGACCTGCCCGAGGCGTTGGCCGGGGCGCTGCGCAAGGTCGCCCAGGCCCATGGCGCGACACTGTTCATGCTGTTGCTGGCGGCGTTCAAGGTACAGCTGTACCGCTACACCGGGCAGCCCGACCTGCGCGTCGGCGTGCCGGTGGCCGGGCGTGGCAACGGCGAAAGCCAACGCCTGATCGGCTTCTTCGTCAACACCTTGGTGATGCGTACCGAACTCGATGGCCGCGACAGCTTCGACAGTGTGCTGGCCCGGGTGCGCCAGGGCGCGTTGGCCGACCAGGCCCACCAGGACCTGCCGTTCGAACAGCTGGTCGAGGCCCTGGCGCCGACCCGCAGCCTGAGCCACAACCCGCTGTTCCAGGTGATCTACAACCACCAGTGGCATGACACCGATGCCCTGCAGGCCCTCGATGGCGTGGCCATGGAGTCGCTGGCACCGCTGATGCGCGCGGTGGATTGCGACCTGGCCCTGGACACCGCCGAGGATTCCGCCGGCCGGCTGCGTTGCGAGATCAGCTACGCCACCGACCTGTTCAGCGCCGCCAGCATCGAGCGCTGGCGCCGGCATTTCGAGGCCTTGCTGGCGCAGATCGCCGAGCAACCCCAAGCCCGGGTGTGTGACTTCGAACTGCACGAACCAGAGGCCTGGGCGCAGTTGCAGGCGTGGAACGCCCTGCCCGAAGTCACGGCCCATGAGCCGCTGGTCCACGAACTGATCGCCGGTTGGGCCCAGCGCACACCCGACGCACCGGCGGTGCGCTGTGGCGAGCAGGTA